>CAYMWV010000122.1:0-10760 GCA_964394395.1 uncultured Sediminispirochaeta sp.
GGATCCTTTGGAGGATCCCCGCCGGAGAAGGTAAAGACATGCCGTTTCGCCTTGATAATCCCGTCGGGCTTGAAAATCATCATCACCACCAGGATAATCCCGAAGAGCAGCATCCGGTACTCCGAGAAGGCCCGAAGGTATTCGGGGAGCAGGATAAGCAGCATCGCACCAACCACCACTCCGGTTATCGATCCCATTCCTCCCAGGACCACCAGACTGAGAACAACAATAGATTCCCAGACGGTAAAACTTGCAGGGTTGATAAAGGTGGTCTTCGCCGCAAAAACCACTCCGGCGATACCGGCCCAGAGTGCGCCGATTGCAAAAGCGGTTACCTTGGTTTTCGTAATATCCACCCCCATCGCCTCACAGGCGATATCATCCTCCCGCATCGCCTCCCAGGCCCGACCCAACCTGGAGTTTTTCAACCGGGCCACAATGAAGATGGTGAAAGCAACCAGCACCACAATGATGAAGTAGGTAAAGACTGTGGATTGCTGAAGGCTAAGTTTTATCCCGAAAAACCCGGGCCGGGGGATGTTAGCTATCCCGCTGGGGCCGAAGGAGAAGTCATTCCAGTTTTCCAGAATAATCCGGATAATCTCGGCAAAGCCGAGGGTAACAATTGCCAGATAATCCCCTTTAAGCCGGAGTACCGGCACTCCCAAAAGGATACCGAAAAGGAAGGCGAAAAAACCGCCCAGGGGAAGGGCCATCCAGAAACTGAGCCCAAAATGGTAGTTGAGCAGGGCGTAGGTGTAGGCCCCTACGGCGTAGAAGGCGATATAGCCCAGATGGAGCATTCCACCCAGCCCAACTACAATATTCAAACCCATCCCCAGCATCACATAGAGCAGGGCGGTTGTCATGATTCCGGTCTGGTACATGGAAAAGAGAAAGGGGAAGAGGATGATGGCCAGGCAAATCAGGGCCAGGCCGGGAACTGCTACCTTCTTCTGAGCAAAGAATCCGCTGTCCAGGGTTATACCATCCCCGCCCTTTTTGAAACGCAGGACAGGAGCTTTCCGCTCCTTCCTGCCACCGGTTTTCTTTCGATGAAGCATATAACGGTAGAGGGCGGAGATAAAGAAGGTTCCAAAACCTACCAGGGCAAGCCGCTCCCAGCGCCATTCCACCACATCATCTATGGTGTTCACCTTGATTACCATCACCGGAAAGGTGAGAACCATGAACCACAGGGCGGTAAGCAGGGAAGTTTTCACCTCTTTCCTAAGATTGAACATAACGCCTCCCTAAACCTTCTGCTTTGTCGATCGGCCCAGAAGCCCTTCGGGACGAAAGATCAGAATCAAAATGAGAAAGATGAAGGCAAACACATCTTCATAGTCGCTGGAAATCAGTCCCGTTCCGAAACTTTCAGTCATCCCGAGGACAAAACTGCCAAGCACCGCCCCGGGAACCGACCCGATACCGCCTAAGACGGCGGCCACAAAGGCTTTGATACCCGCCAGAAAACCGATATAGAAGTTTATCTGACCAATATGGGAGCTGATAAGAAGACCCCCGAGGGCAGCGGTTCCCGATCCGATTAGAAAGGTGACCGAAACAACCCTGTTCACATTAATACCCACCAGCATGGCCATGGTCTTGTCCTGACTTGTAGCCCGCATCGCCTTACCCATCCTGGTATATTTTATCAATATGGTAAGTAGAACCATCACAATAGCGGTGGTCACCAGAATAAAGAGCTGGCTGGAGCTGATAATTCTCCTGTAGGGCTCAAGAAATGCGAAGTCGGGAATGAGAGCCGGAAAGGGTTGAAAGTCCGAGGTCTGGGCAAGCAGGACGTAGTTCTGCAGGAAAATTGACATTCCAATTGCACTGATCAGTACCGAAAGACGGGGAGCCCGCCGGAGGGGTTTATACGCCACCTTCTCGATGGTATAGCCGTAGCCCATTGAATAGACGACCGCTACAACCAGGGCAATCGCAAAGATTGCCAACATAGGCATACCGCTTAAGGTTAGCACCCCCGCCACAATCAAGGCCGTAAAAGCCCCAATCATGTAAATTTCTCCGTGGGCAAAGTTGATCAGCTGGATAATACCATACACCATGGTGTATCCCAGGGCCAGAAGGGCATAGATACTCCCCCGGGTCATACCACCGAGAAACAGCCCTAGAAAGAATTGCATATTCATCATCTACTCCGTAAAGAGGAAACGGGCGGACCGAACGGTCCGCCCGGGAAATGAACTGTTGCCTGTTACTGAATCTCTTCGTATGTACCGTTTTTCACCTGGTACATGGAGAAACCGATTCCGATGGCATCGCCCTTCTCGTCAAACTTGATCTTTCCGAGGGGGGTCTCTACCCATTCGCTTCTCAGCGCCTTGGTTACCGCATCGTAGTCGGTAGAATCGGCCGCTTCGATTGCATTTACCAGAGCCATGGCAGCTGCATAAGCGTTGAGGAAGAAGGCACCGGGGTCTTCACCGTACTCATCCTGATGAGCTTTTATCGCCTTCTGGGCAATGGGGTTACTGGTGGTGTCCCGGGGACCGGTGGCGTAGACGCCTTCGGCATAGTCGCCGGCTACCTTGATGAAGGTGTCGTCCTTAACTCCATCATCGGAGATAAAGGTGAGATCCATTCCGGTCTTCCGCATCTGAGTAACAATCTTGGAAGCTTCGGGATGGTATCCGCCGTAGATGATAGCTTCCGCACCGGATGCTTCAACCTTGTTGATAACCGCAGTGTAATCCACCGCACCAGGGGTGATACCTTCGTAGAGTACTACCTCTGCCCGGCTGTCCGCTTCGAGAAACCCCTTGGCAAACTCCGCAAGGCCCTTACCGTAATCGCCCTTGTCATGGATAACTGCCAGCTTGGTAAAGCCGAGCTCATCCAGAGCAAAATCGACCTGTAGCTTTGCCTGAGCATCGTCCGGAGCAATGGTCCGGAAGAAGTTGGGGTAGTCACCACTCTGGGTAAGCGGGGGATTGGTTGCCGAAGGGGAGATGGCAAAGATGTTGGAATCCTTGTAAATGCCCATGGCCGATTTGGTCGCACCGGAGCAGATGTGTCCGATTACACCCACAACCTTTTCACCTACCAGCTTACTGGCGGTGTTGGTAGCCACTTCGGGTTTACACACATCATCTTCAACTACCAGTTCAATCTGTTTCCCTAAGACCCCACCGTTCTCATTGGCTTCTTTTACCACCAGCTCGGCGGCTTTTACCGTGGGAAGTCCATAGGATGCCAGGTCACCACTGTGGGCTCCTGCTACACCAATCTTGATGGTGCCGCCACCATCCTTCTGACATGCCACAATCCCGGTTAGCAGCAGTGCTGCCAGCAGGATCACAGCGATCTTTGTTACGTTGCGCATCGCTTTCCTCCTTTGTCCTTTCTGATTATTAAGGTTGAGTATAAAGAAAAATATACAACTTTATCAAGAAGTAGAGGGGAGCGGTGGTGGAAATAGTGTATATTTATTCACTTTTTTTTAAATATTGTCTCTTCCGGCAGCCCCGCCTTCTTCAATTTAGGCTGAATGACCACCCGGCAGTACCCCGCATAGGGGTGGCGCTCATAGTAGTCCTTGTGATATGGCTCTGCAGGGTAGAACTGTTTCAGCGGAGCGATTTCAGTCACCAGGGGCGCAGAGAGCTTCCCCGAAGCCTCCAGGGCACTTATGGATGCTTCAATCGTCTTCAGCTGTTCCGGCTCTGTGTAGTAGATGGCCGACCGATACTGACTTCCCACATCTGCCCCCTGCCGGTTCAGGCTGCCTGGATCATGGACCTTCCAGAAGAGCTCAAGAAGCTCCTGGAGCGAGACCTGCTCCGGATCCCACTCCACCCGGACAACCTCGGCGTGGCCACTCTCCCCGGTACAGACCGATTCGTAGTCCGGGTTCTCCGTCTCCCCCCCGGCGTAACCGCTTTCTGCCTTAATCACCCCGGGGATGCGCCGGAAGGCTGCCTCAATGCACCAGAAACAGCCTCCTCCAAAAACAATCGATCTATTCAACATCACGTATTACCTCCCCTCTGTAAACTATTATGCATAACAAAGCTGTTCCAGGGCCCTTTGGTGTTAGATCTCTTCCCAGTGCTGGGGAATCTGTAAAAAGGCGGAGATTCCCTGGGCGTAGGCCTCAATTTCTTCAACATAGGTGCTCTCCGCAAGCAGCAGTTTTGTGTCTCTCAACTCTACATACAGTTTAAACAATCGGCTGCGCTGCCGAAAGAAATCTTCCAGCCGCCGATGCCGCCCCTCTCCTTCAACACGCTTCAGTAGGACAATGCGCTGCACCACAACTCCCCGGGCATTCTCCAGGGAACGGGAAGATGAAACCAGGGGGAGCTGTATACCTGCAAATGTGATCACACGGTATACTCTCTGACTGACAATATCAAAACAGAATCCGCGGGATAAAAGTGCCTGTATCAAAAAAACAAGCAAGAGCACCAAATAAAAGAGGGTGCCGCCGAGACGGCTCCCCGAGAAATCTTCTTCAGCATCCATACCGAATATAAGCCCGAATAAGAGAAGTAGAAAACCGGCCAGATAAAAAATGCGGTAGCGCATACGGTTGCGCAGATAGAGAAGAGTATCTCCCTTAAAATCCAGGAACAGGTGTGCTTTTACCGGTATCATAGGCTCCTCTATGAGGGAGGATTATGACAGGCGAAAACATGGCCGTTGCCGTCATCTTTCAACTCCGGGGATACCTTGGAACAGATATCTATTTTATGGCGGCACCGGGGGGGAAAGGTACAGCCCGAGGGCGGATTGACCGGACTGGGTACATCTCCCTCCAGAATAATTTCATCCCCTTTGTAATCGGGATCTGCTACCGGAACGGAGGAGAGCAGCGAGATGGTGTAGGGATGCCTGGGATTTTCATAGAGGGTTTTACTCTCCGCAAGCTCTACGATGCGCCCGAGATACATAACCGCAACACGGTCGGAGATATACTGCACTACACTCAAGTCATGGGCAATAAAGATATAGGTCAGCTCAAAATCATCCTGCAGACTGATGAGAAGGTTTAGCACCTGGGCTTGTATCGAAACATCCAGCGCAGAAACCGGTTCATCACAGACTATCAACGATGGATTTACCGCAAGGGCCCTGGCAATACCGATACGTTGCCGCTGTCCTCCGGAGAATTCATGGGGATATCTGTTGGCAGCCGCAACGGGCAAGCCAACTTTCCTTAGAAGGTCCTGGACAAGGGGATCAATATCTTTGTGGTTATGGGTCCGAAATTCACGAGGACCCTCTGCGATTATATCTTTTACGATCATACGGGGATTAAGAGAGGCCCATGGATCCTGAAAAACCATCTGGACCCGCCGCCTGTTTTTCTTTAACTCAGGTTTAGACATCGCCAGCAGATCGCTGGAAGCAGCCAGATGATCTGCTTCTGTTTGTAAATGCTTTATTTGCCGCTTTAAATCCCGTACGTCTTTGCGTACTATCGCCAAACCGCTTTCCAGTTCACTCAGCTTCTGCTCCAACACATTGCGCTCACGGTCCAGTTTTGCTACTTTCTCAATTTGAGTGTTATCAGGATCTATAAAGACCCTCCCTTCATCCGGTTCATATAAACGCAAGAGACAGCGCCCGACGGTGGTCTTGCCGCAGCCAGATTCTCCCACTAATCCCAAAGTTTCTCCACGTTTTAACTGCAGGGAAACCCCGTCAACAGCTTTCAACATTAACTTTTTAGAAGAAAACGCACTGGCTTTAACCGGAAATATTTTTTTCAAATTCTGCACATGTAATAAGGTATCACTCACTTTTGTGCCTCCTGTGCCGGTGCTGTTTCATCAGAATGGAGAAAACAACGCACTCCGTGTCCCGGTTCCAGTTCTACAAAGGCGGGCCTTTCGTGCTTGCAGCGCTCCATCGCTTTTGTACAACGCGGAGCGAAGCGGCAACCCTTGGGATAATTCTTGGGATCCGGCAGGGTTCCGGGGATTACCTTTAACAGGTGCTGCTCTCCGGCAGCGCTCCTTTTTACTTCCCCGAGAAGGGGGATGCTGTTTAACAAGCCCACGGTATAGGGATGCAGGCTATTTTTGAACATGGTACGCACAGGAGCAGATTCCACCACCAGCCCGGCATACATAACCATTACCCGCTGACAAAAGCTGGCGATAACTGCCATATCGTGGGTGATAAACATGATGGAGGTACTATGCTGGTCCGTCAGATCCCGCATAAGCCTCAGGATCTGAGCCTGAATGGTTACATCAAGTGCGGTGGTTGGTTCGTCGGCAATCAGAACAGCTGGTTCACACGCCATGGCCATGGCGATCATCACTCTCTGCCGGAGCCCTCCGGATAATTGAAAAGGGTATTCTTCAACCCGTTCCTCGGGATCAGATATACCGACCATTTTTAGAAGCCGAGTACTTTCCGATAGCGCTTCATCTTTACTCATGTTTCTATGAAGCATAAGGACCTCGGAGATTTGATAACCCACAGTAAAGACCGGGTTCAGACTGGTCATGGGTTCCTGAAAAATCATGGATATATCATTGCCCCTGATTCTCCGCATCTGCTCTTCTGTAAGTGTAAGAAGATCTCTATCGTGAAAGAAAATCTCCCCAGCTTCAATTTTCCCCGGAGGCGACTGGATCAAACGCATGATGGACATACTGGTGATGGACTTTCCACAGCCGGATTCTCCCACAATACCGAGGGTCTCCCCCTTGTCCAGATAAAAACTCACGCCGTCCACCGCACGTACCACGTGGTCATGCATATGGAAATGTGTCTTTAATCCCTTAACTTCAAGTAAGTGTTCTGTCATTTTGTTCTCTCTTAGTGTTTACTCTTTGGATCTACCGCATCGCGGATACCATCGCCAAAAAAGTTCCAGGCCATTATGGCCAGAAATATTGCCGCACCCGGTATTAGAATCCAGGGGAAATCCTGTACAACCCGATAATTCCTGGCTACTCGCAGCATTAATCCCCAGGAACTCTGGGGTTCATTAATCCCCAGACCTAAAAGGCTCAGGGTGGATTCACCCAGGATATAACTGGGGATGGTAATGGTTGCCTGCACAATCACGTAACTCAGGGTATTGGGTAGAATATGCCTGCGGATAACCTTAAAATGGCTTAGCCCCATTGTGCGGGCGGACAAGACAAAGTCTTCGTTCTTTATTGAAAGTACTAACCCGCGAATAATCCGGGCGAGGCTTGCCCAACCTATTGCGCTAAGGATAATTACAATCAACAAATACACCTGTATTGAATTCAGGCTGGAGGGAAATGCCGCCCGCAGTGTAAACAAAAGATAGAGGCTGGGAAAACTTATTATTACTTCCGCAAAGCGCATAAGCAGATTATCAATAACGCCGCCGAAGTAGCCAGCCAATCCCCCAATAATTAAACCGAAGAAGAACGTAATGAGGGCGCCGATTACCCCTACAGAGAGGCTGATTCGGGATCCATGAATAAGACGGCTTACTATATCACGACCCAGGGTATCGGTACCCCAGGGGAAATATCCCCCCGTAGGGCTCCCGAACAGGTGGGTTGTGGCGGTAAAGAGCCCGAGGAACTTATAAGGAATCCCACGGTTAAACATTTTAATAAAATTCTTGTTCCCCTTTGCCAGTATAACCTTGCGCTCCTCCATCTCATCACCCACCCGCTGTTCCAACAGGGGAAGGGTGATCTGCACATCTTTTCTGGGATCATCCTGTATTGAATCAATCTGTTCGGCAAAGTCTCTTAAAGCGGGATGATCCACATCGATGCTGTAGTAACTTGCTACTTGCGAAAGAATATCAGCCTTTCGTTCTACCGGATCTTTCGAGAGCGACATCGCCCGCAGCTCCATCTTACCGGGACGTGTTTCCAACGAAAGTACCCGTAATGTGTACAGCGGGACCACACCATACTCTTTAAAGGCCACATTAGTAATCCGTTTCTCGTAGGTATACGGCCGGAACGAGGTTTTGCCTTCATTATTACCATACAAAAAGTAGACTTTAGAAGGGGGATGATAGGATTTGGATTTATCCGTATAAGCCATATCGTAGGGACTGACAAAGTCGGCCAATAATGCAGTGCTATACAGAAGGATGAGAATAATCGCCCCAACCTTTCCCAGGGTGTGTTTCTTAAAACGCCGCCAATAGAGATCCAGCAGGGTTTCACTCTTCTCGGCGATCCCTTCGCGGGCTTCAAGTTCGGACAAATCCCCGGTTGCAAGTTCTCTCATATCAGGTTTTATTTTCTTCATGGCTATCCGATCCTCACCCTGGGGTCTACCAGAGCCAGCAGAATATCCGCCAGCAAGTTGCCTAGCATCAACAGAACCACTCCATATATCAGACTCCCTACAACGAGATACAAATCCTGGGTAAGCAGGGCCCTGAGGATTAATTTTCCTAATCCGGGCCATGCCAGCACCTGCTCAACCAGGGCAGAGCCGCCTAAGATTGCACCAAACTGAAAACCGAAAATTGTGATCATGGGATTGATGGCATTCCGGAGGGCATGCTTATAGATTACCGTGGAGCGCTTTAGGCCCTTTGCCCGGGCAGTTATCACATACTGCTGCCCCATAACTTCCAGCATATTGGCGCGCATAATTCTGGTCAGGCCCGCAGTTGCGCTGGTGGCAATAACAAATACCGGCAGTATCATATGTCTAATGAGATCAATGAATTTTCCAACTGCAGATAATTCATCTACATTTACACTGTACATACCCCCCATGGGAAGCCAGTTCCCGGTAGAAGAGATTATATATATCAATAAAAAGGCCAAAAAATAGTTGGGAATACTCAAGCCGAAAAAGGCAAATACCGAAATGGCCTGATCCTGTACTTTATACTGGTGGGTCGCCGCGAAAATCCCGGCGGGGATTGAAAACCCCCAGGCAAGCAGGATAGTGGCAAAACTGAGAATGAGGGTATTTCCCGCCCGTTGACTTACCAAGGAAAAAACAGGGGCCTTAAAATTTTCGGAAAAGCCGAAATCGCCCCGCAGAGCGTTCCAGAGATAACGGAAAAACTGTACATACCAGGGTTGATCCAGCCCGAAACTCTTACGAAAATTCTCCAGCTCCTGAGGGCGAATATCAGGATTCATACTCATTTGCGTAAAAATATCACCGGGAGCCAGCTGTATAAGGGCAAATCCTATGGCAACTACTATGATAATGATGGGGATCATGTGGAGAAAGCGCCGCAGAATAAACCGCAGCATCATGGGACTTATCCATATAAGCCGTACCAGCCATAGGATGGCTTCCGTAATAAGGAGGGAGAGGAAGATACTACGCCCGGTTAAAAGCAAAATAACAAAAAGAACAATATCTATAACAAAGGTAAAGCGCCAGTTGAAATCCTTGAATGTCTTCATCTACAATTCCTATAGAAAGGATAGTAAAACCGGGCGGGGTAACCCCGCCCGGAGAATTTTCAATTGAGAATATTGCGGGATGCTATTATTTCATATACATCCGGCTGAGAATACCGTCCCAGCTATAGTCATTAATGGGATACGGCTTAATATTACCATACTCTTTTTTATAGGCATGCATGGTAGCTTCGTTATATGTGTAAATCCAGGGATTGTACTCAACCCATATTTCCTGGATGGTCTGAAAACCCCGTTCACGCTGCGCTTCATCGGTTGTGTTGTTGGCAACCTTCCAGGCTTCGTCAACCCTCTTCTCCCAGTCCCGCAGGGGAGATGTTTGGTTCGGATGCACCATGTGCAGGTTTCCGGAAGAGGGATACACATTTGCTCCGCTGATGGGATCAACTGAACCGGTTAAACCGATCAGAATTATATCCCAGTCCTTACCGGATAGCAGTTTTCCTACCATTACATTAAAATCTTCCGGCTGGAATTCTACCTTAACGCCGACCTTATTGCATTCCTGGGCAAACATTTCACCGATCTGCTCACGCACCGAATTACCGGCGTTGGTGGTCATAGCGAGGACAAGATCGTTTCCTTCACCGTCTTCGCGGATACCGTCCCCATTGGTGTCTTTGTATCCGATGGAATCAAGGATCTCCTTGGCCTTTTCCGGATCATATTTGGCAGCGGCATCATCCGCACCGTCCCAATAATAGGGAGAAATCTTGGGTACAAAGCTGTACTGGGGATAGCCGAAGCCGTAGGCAATATTATCTATAATGGCCTGACGGTCCACAAGATGGGCCATGGCCAGACGGAAATCCTTATTCTCCGTCCAGGCCCGTTTGTATTCCGGAAGCCCCTCGGGGGTCTGATTAAACACAATAAATTGTGTTGAAGCAGCCGGGCCTACACTGTACAGCTCAAAACCGACTTCATCTTTTTTATCCACAAGGGTAGCGTAGTCTTCCCCCCGGAGAACGTAAAAATCCAGCTCTCCAGCAAGAAATTTTGCCAGCTGGGTATCCTGATCTTCGACGATTACATATACTACCTCATCAAGATAGGGCAGCTGATTGCCTTCTTCATCTTTTTCATAGTAGTAGGGGTTCTTTTCCAATACTACCTTCTGACTGGGGACATACTCTTTAAGTTTAAAAGGACCGTTCCCAACAACCTTGGTAACGTCGGTATCGACACCCCAGAAACTGGTGATCTTTGAGTAATCTACACCATCGGGTTTGATTTCCTTCATAACCTCGACATCATTCCCCTCGTCGTCTTTCTCGGTTACCATTTCCCATTCATAGTCCCAGCCTTTGCTCTCGTCCCATCCGATAAGGGGGGCAAAGATATGCATTGGTAGGGGAGGAATAAAGGAAAGAT
>CAYMWV010000123.1:0-1211 GCA_964394395.1 uncultured Sediminispirochaeta sp.
GGTCACTGAACAGCCCTCCTCCTTCAAGGTCCGGGCGGCCTTCTCAAGCCGAATCCGGAGGGCGTACCGCTTCATTGTCTCCCCTGAAACCTCTTTAAAGATCCTGTGAAAATGGAAAGGTGAATAACCGGCAAGCCCGGAAAGGGTCTCCAGAGAGAGATCATCCTCGGGCAGTCGATAGATATGATCGAGAATGGTATGAACAGTGCGGATATGGGAGCTATACAATCCTGGAGCGAGAGGGTTCAGGCGGAGAACACCGTCTCCGGCATGTTGCCAATTCATTGCTCTTTTCCATCCTTTTACGTATCCTTCCCCCCAAAGTCGACATCAGCCGGGCAAAATAGATATCATAGAATCCAGGTTTTTTCATCTTCTTATCCCTTCACCACAGTAAACAATTTACAATCGAAATTGCTTATTGCATTGTACAAAAAACCTTTTATACGACTGGAAGAGACAATCATTATGCTTCTGAAGGTTGAACTGCCTCTGTTACGGCAGATATAAACTGACCGATATATCATACCAGATTCCCCAACTCCTCCCGAAACACCCCCAAATCCGCTCCGGAATAGAGGACGAAACGTACCAGTTTCACCGATGTTAGCCGGGGCAGGGTCTCTATAACCGTAGCCAAGCCAACGTGCGCTCCCTCTCTCAGGGGGTAGCCGAAAGCTCCGGTGGAGATCGCCGGGAAAGCCACCGAGGATAAGCCCTTTTCATCGGCCAGCTGCAGGGCTCTGCGATAACAGGCGGCCAGGAGCTTCGCCTCTGGTTTGTCTACGCCAAAAATCGGCCCCAGGCAGTGGATTACGCAGCGGTTGGGAAGCTTGTGGGCCGAGGTAATTACCGCCTCTCCAGGCTTGATTGGGGCCAGGGGGCGGCACTCTTCGGCCAAGCCGGGACCAGCGACACGATGAATCGCCCCGGCTACCCCACCTCCGGGTAAGAGTTGGGCGTTTGCGGCGTTTACCACCGCATCGATATCGCTTTGGGAGGCGATATCTCCCTGCAGAGCCTCAAGGGTAACCCCAGATAGCACCATTTCTGTTTTCGCTTGAATCTTATCTTCCATGGAACACCTCCTGTACTCATTTGAGATTGCCTCGCACAAGGGGGCGAAGCGGTACCCCCCGGCGCCGGGGCGGCGCAGCTGCGACCGGCAGGAAGCGGCGAAAAGCGCCGCTTTACTCCCCGAAGGGGAGCCC
>CAYMWV010000123.1:1311-10637 GCA_964394395.1 uncultured Sediminispirochaeta sp.
AAAACCGGGAAACCCCCGGGGGATGTGCCCAAAAGATCGAAAACATCGTGCTCCGTCCCCAGCAATTAAAAAATCCCCTCCAGCACCTGCTGATCCAGGTTTACAGGCCTGCCATTTTCCGTGAGGGTCTTTTTCATGTAGCCCCGGTCCAGGTTCAGCTCGTTCACCAGCCGGAGGAGGAGCTCCTCGGGGAGGAGGTTCTGCTCGGCGTAGAGGTAGATGAGGGCCTTTTCGGCGATGCAATCCACCAACAGGGCGTTGAGGTTGATCCGCTGTTCCGGGTCGGCGCCAAACTTCTCGTTCAGGTGCCGGGATAGGAGGGAGTTGTCGCTGCCGCTTTTCAGGGCCGAGAGCTCGCTTCGAAGGGGGTCGATATTGCCGCTTCCAGCCTGTTGGCCCAGGGGTTTTAGGGTAAAGAAGGTGTACTCCTTGCCGGGGAGGTAATGGTGGCGGTCGCAGCGGGTGCAGTAGTTGGGCTCCCGGGAGTTCTCCTTTTTCCGGTCTCCGCCGATGACGATGAGGGGGTCGAAGTAGAGGGAGGGGCACTCCTTTCCCCCCACAGTGTAGTAGCGGTAGGTGTAGAAGGAGTCCTCCAGACAATCCTCGTGCTCGCAATAGGCGGTTAGGGGGAAGACGTCGGTAGCCGTTTCGAGCATAAGCCGGGCGGTAGGATTGAAGATGTCCCGGCGGAAGTTGAGGATCAGGGTGGGAAAGATAAAGAGCAGCCCCCGTTGGCTGCTGGCGTTGCGCACCACATAGACCAGCCGTTCGTCATAGAAGCTCCCTTCGTCGATGATCCAGGTACCGACTTCGGGCATCCGGCTGATCAGCTCTTCCAGACCGAAGGAGTCGCTGATCCGGGCAATATTATCTCCACAGCGCTCGAAGCCTCCCCGATAGGCTAGGGCATCCTCGGGATAATCGGGAAATCGCTGGGCATCCAGCAGGGAGCGGATAAAAAAGACCTTCCTACGATCCGCCCCTTCGGAGGTGGTCGCTTCTGCAATCTGTCTGCTTTTGGTCAGAGCTACCCGGGCGTCCCGCCACACCCGGGCGGAGTACTCGGTCTTCCCCGAACCCATGGGGCCGATCACCAGGATCCGCCTGCCCGGGCGGGTAAAATCGAAATGGTTAAAGGAGTGGTGGAACCGGACCGAGGGGAAGCCGAGACTCTTCAGGAAGCTTATTGTTTCGGGTTTGTTTTTGACTTCGTACATGGGCTCCATTGTACTGCGGATGGGGGGATGGGGCAATTGGATTTAAAAATCCCGATGTAATGATCCCTAGTGATACTCTGGCCATTAATCCAGAGCACTATCCCTCAATCCCGAATATAGTTTTCAACCTCCAAACCGGGGATGGAGGTAAAATATCCGATATTTCCGGTGATCAAAATGCAGCCATTTGCCCTGAGACCCTCCGACGGATGGGGTTTACATAATGCAGAAAGCGTATCTGTATCAAAAAGGTACTTCACAGAAAGCTTTCTTTTTTCCGGGAGGTGTACACCCTGTAAACCTCGGGGAAAATCTTTTTCCAGTCGGGCAAGCCTCCTGCAAAGGAAGCAAGCCCGCTGGCTGCCTCACCGGGGTTTGCCACATCTTCATAGGGAAGCACCGTTGCGATAGGGTTTTTTCGGTTTAATTGAGGCTTTCTCATAACCTATTTTGAGTATCAGACACATATAGTGGTGATTGTAATAGCACCACATATAGCGGTTTAGACAGCCTCGATTCAGTGGGATTAATGTTGCGGGACGGGCTGAATTAGCCAAGCAGGGCGCAGCTCCTTTCTACCATCATGTGAGATTATAAGATTTTTGCAATCCAGCTGATCAGTTCATCATTTTCTGCAATGCACCGCTGGGCGGCCCGTTTCAGACACTCCATATTCTTCTCCCCTGCATCATCCATCTCGTCACTGCACCCCTCCAGGGAGGGGTTAAGCCGCAGATAGCTTACTCCGGGGAAATGTTCCAGTTGATAGTCCACACATCGGTTCTGACCGCTGCTCATCATGGAGATCAGGGGAACCCCGTTGCTGGGAAGTACCCACTCCACATAACCCCAGCTCTTCATCCGCTTCAAACTGTAACTGCTTTGAATCTGTCCACTTCCAAGGGAGAGGATGATGATTTGCCGCGCCATGGGAAAGAGTCGACGCGCCTCTACATAGGCGCACATGGCCGGATTGTTTGCGAAAACCCCGCCATCCACCAAACAGTGCTTCTTACCCGTTTCAAGCCCCGTCACCTCCACAGGCCGGAAATAGGTTGGAGCTGCTGAGGAGCCCCGGGCTGCCTCCCGAACCAGAAAGTTATCCTCCTTGGGAAGATTCTTCATGATCAGAGGCTTCCCCTCCAGGGTATCATAGCTGGTAAGCAGCACCGTTGAGAGCAGATCCTTGAGAGTAAGATCGCCAAAATTCTCCAACAGCACCCGGTCAAAATTCCCCGCATCGTATTTTTCTACAAAGGCGTGACGTACCGACTTCAGCTGGTTGAAAATGTGTCGAGGGAAAATCTCGATCCCCCGGTGGCGATACATTCGGGCAATATCCTCCGCCCGATACTTGGGTGTCCGATATTTGGGCGCCCGGCTTCCGTCTCGCCAGAAAAACCTGCCAGATCTTCTTTTCAGTCGATCGGAAGACTTATCCTCAGCTGTGGATAAGTCTGTGGATAAACCGGAGGAATCGGGTGAGATCTCTGTGGATTTCGTGGTGATATCACCAGGATAATCCTGTGTTTTACCGGAGGATACCCGGGAATGAGCGGTGGAACCTTTGGTCCCTGATGTGGATAACCGGGCTATTCTTGTTGATAACCTGGTTTCTGTTGTGGATAGCAAGGATCCTTTTGTGGATATCTCGCCCTGAGAAGCCCCGGGGGAAGAAGCGTCCTGTGCCCCTTTTGCACCTTTGGTCTCTTTTTCGCCTGGGGGGCCTGGGACGCTATTGGCGAATGGGCCTCCTGGGACGCCTGGAGGTCTCGAAGGAGCGGGGGAGCTCTGGAGGCTTTGAGGGCCCATAGGATTTAGTGATCCCGGAAGCCCGCCAGCGGCTGGAATAACTGGAGTGAACTGCGGAGTAGTCAAACCCAGGGTAATCAAACTTCCTGTACTGGTTCCCGCAAAGAGATCGAAACAGCGACTTAAGTGGTGCACCTTGCCGGCAGCATCCCGACGTCGCTCTATCTCCTCCAGAATCAAGGCAGCCAGATAGCCCCGGATTCCCCCGCCATCCACCGAGAGAATCTTCACTGTTTTACCGGGCATCCATCGTTGTAGAAAACTACTTCCCACAAAGCACCTCCAGAATAGATCAGGGCGGCGAATATCCGTAGCCGCCGGGCTATACACGGGGCACGCTTCAACGTCTGCGAAACCGCCCCCGGCCGCCTCTACCGGTGGCCACTCCCGCCGCACTTTCAGGGTTCAAAGCACCTTCGCCGCCCCAAGCACCGCTGCTGCCATCTCCATCACCCTTGCCGCAACCGCTACTGGAACCAGCGCCAGTTCCGGTGACATCCTTGATCCAGTTCCCCCCCCGCATCCGCCAGAAACTGAGGAGGGTTTTCGCAATCTCTTCACATCCCAAAAGCAGAAACACCAGATGGACAGGCAGTCCCCAGACCAGCCCCCCCAGAAAGGCCAGAGGCACCCCCACAAACCAGACACTGGAAAGATCCACAAAGAAACTGAACCCCGTGTCTCCCCCGGCCCGGAAAATACCAATCACCGTGTGGATATTGAGGGCCTTCAGGGGAAAGACGATAGGGTACATCATCAAGACCAGGGCCGTCATCTCTTTAACAGAGTCACTTACATTAAAGAGACCCGGAAGGAAACCGGCGAAGCCGAAGGCGGTCAAACCCACCACAGCGCCCAAAGAGAATCCCATCACCATAAAACGTTTCGCCGCCCTCTCTGCCGCCTTCCACTCACCCATACCCACCCGCTTGCCGATCATCACCGCACAGGCGTTACTGGTTCCCATAAAGAGCACAAAGAGCATATTACCCACGGTATCCACAATATTCATGGTGGCGATCACCCCGGTACCCATCCGGGCAAAGACAACCTTGTACATCACCATCCCCGTCGCCCAGGCCATCTCGTTCAGAATTACCGGGGTGGCGGTCTTGAAAAAACGACCCACAAAACTGCGGTCGAAGGCAAACAGTTCCCGCACACCTGCCGCCAGAATATTCTTCTTCCCGTAAATGGCCCAGTAGAGAATCACCAGCTCCCCGCCCCGGGCGATCGTGGTGGCCAAGGCAGCCCCCGCCACCCCCATCTCCGGAAATCCGAAGGTGCCAAATATGAGCAGATAGTTCAAAACCACATTCGTTACGATAGAAAAGAGCGTCGCCTTCAGGGGGGTGGAAGCCTCCTCCACACTGCGCAGACTCACCGAACAGACCACGCTGATCCCGGTAAAAAGGTAACTCACCGCCACTATCCGCAGGTAACTCACCCCAGCCGCAATAACTGCTTCATCAGCAGTAAAAAGCCGCAGCACCCCCTGGGGCACCAGAATCGACACCGCCCCAAAAGCCGCCGCCGCAACCACCGAGAGGGTCAGAGCAAAACCGAAGGTTCTGTGAATGGAAGGAATATCCTTCTTGCCCCAGAATTGGGCAATGAAAACCGACGCCCCGCTGGATATCCCGAAAAACAGGAGCAGTGAGAGAAAAAACACCTGATTAGCCAGCCCCACCGCAGCAATCTCCACCTCCCCAAGCCGCCCGATCATCAGGGTATCGATAACCGTCAGACTGGAAATCAGCAGATTCTGGAAAGCAACCGGTGCAGCGATCCGAAGCAGCTCCTTCCGAAAACGCCTGTCCCCGAAGAGCCGTTCTGTAAAACCCATGCCCGTGACCTCTTTTTCCCCAATCTATTCCAGCAAAAAAAAAGAGGCAAGCCCCGGATGCCCCGGCTCACCTTTTTCCACCCTCTTTCGGGGGGGCGTACTAAAAACCCCGACTGCCGAACCAGCGAGCCCTACCGCCACCCAATAGATTCAATATACTTCATCATGTTTACCAACATGTATTGGAACTATATCCCTTTCCTTGATGATAAAGTCGATGGTGATTTTGTATGTCATATTGATCGATACACGGTAATAGTCGGATAATCTTCCCTTCAGTTTATGAAGCCGTAGCGATGAATGGGATGGATTCATTTCCAGCAATTTTAATGTTTTTTCATATTGCTTCACCATTTCCGGATGTCGTTGCACAAATTTTCTGGCTCTTTTACTATAACTTTCTGTAAAAATGATTTTATACACCGTTTATTCTCTTTATGTGCTCAGCAATGGTTTCCTCAACAATTCTGCCTGCCCTTATATCCTCTTCCGATTCCCGCATCGCAGCTTCCAGTTCATATTCTCGAAATTGATTGTATTCTTCCAATGACAAAACGATATACTTGTTCTTTCCCCTCACTGTTATGACGGCTTCACCACCTTCAGCTGTTATCTCACCCAGTATTGATACCCCCTTGGTTTTCAAGTCATTTTATAGGACGATTATTAGTGTTATTAATCAATATAACACACTCTTACTTGTATAAATCGGAAGCTTGATCATTATTGGCGAGTTCCCGGTATTCCGAAGGAGAAATGTGACAATACCGCTTAAAAATACGAGAAAAATAATGCTGACTGTTGTAACCCACCTCAAAGGTAATCTCTTTCACACTAAGGGAACTTTCTTTCAGAAGTCTTTGTGCTTCTTCCACCCGGAGTTCGGTAAGCAACTCCGAAAAGGTTTTGTCCAGATACTTCCGGATAGTCTTACTCACATGGGAGGGAGAAGCTTGGAGGTAGGAAGAGAGATCCTGCAAATCGATTGATCTGGTAAAATTCCGGCAGATATAGTCTAAGGCTGCTTGCATCAAACTATTCATTTTAAGATCTTTCCCGGCACCAATTAATATCATGCTATTGAGACTTAGACGCTCTGGTTCTCCGACCAGGTCTGCTTCAGTACACACCTGCTTTCCCGTTTCCATTGATACCTTAAAGCAGCGCTCTGCAAAGTAAAAAGAGTCACCCAACTCCTCCAGATCATCTACAACTGGTCCTGCACAGATGCGATAGGTTACAACACCGGCAGCTTCTATTATCATCCCGATAAATTTAAGCGTCTCTTCCCTCCGGATTAGACGTTCCTCTTCACTCATGATAAGAAATAATGCTTTTTCATTTTCGCAAGGACCAGCAAGCACAAGAAGACCCGACTCCTTCAATTTTTGCTGAATTTTTGCTCTGACCTCATCCTCTTTTTCGCCAACATAAATAAGGGTCACAAAAGCCTTACCTGGATTGAGCTCCGTCAGTCTGAACATTTCCTTAAAGGATCGGTGAGGCCCCTTTTCAAGCAGCATTCTCAGGATATCATGTTCAATAATCGGCTCAACAGCTTCAATCCGTCTTTCCATTCTTTTGGCAGCAATGGAGTTGACCTCAGCCTGTTCAATTTTTGCTTTAACAGCTTTCAAGGTGCTGCTGATAGATACAATGGTTGTTGGCTTTATTAGAAAATCCTCTACCCCGAGCCGAATAGCCATTTGGGCATATTCAAAACGGCTATAGGAGGTAACAATAACAAAATGGGAGGTTTTTCCCATCAAATTAATCTGTTGAATTGTTTCCAGCCCGTCCATTCCGGGCATATTGATATCAAGAATTACTATATCCGGCGCTTCCCTTCTGAACACATCAAGAGCCTCAAAACCATTTTGGGCTTCGCCAATGATATCAATATCATCAAACCCGTTTTGTATGATGAGCCGGATAGCTTCCCGCTCGATCGGTTCATCATCAACAATAAGAATTGTAAAACGTCTCATACCAGTGACGTTCCAGGAATTTCAAGATTAACAACCGTTCCGCAATCAATTGTGCTTTCAACCCATAATCGATATGCAGATTTGAAAAAGAGTTCAAGACGTTTTCTTACATTCTGTAAGCCAATTCCTTGAGAACCGGGAATAGTACCATCTGCACGGTTTATCCGATCCAGCAGCTTTTGATCCATTCCCGCACCATTATCTTCCACCGTGATACTGACCTTATTTTCCTGTCTAATAATCGTTACCATGATCTCTGCATCCCGGATCATGTCCTTCACTCCGTGGACAATACAGTTTTCCAGAATGGGCTGTAAAACCATCCCCGGTATGGGAACATCCGAAAAATCTCCTTCCACATTCAACTCAAACCGTATCCGATCCCCGACCCGACGCTGCTGGATAACAATATAATCGGACAGACTTTTTATCTCCATCTCCAAGTTGGAAATCTTTGTACTCATGTCAATACTGTAACGAAGCAAATCTGAAGTTCTGATCATCAGCTCTTCGGTCTTCCTGGCACCTTCAATGTAGGCAAGTTTGGAAATGGTACTGAGGGTGTTGAAGAGGAAATGTGGATTCATCTGCCTCTGCAGATCATTGAGTTTTGTCTCAGTCAGAAGTTGGGAGATCCGTAAATTTTCATTTTCCTGCTCTATTAACCGCTTCTCAATGGCATTTTTTTCCCTGATCTCAATGATGTATTCCTGAAGCTTTATTGCCATATCATTGAACGCTTCTCCAAGAATCTCGATCTCTTTACACCCCTCGGCTTTGGTGTCAATATCAAACTCTCCTATTTTGATTTTTTCAATATCTTTTATCAGTTGCTCAATGGGTTTTGTTATATCTGATACAGCGGAAACGGTAAAGAAGAGAGCTGCAGCAAGAAATATCATGAAGACAACAATGGAAAGAACAATCTGGATCTTCCAGTAAAAAAGTACCTGCTCTTTTTCTGCAAGCATCACGGCGGTTATTCGCTTCGCATATTCCGGATAGGTATCGGCAATAAGGTAGGAAAGCCTTTGGAAACGATCATAATACTGTTGGTCGCTCTCATCACCCCTAAGCATTTGATTTACCTCTTCATCATACGTAAGGAGCATGTTCTCCAGAAGGGTACAACGGAAAACAAGCTCTTTATGACCAAGTCGACCTATTCTGTCAATTGCATCATGAGCGATTGCGAGGTGCCTGCGGTACTCACTTAACTCAGCATCTTCTTTAGAGAAGATGTAGTTTGTTATTCCAAGATTCATCAATTCCACATGACTATAATAGACGGAAAGCTGATCGGAACGTAGTAGGGTTTTGTTATAGCTACCTAGTGTAAAGTAGCTTATGCCATTACTCATTAGTACCGTAATGATCAATAATGTAAAATAGAGGGCAGTAAATCGGGTAAATCTGTATCGTATGCTGTTTTTCTTCTTGAACAACTCCCTTATTCGCATTGACAAATACCGTCCTAACTGTCTCTCTCCTGATCGAAGCATCGAACAGTGTTTACAAAGGCCTTTATATTATCCTCTGGGATTCCGGGTGGTAAAGCACATCCAGCTCCTATCACAAGATTTCCATCGGGAAAACATCGTAAAACATCTTTGGTCTTTTCAACAACATCCATCGGTGTTCCGAAAAAAAAGACTCCGGAAGGATCTATCGGACCAAAAAGTGTACATCCATCTTTCAGCACTTCTGCCGCCACCGGTATATTGGTTTTGTAATCAGCTTCAATAGCAGCAAAACCGGCATTCGCCACATCCGGCAGGATTAAATCCAAATTACCACAGATATGGCAAACTGTCTTTATCGAATCCTTTTCAAGAGCTTTAGCTAACCTTACATGATAGGGAAGAGAGAACTCCCTATAGGTGTCCGGACTTACCAGATCCGGACCACATGAACTATCTCCAAAACTGGTTATATCCGCACCCGCTTCGATGAGGAGGCGGTGCAATTTCAGATGAACATCAAAACACCGCTCTATGAGCATGTGTATCTTTTCAGGCTCGTCATACAGTTTCATCATGAAATTTGAAATGCCTAACAGAAGCATCGCCAATGAAAAAGGTGCCTGATCAGCATTGCCTCTGATAAGCAGATCGCCTTTTGTTTCATCTTTGATCATCTGAACCGATTCGAGAAGAACATGAATCCGCTGGTCTTGTTCCAATCGGTCTGCTTCTACCACCTCAAGACATTCATCAATATTGGTAGAGAAAGGTTCCGTTATCCGGGCAGGTTCATCTTCCGGAAAATGTACGGGCACACCAATGGCACCCGCCTCAAGACAAGTATCGATATCAATGAGTACACCATCGAGACCATATTTTCTGGCAAAATCTATATGGGATCGGGCAATGTTTTCAGGAGAACTACGATATTCAGCCTGGGTATACCCTTTCTCAGCTGCTGCAGGCATGAAACTGTGGAGCATCGTAGGTACAGGGCGAG
>CAYMWV010000124.1:0-10555 GCA_964394395.1 uncultured Sediminispirochaeta sp.
ACAGTTAAAGCAGTTGAAATCGGGCGGTGTGATAGAAATGCCCCAGTATGACTTTGTTCACCACCGCCGCCGGGAAGATACGGTAAGACTGGAGCCGAAAGCCCTTATCATTTTTGAGGGAATTATGGTCTTTTTCGATACAAAAATCCGTTCGCTCTTCGATCTGAAACTTTTCGTTGACACCCCCGATGATATTCGCTTTATACGGCGGCTTGAGCGGGATGTAAAGGAGCGGGGAAGGACAGTTGATTCAGTGATTGAGCAGTACCTTCAAGTGGTACGTCCCGGCCATTATGAATTTATTGAACCAACCAAAATATATGCAGATCTTATCATACCTGAGGGAGGATTTAACGATAACGCCCTGCAGGTTCTCATACCCTTTATGAAAGAGATTACCGGGAAACATAATATCGGTGGAATACAGGAGGAGTAGTATGTCAAGAAAAAAAGGAATAGCAGCTCTTTTGATCTTCATGTTTATTGCAGGATTCAGCTTCGCACAGGACTATTTTTCACTCAATTTTACGAATAATACTGGATATGATATTCAGCGGATTTACATTTCACCCTCCCTGTCGGATGATTGGCACGAAGATCTCCTGGGAGAACGAAGTGTGGAAGATGGTGCTACTGTTTCAATTGATGTACCGATTATTGAAGAGGGAGCTCAGTACTACGACATCCTCGCTATTGATGTGGACGAAGATCGGTACAACCGGTTTGAGGTAGATTTATCCAGCCCCGGGGAGAGGGATATAGTTTTCACCTTTGACGATTTTGAAGAGAGCGAGATAGAGTCGGCAGGTGATGAGAGCTACAATCAGGCGTATCTGGATGGTTACCGGGACGCTTGGAGGGAAGCGTATAAAGAAGCTTACAGTGCCGGTTATAGGGACGGATTGGAAGATACTTCCCATTTAGAAGGGGTCTTGGAAACCAAAGAAACTGATGACCAGGAGTAATAGCGGTGCCTAATTATTCTGGTCATTTCTACCATGTCCATGACGAAAAATGCGGTAATTAGCTCTAATTTCGCTAAAAGAAAAGTGTTCCGGGACCGGGTCCTGGCCGCCGGTAAAAAGACCCCCCGCACATCTGCTTATTCGTGAGGCGGATAGAATGGTGCCTTTGATCACCCCATGTTTCAAAATAGCTTCCTTGCTGTAGGAAGAGCAGGTGGGAGAGTAGATACAGCTATCCGGGAGGATAGGAGAGATGAGATGGCGGTACAGCTCTATTGGCAGGGTCCAGACCCTGCGGATGATCCTTCCAGGATGCATAAAATCATGATATTCTCTTTCAAGAAGGAAGGCAAGGGTTTGACGAAGCCGCCTATATCCTGTATATTGGGCTATAGAAAAGGGTGATACACCCGGAAAGGAAAGGAGATCTTTATGGCCAATGTGTCCAAAAATGCCAGACGTGTGGGTGCACAGCAGCTGGTGAGCCGTTGGGGTGGTAACATTAAAATGAAATCGGTCTTCAAAAACGGGAAACTTAAACATGTTGCTGTTTGCGAGGCTACCGGTAATACCGCCAGAAAACCGAAGGATCTGATGTAAGATCGAAGAGAGATGAGGCTGTCCGGCTAAGCGGACAGCTTTTTTTTATCCTGTGGGGCCATATCCCCTGTGCGGCAATATCCTATGTTGCATTACGTTCAGAATGTCTCCTCTATAGCGTTATCAATAATCACCAAAGCCTCATCAATCTCACTTTTTGTGACAATCAGAGGCGGAACAAGCCGTAGCACCTCTTTTCCAGCCCTCACTACCAACAGCCCCTTGGCAATACAGCTATTGATCACCTCCTGAGCCTGGCCTGTAAAATCGATCCCCCGCATCAGACCCATTCCTCTAATCTCCCGAATCATGGGAAATTTCGCCTTCAACCGGTTCAAGCCTGCTTCCAGGTAGGCACCCCTCTCCTCTACCTGGGAAAGCAGTCCATGTTCTGTAAGTTCCTGCAAGACTACCTGAGCTGCCGCTACAGCAAGGGGATTTCCCCCGAATGTCGCAGCATGATCACCGGGCTGAAAAGCCGCTGCACGCTCTTGAACCAGGATTCCCCCCATAGGAACACCTCCGGCAATCCCCTTGGCCATACAGAGAATATCGGGTTTAACCCCGTAGTTCTCCCAGGCAAAAAGCTTACCAGACCTGCCGAAACCGCATTGAACCTCATCAAAGATAAGAAGAATATCCTCTTTTTCCCTCAAAGAAGCGGCACTGTGAAGAAATTCATGAGAAAGAGGGCGTACGCCTCCCTCTCCCTGGATGGGCTCCAGGATGATGGCGATAGTTTCCTCGTCAACCGCTTCCCTTAAAGCCTCAACATTATCGGCCTGGACAAAACAGACATCCTCAAGCAGAGGCCGGAAAGGCTTCTGATACTTCTCCTGGCCGGTAAGGGAGAGGGAACCGATACTCCTGCCATGAAAACTATCATTCAGGGCTACAATCTTTCTCCCCCTCTTCTCCTCTCTGCCTGCCCAGCGCCTGGCCAGTTTAATTGCCGCCTCAATTGATTCTGTGCCGCTGTTACAGAAAAAGGTCCGGTCAAATCCGCTTGCCTTTAGCAGCTTTTCACTGTAGTCAACCACGGGCCGGGAGAGATAGAGGTTTGAACAGTGGATAAGTTTCTTGGCCTGAGTACAAATTGCCTCTGTAAGGGCTCGATGGC
Organism: uncultured Sediminispirochaeta sp.; assembly: GCA_964394395.1. GTDB lineage: Bacteria > Spirochaetota > Spirochaetia > DSM-16054 > Sediminispirochaetaceae > Sediminispirochaeta. The sequence goes on from CAYMWV010000124.1 coordinate 2,686, forward strand.
CATGGCCAAGACTGTTTACCGCAATACCAGCGACAAAATCGAGGTACTCATTTCCATCAACATCTCTGACCCGGCAGCCCTGGCCTTCTTCCAGGATGATATCCAGAGGCGCATAGGTGGAGAGGGCCTGTTTTCCATTTCTTGTCCAATAGTCACTAGCTACCATATTACTGTTCCAACTCCTTTTTCGGTGAAAATTTCCAGCAGCAGAGCGTGTTGCAATCTCCCATCAAGGATATGCACCGATCCAACTCCGGAGGCTACCGCCTCAGCGGCACATTGGGTTTTCGGTATCATTCCTCCCGCTATAAGCCCCTGGTCCACCATGTTTTGCAAATCATCTTTTGATAGTGAGGAGATGAGGGACTCAGGATCCGTAAGATCCCGGAGAATCCCTGGAACATCGCTTAAAAAGATCAACTTGGCTGCTTGCAAAGTTGATGCAATCTTTGCTGCTGCCACATCTGCATTAATATTTAAACTCTCTTCATGCTCCCCTGAGCTTACAGGACTGATAACCGGTACATAGGCATCTTTCATTAAAAGATTCAGTAAGTCGGGATTGCAAGAGGTGATCTCTCCAACAGAGCCGATATCTTTCCCTTCGGAACTGATCTTAACAGCACGAAACAGGGAAGCATCTTTTCCGGAGATGCCGACAGCGGGAATCCCTCTCTTTTCCAAAAGATGGACAATCCGTTTATTGATCTTTCCCGAGAGCACCATTTCGGTAACCTCCATAGAAGCATCATCGGTACGGCGAAGTCCATCAACAAAACTTGTTTCGATCTGAAGCCGTTTGAGCATGCTGCTGATGGCGGGGCCGCCTCCATGGACGATAACAGGATGCAGGCCCAAGGTTGCCATAAGAGCCACATTATCCATCACCATATGTTCCAGTTCCGGTTCGATCATGGCCGCTCCGCCATACTTGATAACCACCGTCTTTCCCGCAAATTTCCTGATATATGGTGCTGCTTCGATGAGGGTGTTTGCCTTTTCGATGTATTTACTCATCATGTGCGATAATCCCCATTTATTTTGACATAGTTATAGCTCAGATCGCATCCCCAGGCTGTAGCGGAAGCGCTTCCTTCTCCCAGATTAATGGTGATCTCTATCTGCTCTGATGCCAAAATTGTGGAAGCCTTCTCTTCAGAGAAGGGAAGGGGAGCTCCATCTTTCATCAGTACAATCACTTTCTCCCCATCAAAGCTTTTGAAACTGATATCAACCCGATCCGGATCAAAATCTGCTCCACTATAGCCCATCGCAGCTATAATTCGTCCCCAGTTGGCATCTTCTCCAAAAAAGGCACATTTTACCAAGCTGCTTCCAATAACCCCCTTGGCAAGAACCTTCGCCTGAATAAGATTGGAGGCCCCGTTTACCGAACATCGCAGTAGTTTGCTTGCTCCCTCGCCGTCCGCTGCGATGGCTACAGCCAGATGTTTGCACAATGCAAAGAGGGCGGAGCGAAAACTGTACAGATCCTCTCCTCCCTCGGTCAGCGACTCCTGACGAAGCAGCTGGGGCGGGGCAAGGAGAAGTACCATATCATTGGTACTTGTATCACCATCAACGGATATCATATTGAAGGTATCGTCCACCACAAGCTTCAAGGTGGATTGAAGAAGGGTTGATGGTATGGGATAGTCGGTACAGATAAAACCGAGCATTGTTCCCATATTGGGATGAATCATCCCCGACCCCTTGGCCATACCGGTAATAGTGTAGCTTTTCTCCCCAATGGTAAAGGTAACGCTTGCGCATTTTCTTACTGTATCGGTAGTCATAATCGCCTCAGCCGCCTGGAAGAGCTGCTCCTTCTTTGAACCAAGACAATTTCCCTGGGATTGAAGAGCTGCTTCAAAGAGCTCTGCTTGAAGTGGCACACCAATAACTCCGGTTGAAGCAGTTAATACTTCATGGCTCTTACATCCCACCATATCTGCTGCTGCCCGGGCCATTTCGTTATTCGCTTCTTCTCCCTTTTTACCGGTACAGGCGTTGGCATTTCCGCTATTGGCAATAATTGCCCTGACTGGAGTACCCCCATCCAGAACTTGCTCATTTCGAACAACACAATGGGCTCTGACTCTGTTGCGGGTGAATACCCCCGCCCAGTTTACCCCCTTTCGGGAATGTATTAAGGCAGTATCAGAGCCTCGGTCTTTCTTGAATCCAGTGTGAAAACCGGTAAAGGTGAACCCCTCCGGAATTTTGATATCATTTCCAGTCTCAATATACATTTAAGTACTCCTTCATTAATTACGGAATGATTCCGTAGTCGCTTAAGCCGCTGGACTCATTAAAAGAGAAAAGGATGTTCATATTTTGAACAGCCTGGCCAGCAGCGCCTTTTACTAAATTATCAATAGCCCCCAGGACTATCAAATTTCCTGTCCGTTCATCCAGATGGAATCCAATATCACATCGGTTAGAACCCCGGACCCACCGGCTCTCCGGATAGATATCGGCCCCCAGAAAGCGGACGAAAGGCTCTTCGCCGTAGCACCTTTGAAAAGCATCCTCTATTGACTTTTTACCTGTTCCAGGTACCAGCCGGGCGTAGGTGGTGGTGAGAATTCCCCGGTTCATCGGAACCAGATGGGGAGTAAACTGTACGGTAACACCAAGGCCAGAAGCTGCTGAAAGCTCCTGCTCTATTTCCGGGGTGTGCCGGTGAGTTCCAATCTTATACGCTTTAATTGATTCATTGCACTCCGGGAAATGAAAGGCTTGAGCCGGGTTCCTTCCAGCTCCAGAAACACCAGATTTTGCATCCACGATCAGGGGTAGTGAAGCATCGATCAAGCCATCCCGATAGAGAGGATACATGGAAAGGATAGAGCAGGTGGTGTAGCACCCTGGATTGGCCACCAGCCGGGCACCTCTGAGCTCATCCCTGTATATTTCGCACAAGCCGTAGACCGCCTCACCGAGTAGCTTGCTAGAAGTGTGTTCGATTCCGTACCAGCTTTCATACTCCCTCTTATCCCGAAGCCGGAAATCGGCCCCCAAATCTATCACCTTGCATCCTGAAAGAATGGACTCATCTATCTCCGTTAAGGCAACTCCGTGAGGTAGAGCCAGAAATAGAACATCTGCCTTTTCTGCAGCCTCTCTTGCGTTACTCTCTGAAAAACGGAGCTTCAGCTCCGGGGAACAGTTACCAAAGCTCTTCTCATAGCCGGTTCCCGCCAGAGCTCTGGAACCGATATAGATTATTTCCACTTCTTTATGGTGATGCAGTAATCGTACAAGCTCCTGCCCTGCATAACCGGAAGCACCTAATATTGCTGCTTTTACCAATTGTCTCCTCCTGTATTGCATAAATATACAATAAATAAGAATATTATTGCAATATGTTTCATTTCAGGCCCTCCAAGCCGCTATAAAATCTGCCTTGAGAAGATTGTATTTGACAGGAAAACCAAGGGGATGTACCATAGTATAACGTTTAACTTTTTAAGGGGTAACTTGATGAAGCTACTAGGGATTTGTGGAAGTCCGAGAAAGGGGGCAACCTTGAAAGCTCTTGAAACCGCCCTTTCGGTAACAACAAGCTATCCAGATATTGAAACCGAATTATGGAGTGTTCGGGGGAAAAAGATCGGCCCCTGTATCCATTGTGACGCTTGTATCAGAAACAATAGCATGTGCATTATCGATGATGACCTGAAAGGTTTTGAAGAACTCCTCCTTTCTGCCGATGGAATTATCACCGCAAGCCCGGTATACGATATGACCATCACTGCACAATTGACCATGCTTTTCAACCGAATGCGACCGATGTATCTTGTTCATCCCGGTGAGATGAAAAACAAGCTTGGCGGGGCAATTGCAACTGGTGGAACCAGACATGGGGGACAGGAGTTTACCCTGCAAACTATTATCAATTTTTACCTGATGCATGAAATGTTGGCCACCGGAGGGCTTGGAGGCTGCTATAACGGGGGAACCATCTGGTCAAAGGATAAGAAAGCAGCAGGAGCAGAGAAAGATAAGGTGGGGATGGAGACAGTTATCCGCCTGGCCCATGGAGTGGCAGAAGCGATGGAACTTACCAAGCACGGCAGAGAGAAATGGCTGGAAATAAAGTCTAACCTGAATATGGAAAAACAGGAAGCATCCCCTATCCGGGATCATTAAAAGAGGTAAGCATTTGGCAACGCTAAAAGATATTGCAAAAAGCGCTGGTGTCAGTATCTGTACCGTTTCCCGGTACATTAATAAAAAAATTACCATCAGAAAAGAGACCGCAGAAAGGATCGACCAGGCAATCGAGAAACTTCAGTACATACCCAACAGTGCGGCAAAGACATTGAAAACAAACTCTTCAAAGAATGTGGCCATCCTCATTCCTACATTGAATAACCTGCTCTTTGCCGAAAATTCAGAGGCTATGGAAAGGATTTTCAGTGAGAATGGATATTCAGTTTTTCTCTATTCTTTTGGGAATGATATTGGTAAAGAGCAATCTATTATCCCCCGACTGGTTGAAAACCGGGTGGCCGGGGTAGTATTCAACACCCTCCCTTCCAACTACGAAAATCTGGGTCACCTGCATATGCTGGAAAGAAACGGTATCCCCTTTGTCTTTCTTAACAGGATGTTTTCCCCCATTCCCATTCCTTCAGTATATGCTAATTATCAGAAGGGTGCCTCCATGGCGGTTGACCATTTCACCAGGATTGGGAAAAAGAAGCCGGCTATCATGCTGGGCAGGGAACGGCAGCCTCAATCCCATGCAAACCTGATAGGCTTCAAGGGAGGTGTAAGAGAGCAATCCATTCCCTTCTCCTCCTCCATGGTTCTGGAGTGCGACTATCGACATGAAGATATTGAGGCTCTGGTAAGAAGGGCACTCTCAGATGGGCACGATTCGTTCTACTGTATCACCGATTTGATGGCGATCCATGTGATCAACTCTTTGAAAAGAAACGGTAGATCTGTACCTGATGATGTGGCAGTGATAGGTGCGGGTAACAGCGCTTTTTCCACAATTGTGGAACCCCAACTCAGCTCCCTGGATCTGCAGAACAGCCACTCGGGAGAAATCACCGCCGGGTTGTTGCTTGATATTATGCATAAGCGCCCCTTCAAGCACACTACAGTTCTTGAAACAAGCCTCATTGTTAGAGATTCTGCTTAGAACGCTTGGCGGGAAGCAAGAACCCTGAACCCGTATATTGCTCTCGATTCGCTATTCTGTTCAGTGCAAGAGGGCACCCTTACGTGAAATCCGGTTCAAACACCACAATAGGCTCACTCTTTCCTTTCACCTTTCCCCGAAGAGCCCTTTTCCATCTAAAATGATTCTTGGCAATCGAATAGGTGGCTTGGGAAATCAGCACGCTGGTTTTTGTCCGCTTATTCAGGGTTTCGATCCGTGAGGCAGTGTTAACCGTATCGCCTATTGCGGTAAATTCCCGTTTTCTGGAAAAGCCTATCTCCCCCACGATAACTGGTCCGCTGTGCACTCCGATTCCGATTCGAAATTGATGCTGATATCGTTGCTGTAAAAACGTATTAAAACTCGCCAGCTCCTGGAGCATCTCCTTTGCCGCCTGCACAGCCAGAATTTGATGCGTTCCCTTTATCATCCGGTCTAGACCAAATATCGCCATTATTCCGTCGCCCATATATTTATCGATATACCCCCCATTTCGGTCTATCGCCTCGCAAATACCCTCAAAGTATCGGTTAAGGATGTGAACAACATCGTATGGGAGGCTTCTTTCTGAGAAGCTGGTAAAGGAGCGGATATCCGCAAAAAGAATGGTAGCATCCACCTCCCTCCCCACAGCACCGTGACTGCTGCGCCCTTGCTGAATTGCTTCAGAAATATCGGTATCGTCAAGGACAAGACGGCGCAGCTTCAAGTCTCCAGTGGCCGTTGTTTGACATGCGAGCCGGACATCCGGTGAAAAGCCCTTTATTGATGAAAGTCGGGATTCAAGCTCATTTCGGGGTCGAAGATGCTCTTTACCTTGCTCCACAATAACCCTGCAGGTAGAACAGCGGGCTCGACCACCACATACGTGGGTGTGATTGATACCGGCACTCAAGGAGGCTTGAAGGATCGTTTCATCGGACGCTGTTTCGACAAGTTGATCACCTACAAAATCCAAGGAGACAGACACCACCTCATCTAAATCAATCTCTTCCATTGAGAGATGAGAATCATCTTCCTCTGTTTCTGTATGCACAAACCGTTCAATGTACCGGGAAAACCGTTCTCCAATCTCATCCACAATGGTACCGGTATCGTCATCGGGGCCCTTACATTGGCCATTAACACAAAAATAGGCCGAATTACTGCCGCTACACTGATCGTAGAGAGGACAACTGACGCAGTTGCACCCCCTGCGTGTAATTTGAGCCGAGCTTTTACCGCCGGCACAGTAGAGTGCCTCTCCGTTTACATCGGGATAACTGGGACATGTTCCACAATTGTGGGCACAGATGAGCAGGTTTGTCACATTCATCTCAATAGTAGGATGTTGAGATCCGAGTTCCATCCGCTCCCGGGAGAGCATCGGAGCACGCATGCGGTCTTTCATTTTTTTGGGAAGCAATCCTAACATAGCGGCAGCAATGTTTCTCATCCTCATTCTCCTATCCTGAACTACCATGAATCATACCATATATTCAGGATTCTGGAAGAGCAGCAATGAAAAAGCGGATAGACCTTTAAAAATATTCGAATTTAGGTTTTAATGGTTCCATCATAAGGAGGCTTTATGGCATATCAGGATGCATATAAGGATTGTGAATGGGTACCCTTTGAGGTGCTGGAACGTTTTATGGCGGATGCCTTGGAAGGGGCAGGGGTTCCAGCAGAGGATGCACTGACCGTTGCGGAGGTGCTTATCGAATCGGACAAGCGGGGAATCGATTCTCACGGTATCGGCCGGCTTAAGCCCATCTATATTGACAGGCTGGTGGACGGAATTCTCAATCCAACTACAAAGATTGATCTTATTCGGGATGAGAAAGCTGTAGCGGTTCTCGATGGTAACAATGGTTTAGGTCACGTAGTTTCAAAAAAGGCGATGGAGCTTTCCCTGGAGAAGTCGAAGGAATATGGCATAGGAATGACTGTTGTACGCAATTCCACCCATTATGGAATAGCTGGATACTACGCTCTCATGGCCACAAAGGAAGGGAAAATCGGTATTACCGGGACCAATGCCCGACCCTCCATTGCACCAACGTTTGGTGTTGAAAATATGTTAGGGACAAACCCCCTGACTATTGGAGTTCCTACCGATGAAGAGTTTCCCTTTGTGATCGATTGTGCAACCAGCGTTACCCAGCGAGGAAAAATAGAGTCCTACAATCGGGCCGGGAAAGAGCTTCCCCCGGGATGGGTTATTGGCCGGGATGGTAAAACCCGTACTGACACCGCCCAGGTGCTTGTGGATCTGACAAAAGGTAAAGCCGCTTTAAGCCCTGTAGGAGGCCTTGGAGAAGTTGGCGGGGGCTATAAGGGCTATGGCTGGGCTACCGCTGTGGAAATCCTTTCTGCGGCCCTGCAGGATGGCTCTTTTCTCAAGGATTTAAATGGATTTGACGCCCATGGGAATAAGATTCCCTATCCGCTGGGACATTTCTTTATTTCCATCAACCCTTCCATGTTCATGGGGGAAGCGGTCTGCCGATCTATAGCCGGCTCCATCTGCCGGTCTCTGCGAAATTCCGAAGTTGCCCCGGGAGAAGAGAAAATTTATACCCCGGGAGAAAAGGAGTACATAGCCTGGCTCTACCGGAAAGAGCATGGCTGCCCGGTTCCACCGGTACTACAGAAGCAGATGGTTGAACTGCGGGATCGTTACCACCTTGATTATCAATTTTCTTTTGA
>CAYMWV010000125.1:0-10469 GCA_964394395.1 uncultured Sediminispirochaeta sp.
AAGTTCGGGAACTTTCCTTAATATGTGGTATGCCCTGGGGGGGAGCTCCATCTGTACAAGCGAATTAAATACCGCTTATCTTGATCCGGATTATGCCCAGAAGATGTTAAGTCTTCCCTCAATCGGGCAGGTGTATAATCCCAATTTAGAGGCCCTCATTGAACTTCAGCCTGACTTCGTAATTGGTCAGGTGGGGACCCAAAGTTCCATGGTCTCCCGGCTTAAAGAGATGGGGATCCCGGCGCTGGCCCTCCACATGAGAAGTTATGAGGATGTTTTGATCCATCTTCGCGCTTTCGGTACTCTCCTGGGAACCAACAACAGGGCGGATATGCTGATTCGGAAAATGGAAGAGGAAAAGGCACTGATCGAAGCCAATATCCCTGATGATAAGCTGTCGGTGGTCATCCTCTATGTAACATCCCGAAGCCTGGCGGTTAAACTGGATAATTCGATTGCCGGTGATGTAGCTTCAATATTGAAGCTGGACAATATCGCTTCCGACCTCCCCCCTGATACGCTTGGTTCTGAAACAGCTCCCCTTGATATTGAATATATTGTTGAAAAAGCTCCCGATTTTGTTCTGGTAACCAGCATGATCAGTTCGAATGAGGAGGCTCAGCGAATGATCGCTGAGGAGTTTGAACGCAACAGCGCCTGGCAGACAGTAGAGGCGGTAAGAGAAAAACGGATTATTTTTCTGCCTCAAAAATATTTCCTCTATAACGCTGGACACCGATATGTAGATGCTATTCGTTTCATGGCTCAAGCGGTCTACCCTGAGATCTCTTTTGATGTCAAAGAATAGTAGAGCGGGTGATGAACGATGAAGAATCAAGATGACCTGAGAGATAGAGCCTCTTACAAGCTGTTGATTCTTGGACTCTATTGCACAGCCATTATAGTCGTTTTTATTTTGGGCAACGCCCTTGGAACCATGTCGATAGAGGTGCCCAGAATCATACAGGTCCTGGTTCAGCAGGATGCTAGCCCGGAGAGTATGGTTATCTGGAATATTCGTCTGCCCCGGATGATTCTTGCCGCTCTTGTTGGAACAAATCTTGCATTAAGCGGGGCTATTCTACAAGGAGTGATGAAAAATCCTTTGGCAGACCCGGGTATTATTGGTATTTCTGCCGGGGCAGGGCTTTGCGGTATCATTATTCTTATCCTTTTCCCCCAGTATCAAGCCTTGGTACCCATTGCAGCCTTTCTTGGTGCCATGGGAGCGGCGCTCATGATCTATATATTGGCCTGGAAGGGGGGAATCAGGCCTTTAAGGATAATCCTTGCCGGGGTTGCAGTAGCAGCGCTGTTGGGGTCGGGGATTTCAGCTCTTTTGGTCTTCTTTTCCGACCGGGTTCATGGAGCGCTTACCTTTATGAATGGCTCTCTTTCGGCCCGAAGCTGGCAGGATGTACGGATGATCCTTCCATATACCGTAAGCGCTACCGTGATCACCATGGTAATGAGTGAAAGGCTCAATATCCTGGTCCTTGGAGATGATACAGCCAGAGGGTTGGGACTAAATGTGGAGGCCTCCCGCTTGGGATTAACCGCCTTGGCTGCGCTGCTTGCCGCAAGTGCGGTATCTGCTGTTGGTCTTCTCGGATTTGTTGGTCTCATTATTCCCCACGCAGTTCGGCTGATGGTGGGGGGAGATTACCGGATTCTCTTTCCCGGCTCCGCTCTTCTTGGCGCAGCGGTTGTGATGGCCTCCGATACCTTGGCCAGAACAGCCTTCTCTCCCACAGAGATACCTGTTGGGGTGGTAATGGCGGTAATCGGTGCTCCTTTCTTTCTGTTCCTTTTGAGGAGAGAATAATGGACCAGATTCTGTCAGCAAAGAATCTCAAGATCTCCTTTGGAGAGAAGGAAATTATCTCCGATTTCTCTTACAACATCGCTCCCGGAAAGGTTTACTCAATCCTTGGCCCTAACGGCTGCGGCAAGACCACCCTGGTAAGAGCTTTAAGCAGGAATTTGCGGCCCAAATCCGGTTCTGTGTTTCTTTGGGGAAAGAATATCTTCCGGCTGTCCAATACCGCAGTTGCTCGGTCGATGGCGGTTCTGTCCCAAACCCATGAAATGATGGGAGATGTATCGGTACAACAGCTTGTCTCCTATGGTCGTTATGCTCATCGCTCCTGGTGGGTTGGTTCAACCCGGAATGATGCCCAAATTATTGAGGAAGCCCTGGAAAAGACGGGGCTCCAGGACTTAAAAAAGCGAAAGATCACAACCCTTTCAGGAGGAGAGCGGCAAAGAGCCTGGATTGCAATGGCTATAGCCCAGGAGCCCTCAATCATGATTCTTGATGAACCCACTACCTTTCTTGATATTTCCCATCAGTTGGAGATCCTGGAATTGATCTCCCACATAAACAGGGAACAGGGGATTACAATTCTCATGGTGCTTCATGACATTAACCATGCAGTGCGCTTTTCCCACCAATTACTCGTCATGAAAGATGGGAAGCTGTTTGCCACAGGTTCTCCCGGTGACGTCTTAAGTGCAGGGATCCTGGAGGATGTGTTTCGGGTACGGGCGGATATCTATTGGGATCCTGAAACGGGAGTTCCTCTCTTTCACGCAAAGACCGTCCTGGAGGCGGAGCTATGAAGATAACAATCGTAACCGTTTCCACCTCCGTCCTTAGCCAGCTTTCCCGATTACACAGGGAGCTGGAGAGCAGCTATCCCGGGGTATTCGATTTGAGGCTTTTCTACCTGGCTCGAAAGGCTGGGGAGACAAGCCTTCGGCGGATGGAAAGCGCATTGGTCGAATCTGATGCTGCGCTTATAGACTTGATGGGAAGTGCTAAAGAGGACGTTGTAAGGGTTCATGGGGCCCTCTCCCGCTGTCCAGGTTCTGTTATTCCTATCGGCTCTTCGGGAAGGCAGTTCCTTCGTCTTGGTTCATTAACAGCAGAAAGCATCAAGTCCAGTATGAAAAAGGGTGGTAGAAAGGGCCCGGCTGGACAGTCGGCGATGAAAAAGATGGGCTCCATGGCGGAAAAGCTGGGAAAGGTAATACCGGGAAAGATGAGGGATTTAGGGAACCTTTCCAGAATTACCAAATATTTTCATCTCGCAGACCGGGGGAATCTGAGAAACATGCTTTTTCTTCTGGCAAGAGAGTATGGTGGTAACAGTGCTCTACCAAAGCCGGAGGAACCGAGGGACGTTCCTGATGTGGGAATTCGGGATCTTCGAAGTCTGCGGTATTACAAAAGCTATGAGTCCTACCGGGATGATTTTCCGGTTGATCCGGATAAGCCGGTGCTTGCCCTATTCAGCTATGGTCACACCTATCCCAACGATACTGCAGGACCCCTTGCTGATTTGGCGGAAAAGATAGAGAGCTTTGCTTCGATCCTTCCTCTGGCTTTTTCCTCGCCTCTTGAAGGAAAGAGCGATCTGCTGCGGACCTTCTTGTTTGATAGGAATGGGAAATGCCGGGTCGATGGGGTGCTTAACCTTATGTCATTCCGTCTTGGAGCCGGTCCCATGGGAGGAAATTCACAAGAGGCCGTACATTTCCTGAAAGAGATGGGCGTTCCCTATTTTCATCCCTTTTTTATGAGCAGAAGGGAAGAAGCTGAATGGCTGAATTGTACTCAGGGAGTAAATAGTTCAGAGTTCCTCCTTTCAGTAATGCTTCCGGAGTTAGACGGCGCTATTGTAAGTATGCCGATTGGAGCCATGGGTCCTCCGGATCATGATAAAAAACTCGATGTAGAGCTTCAGGAGCTGAAGCTGATCGATGAACGGGTGGATACCTTTCTTCTCAGGCTCCGAAACTATCTGTTGCTCAGGAGAAAAGCTGCAGCAGAGAAGCGGATAGCGCTGATCGGATACAATTATCCCCCGGGGGAGGATAATGTTTTCGGCGCATCCTTTCTTGACACCTTCCTCTCCATGGAACGGATTCTGAAACAACTCGCCGATGCCGGTTATCATGTGGAGTTGAAAACTGCTGCAGAATTGGCAAATAGCTTCATGAACCGGGGCCTCTGTAATATGGCCAACTATCATGATCCTCCAGAGGAAATGATCTACTATGATGCAGGGGCATACCGGACCAGGATGGAGGGGCCTACCCCTTACCGGGAGCTCTGCCTTTGTCATGGAGAAGCGCCGGGTGAAGTGATGGGCGACCAGGATGGTGACCGGTTTCTTATTCCGGGGCTCCTGCTGGGAAATGTGTTTATAGGGATCCAGCCATCCCGGAGAAGCGGTGGGAGTGATAGCAAATCTTACCATGATAAAGATAGCCTCCCCCATCACCAATATCTTGCCTTTTACCAGTGGATTGAGAAGGAGTTTCAGGCTGATGCAGTAGTGCACGTGGGAACCCATGGGACCCTTGAATTTACCCCCGGGAAGGAGTGTGGAATGTCGGGGAGCTGTTTCCCCGATATCCTTGCGGGAACAATCCCGCATGTTTACCTCTATTATAATGGGAACCCCGCCGAAGCGATGATTGCGAAGCGGAGGAGCCATGCCCTGCTCATTAGTTACCAACCGCCGGAGTATCAGCCGGCGGATCTGTATGGGGAATATGAGAAGCTGCAGATCCTGATCAATGAGTACCGGGAATCTGCCAGGCTTAGCCCGGTGCGTTCGGATGATATTCTGGAAGATATAAAACGTATGGCCCGGGAGCTTTCCATGCCTGATGAGCTGGAACCGCTGGAAGATGAACTGTATCGGATGAAGCGTTCCCTGATTCCCAAGGGTCTCCATGTTTTTGGTGAATCCTACACATCAAAGGAGATGGAGCACTATCTGAAGGGGCTTCTCCGGTATGAACGGGACGGATCGGAAAGCCTTGCCAGAATCGCAGCTGAAAGCCTGGGGATTGATTATGACCAAGGGATGGAAAATCAGGACCCGGCGGCCCTGGGGAGGATAGATCATCGGTTTGAAGAGCTTTTCGGGCTGAGAGACGGTTTCTGGAATGGGACCTCCCTTCAGCTGCAAGAAGGGGAATTACAGCTCACGCCGCCTTTGAAGAAACGGCTTGAAACACTCTTTCGGGAGGCTGACAGGATTGCGATCTTGGGCAGCAAAGCCCGGGAGATGCCTGCTCTTCTTTCGGCTCTCAGGGGGGAATATATCTCTGCAAGGATGGCGGGGGATATCTATCGAAACCCGGAAGTGCTTCCCGGCGGTTATAATCTCTACCAGTTTGATCCAAGGCTTGTTCCCTCTGCGACTGCTTTAAGAAGGGGATCGGCGGTGGCAGCACTCACCCTTAACCGATATGTAAAAGAGGAGGGAGAACTCCCCGAATCTACCGCCCTTATCCTTTGGGGTCTGGAGACAAGTCGAACCCAGGGCGAATCGGTGGGGCAAATTCTTGCCTATCTGGGGGCCCGGCCTATAAAAAAGCGGAATGTTTGGGACTCCGGATTTGAACTCATTCCGCTACATGAGCTGGGCAGGAAGCGGGTGGATGTTCTTATCCATATCTGCGGATTTTTCCGGGATATGTTTTCCAATATTATTGAAGATTTGAACAAGCTGTTTGATCAGCTTGCGGAGGTGGATGAACCGGAAGAGATGAACACCTTTAAAGCCCATTGCCGTATCCGTCTTGATATGCTCCTTGATCAAGGCTTTCCCCGGGAAGAGGCGATAGAGCTATCTCGAGCCAGGATTTTTGGACCGGAGGAGGGAGAGTACGGGACAGGATTGACCAACATGGTCAACTCCCGTCGGTGGGAGACTGAAGAGGAGTTGGGCGGAGAGTTTATCAATAAGTTACGGCATGTCTATTCCAGAAACTCCCGGGGAAAAAAGATCGATGGGCTTTTAGAAAGCAACCTTGAAGCAGTGGAACTGGTATCTCAACTTCGGTCTAACCATGAGTATGAAATAACTGATCTGGATCACTACTACGAATTTGTTGGAGGGCTTGCAAAGTCGGTTGAAACAGTCCGGGGTAAAAAAGCACGTTTATACATAAGTGATACCACTGGAGAAGCGGTACGAACCGATTCCATAAATGAATCGATCAATAGAGGAATCCGGAGCCGGGTTCTAAATCCAAAGTGGATAGATAGCATGTTGGAGCATAAATTCCACGGAGCCCAGCACATTGCCGACCGGTTTGAAAATGTTCTGGGTTTGGCGGCTACTACCGGGGCGGTTGAGGATCACATCTATCAAAATCTCTTTTCTACTTATATCGAGGATGAGAAGATGCAACAAAGAATGAGAGAAAATAATCCCTACGCCTACACAGCTATCCTGGAGCGAATGATGGAGTACCGGAACCGGGGATACTGGAACGCTGATAAAAAAGAGCTTGCTATCTTGCAGGAGCTAATCCTTCAACTTGATGGCGATATTGAAGGGCAGGAGGAGTGATTGTGGAAAAGCGGAATGGTTGTGACTTGTTATATCCCTTTACTGAAATAGTAGGTCAGGAAGAGATGAAACTTGCTCTCATACTCAATGTAATTAATCCTGCTTTGGGGGGCGTCTTGATTCGAGGTGAAAAGGGGACGGCAAAATCCACTGCTGTTCGGTCTCTGGCCCGATTATTACCTGAACAGAAACTTAATGAGGGCTGCTCCTTTTCTTGCGATCCTGATGATCCTGAAGCGTTCTGTGATAAGTGCCGGGAAGCGGAACAAGAGGGGGAGGAGAGAACCGCTTGGCAAGAGATGCGGGTAATTACCCTGCCGGTTAGTGCGACTGAAGACAGGGTGGTGGGAACTCTTGATATTGAGCATGCTATTCGGAGCGGAGAGAAACGTTTTGAGCCGGGGATCCTGGCTGCAGCAAACCGAAACATCCTCTATGTGGATGAAGTGAACCTCCTGGAGGACCATCTGGTGGATCTGCTTCTTGACGCCGCTGCCATGGGGGTTAATACGGTTGAGCGGGAGGGAATATCATATTCCCATCCTGCCCGCTTTATTTTGGTTGGGACCATGAACCCGGAAGAGGGGGACCTTCGACCTCAATTGATCGATCGTTTCGGTTTAGTTGTCGATATAAGCGGAGAACGGGAAACCACTAAACGTATGGAGGTGATAGAAAGGCGCCTCGCCTATGAAGCCGATCCCGCCGCCTTTATTAGTGAAGCGGCTGCGGATGAAGCAGAGCTGGGCAAGAGCATTGAGAAAGCAAAAACCCTTCTTCCGCAGGTAGTTTGCCCTTCCCGGATCATTAAGTTGGCTGCCGAGATTTCGTGTGAACTGGAAGTTGAAGGCCACAGGGCGGATATCGTCATGATCAAGTGCGCTCTTACTCATGCCGCCTACCGGGGATCGATGGAAGTTGATGGAACGGATCTTTTCCTGGCTTCAAGGATGGCTCTCCCGCACCGGATGCGAAGAGTCCCCTTTCAAGAGGGCCTTGCTGATTTTGAACAAATTCGCCTTCGAATTGAATCCGAGATGGGAAAAACAGTGTGAAGCATAGAGTTTTCCCTTTCTGCGCCTGCCCGGGGCAGGAGAGGGCTAAGGAAGCACTCCTTTTAAACCTGGTGAATCCCGCAATAGGGGGAGTGCTTATCAGCGGAGAAAAGGGTACGGCAAAATCTACTTTGGTTCGGGGGGCTGCAGAACTGGTTCCCGAAATGCGTTGTATTGATCTGCCCCTCAATATAAGTGAGGACCGGCTTTTCGGCTCCATCGACATGGAGAAGGCGCTGCATCAGGGAGAAATTCGGGTCGATCCGGGGATCCTTCAGTTGGTTAATGGAGGTATCCTCTACGTCGATGAGGTGAATTTACTCAGTCCGCATATTGCTAATGGTCTTCTGGAAGCATCCTCTCTACGGTTTTATCGGCTTGAGAGGGAAGGGCTCAGTATGCAGATACCATCCCGCTTTCTTCTGGTGGGAACAATGAATCCGGAGGAAGGTCGATTGGGGCCCCAAATTCTTGACCGGTTTGGGCTCTATGTGGAGGCGAAGGGAGAGAACGATACGGATCAACGTATCCGAATAATCGAGGGAGTTCTTGCTTTTGAACAGGATCCGACAAGGTTCAGACTGCATTGGAGTGGAGAAACCAAAGCTCTTTCGGAAACCATCCTTCGAGCCCGAAAGGTGCTAAAAGATGTAGAGATTGGGGAAGGAGAGAAGCTTTTAGCAGCACACATAGCCTCAGAGGCGGGCTGTGCGGGGCATCGGGCTGAACTGGTCATGATGGAAACGGCCCGGGCTGCAGCAGCTCTGGAGGGGCGGCGGTTCCTGATTCATGAGGATATCCATCGTGCAGCCTCCTATGCGCTTCCCCATCGTCTTCGACATCCTGATTATTTAAACGCCATGCAGGAGAATGCAAATAGACCTTCAGAGAATGAGGGGGATCGTGATCAAACCGATAGATGTGATCAAGCTGAAAAAAGTGATCAATCCGAACAGACAACAGATGCGGGGGATCGGAAAAGTTCCGGAACAGCTGAGCTTGAAAAGGAGCTGCAAAAGGGAGCCACCCGGGCAGGGCAAGAAAAGAGCGATATCCCTTCATTGGTGAATGCTTCATTTCCCCTGGATAAGAAGCGAAATAGTCATCTCAGGAAGGGAGCGCGGGGCAGGAGAAAACAGTTTGTTTTCGATATGAAGCAGGGCCGGTACTGCGGTTCAATGCTACCAAAAGGTGAGCTTGGCGATATCGCTTTTGATGCAAGCCTCCGTGCTGCAGTAATGCAACAGCGCTTTCGGGACAAGGGCAATCTGGCGCTCAAGATCGAAAAGCGAGATCTTCGTGTAAAACGACGGGAGAGGAGAACCGGCCTATCCATACTCTTTCTTGTCGATGCCAGCGGTTCCATGGGGGCGAGGAGGAGGATGGGGCTGGTGAAGGGGACTATCATCTCTCTTTTAAAAGAGTCCTATGAAAAACGGGATCAGGTGGCACTTGTAGCTTTCCGGGGAAAGGGTGCTGAACTCCTGCTCCCCTTGACACGAAGTGTTGAACTGGCGGAGAAATTGCTGCGAGCCATGCCTACTGGTGGAAAGACTCCCCTTGCCGCAGGGCTTTTCACTGCCCTTGGACAGTTGCGGACAATCCGGATAAAAGATCCCGATGCCCGTCCCCTGCTTGTGCTGGTCTCCGACGGCAGAGCAAATCAACCGTTTATTACAGAAAATGCGATGAACGACGCCATGAAGATGGCTGAAGAGATTGGGAAGCAAAAGATTCGTGTTTTGGTAATGGACTGCGAATCCGGTTATGTGCGTCTCGGCCTTGCCCAGCAGTTGGCTCAACTGATGGGAGGAGAGTGCGTAAGCCCGGAAGAACTGACCATATCAAGAATGCGAAAAAATATAGAAAGGAATATGGAGGTATTGTAATGGGAAAGAAAAATTTAGTCAGGTTCCTGGCGCTGCTGTTTCTGGCAGGACTAACTGTTTGCGCCTATGGTTCCGGGATGAATGAGGAGAGGGAGGGCAATGGGAAATCGCTTATTGAGGATTCTGAAGGGAACCTTACAGCTCTGGACACGGAGAGTTCCCTCTTTCCAGGGGGTGGTGTGCGTATTCTGGTAAACAAAGAGGAGCGGTTTTTCCATTTTCAGATCACCGATAAGAAGGGAAATGATACAAAGGAGTATTACCGCTTTTACCCGGATGAGGAAATCCTGGAACGGCTCTCTTATGTTGCAATGATGGGAACCCAATTCATCTATAAACTTGATTATCAGAATAACAAGATGCTCGAGGTGATAAATGTGGATGGTGAGAATGTGATTGATTCCGCCCGTAAGATGGGGCGGCTTGAAAAGCCGGAGACAGAGATGATTGAAACGGGTGGGATGCTTCAGGATTATGTTAGACAAACCTATGGGATGAGCATTGAAGATGCGGTTCAATAGCCTTCCATCGGTAGAAGTTGTGGATCTCATTTGACTTGCTGTGCTCATTGTCGAAGCACTGAAGCACTGAAGCACTCAAGCACAGCTGGGTGCTCTCTCCCCCCGCACCCTTGCACATGAAAGGCGCCCTTTGCTATAATCACCCAAACACTACCAGGTGGCCGGATATGGCAGAATAGGGAAGTGGGTGAGAATCCCGCACTTGATAAGAGCTGTAAACGGGGATGAAAGCGCAGGCGGCAGGTTCCACATTGGAGAGCCGCAAAGTCACTGTACCTTCGGGTATGGGAAGGCGCGTGAGTAAATCGATCCGTGAGTCAGAAGACCTGCCTGGGAAAACGAAACAAGAGGGGGAGTCCTCTCTCTTGTTTCGTCCATCCCAATCTCCGGCCCTCCTGTATACACACAAGGAGGGTCAACATGACCAAAAAGCAATTATGTTCCACAAGAAGCTGGAGGCTGAAACGGCTGCTGCCGTTTTTTCTTTTGCTGCTGCTTGCATCCGCTCCTCTTTTTTCCGGGGGCAGCCAGGAAGCTGGATCAAGCCAGGAAGCAGCGCTCAAGGGGCCTGAATCATCCATGGCCGTACTTGAGGAGACGGAAGAGAGCGTAATCTTCCAGGAGGCC
>CAYMWV010000126.1:0-10384 GCA_964394395.1 uncultured Sediminispirochaeta sp.
AGCGATGGGGGCTCACCTATTACGGTTGCTGCGAGCCTCTGCAGAACAAAATTCACCTCCTGAATAAGATCCCCAACCTCCGAAAAGTATCGGTAAGCCCCTGGAATGATTACAGGAGAATTCTTCCCGGGCTGGGTACCGATTACGTAGCCAGCGTAAAGCCCAACCCCGCTATTTTTGCCGAGGACGGATGGAACCCCGGCTGGGCGGAGAAGAATCTACGGGAGGCCCTGGATGCGGGAGAAGGCAAGAGTCATATCGAGTTTATTATGAAAGATATCTCCACGGTTCGCTACCGGCCCCAGCTGCTCTGGGAGTGGTCGGAGATTGCCATGCGGGTGGTGGAGTCATGAGAAAAGCGGGGGACTATGGTGAATGGCTGGATTAGCCCAAGAGAGCTGGTGCTGGCTGTTTTCTCCGGAGAGGAGCCCGACCAGCTTCCAAAGTGGCTTGGCGCATCCCCGGAATTCATAGAGCTGGCCATACAGGAGCTAGGTTTACACCACGAGGAGGAGCTTCGGCGCTTTATCGGAGACGACTTTCGCCGGGTGGGATCGGTCTGGAATGGCCCCTCCCCTCCCCTTTCTCCTGGAGCAAGCTGGAGGAGCCCCTTCGGGGTAGAAAGAATAGGGCTCTTCTACGGCGAGCCCATGAACCACCCCCTGGAGGGGAAGTTTTCCCTTCAGGATCTGGAAAACTACCCCTGGCCAGATCCGGCCTGGGCGGAGGTCTCCCATATTCCCGACCAGGCTGCATCATGGCGGGGGAAGTATGCAATTCTGGGCGGCGAATGGGCCCCCTTCTGGCACGACGCCATCGACCTGGTGGGAATGGAAAATCTCTACTACCTCATGTATGACAATCCGGATTATGTGGATATGCTCTTCGGGAGAATAAATGGATATTACCTGGCGGCATCCAGGAGAGCCCTGGAGAAGGCGGGAGAATATATCGACATCTCTTTTATTGGAAACGACTTTGGCAGTCAGAATGGCCCCCTCTTGGGCCCGGATCTTTTCGACCGTTTTCTTAAACCCCATGTTAAGGCCCACGCCGATCTGGCCCATGAATTCGGAAAAAACCTGATGCTCCACTGCTGCGGCGGCTTTCGCCCCCTGATTCCTTCCCTTATTGATGCCGGAGTAGATGGTCTGCACGCCCTGCAGCCCGACTGTGCTGGTATGGATCCGGCGGGTTTGAAACAGGATTTTGGATCCCGGATTGTCTTCAATGGGTGCATCGACAGTAAAAATGTACTGATCAAGGGGTCCCCCGAAACGGTTCGACGGAAAACCCGGGAAATCCTGGATATCATGTCCCCCGGAGGCGGTTTTATCGCCGGAGCTAGCCACGATTATGTTCTACCCGAAACTCCGGTGAAAAATGTAGTATCCATGTTTGAGGAGATTCGTTCCTACCGGCGATAATTGAGGCCGGTAGTAAGCCGGGGTTTCGCAGTATCACTCAAAAATCGTACTCGGATGGGGAAATTCCGGTAACCTTCTTGAAGATGGTATAGAAGTAGTTTGGATCTGAATATCCTACCGCCAAGCCCGCCTCCTTTGCAGTAATGTGCTGCCGGGAGATGAGATCGATCGCCTTCTTTACCCTGAATGTATTGAGGTACCGGGAAAAGGTGTTTCCGGTCTGCTCCTTGAAAACCCTGCCCAGATAGGCAGCGGTGAGGGCAAATTCATCCGCCAGGGTTTTCAGAGACAGGGGCTCTGCGTAATGTATCTCGATATAGGCAAAAAGGCGCTCAACAATCGTTCCTCCCAGACTTCGCTGATCCATAAGCTGTTTGACGATGGAAATTGCAAATTTCTGAAGCCAATCCAGAGATTTTGATACCCTTTCCTGACTGAAAAGCCCCTTATAGAGCATATCGTAACCGCCGGCAAGATCGATCGGATTGAGCTGTTTTGACCGGCTCAGATTTATTAAGATACTCATAAGGTCGATGGCGATACCGCCGAAATAGGCCTCCCCGCTAAAGCGCTCACTACCCAGCCGGCGGTGGAGATCCTCAAAAAAGCCGGAAATCTCATCAAGCCTTCCCTCAAGAACCATCCGGGCAAGATCCTCCCCATGAAAATCTTCAAGACCCTGCCAATCCTCAAGCAGCCCATCAACATTCTCTCTGGTAATGATTCGAATGGGAAGATAGGTGATCGGATCTATCCGAAGACCCTTGAACCAGTCGGCAGCAACCTTTACCGGCAGCTCTCCATCAAGCTCCGGGGGCTGCCAGGTTTCAGCAGAGAGCGTTCCCTGTTTTATACAACCTATTCCTCTCCTGGTAGCGCCGCTGGCCACCCTCACAATATCTTCCCGCTGCCTTTGTGCCAGGGCTCGGTTAATTCCATCCTGCGGAAAACTGTCATCGGAGGAGATGATCCCAACAAGCTCATCACCGTAGCGATCTATCCAGTCAAGAACTGTCAGCCTGCTTGCTTCCCGGTTGAAGCCGGTAAACCGCTTCTCCAGAAACTTGAGTCCCGGAGCGCACTTGGCCAATTCGGTGATGATACCCCACACCCGGGCTTCGCAGACCGATGTGCCTGGACGGTGGCTCACAAT
Source organism: uncultured Sediminispirochaeta sp. (assembly GCA_964394395.1). GTDB lineage: Bacteria > Spirochaetota > Spirochaetia > DSM-16054 > Sediminispirochaetaceae > Sediminispirochaeta. The sequence continues at coordinate 2,581 of CAYMWV010000126.1, forward strand.
ACAGTAGCCCCCTTCCTCCTTACCACGCTGCTCCCCCACTGCGGCGGCAAAATACCTGGCCAGAAGGCGGTGCTGCCCCCAGTCATCAGGACCGGTCCAGCCGATTATGTTTGCATACGCCTCCCTTTCCAGGGTTTGATTACTGCAAACAACTGGAACGTTCCTTTGGTAGGCATATGCTATACATTGACTCCCTTCCCGTACCTCCACCGGTACCAGAATAATCAGATCAGGCTTGTTATCTACCTCCTGCCGGAAGGTCGAAAGCTGATAATCCTGGTCCCAATCGGCCTGAAAGATCGATACTTGAAAACCGTGATTCTCCGCTTCCCTTCGAAACCCTTTGTCGTAATCGGCCCAGTAGGGATGGCTTCCGGGGAGAAAAAGGGCAATGCTTTTCCCAGCAGGTCCATCTTCCGGAGAGTTTGGCAGCTGATGTTTTGCAATCCGCCAGCCAGCATACTCGGCGTCATACCAATAACGGGAATCGCTTTCGGGAAAACTCCTCGGATCAGCCGGCCGGGGAGGAATCATTCTCCGTCGCTGCTCCCAAAACAGGATATCTCTATCCTCGCTGCTGCCCTTCTTATTATCCAAAAACCGCTCCATTCCTCCATCATACCACATTCAATCTGCTTGACAAGAAGGAGAAATATGGTAAAACTTTCAGGTAATAGTTTTACCAGGAAGGGGCTAAATGGGAAGACCTACATTGAAAGAAGTTGCCGACCTGGCCGGGGTCTCCTCAACTACCGTTTCCCTGGTTCTTTCAGGCAAGGGGAGAATATCTGAGTCGGTCCGCAAGCGTGTACTGGACGCTGCGGAGAGTAGTGGTTATACCAAAAAGCGATACACCTCCACCAGCAGCAAGATGCCCACTCTGGGCGTACTGGTCAGTATTGACCAGCACTGGGCGATGGTCTGGACCTTCATTCGGCCAATAATTCAGGAGATAGACACCTTTTTCTCGGAAAAAGGGTACAGCGTGGTGATGATCCCCATCCATGGAGGACTCTCGAATGAGGATATTCTCCAGAGGATCCTTGAAGAGCGGTGTACCGCCATTTTTTCTCTTCATTACGGAAACGAGTCTCTTCTCCACTCCCTGGAAGATCAGGATATTCCTACGGTGGTTATTATGAATGGCAGCATGCAGGAGAAGTTCCATTGCATCCTGGCTGACGATTTTCAGGGAGCCTACGAAGGGGCAAAGCACCTGATCCGGCTTGGGCACACCAGAATTCTCTATGTGGAAACTGAACGGATCGATCTACCCAATCTTTCAACAGAGCGGTTCTACGGTTTCAGAAAGGCACTGGACGAGGCCACTATTCGCTTTGACCAGGATCTGTTTTTAAGCTGTGATGTTTCCAACACCCCCTATCTGGAGGCCCGGCTCCATGCGGCCTTCACTATTGAGGAACATCCTACCGCCATTTTCGCAATAGATGATGATGTGGCAATCCGGGTTATTTATTTCCTGCACGATATGGGATATCAGGTCCCGGAAGATGTTTCCGTCCTTGCTCCCGGGGATCTCCTCAATTATGAAGACCCTTACATCAGACCTATCACAACATTAAAGATTAACACCCAGCTTATGGGTACATTAGCCTCGGAGATGATGTTCCGGCGGATAAACGGCGAGGCGGGTAAAGAGGATATCCATGTCTTGAAGATCAAGCAGCAGCTGGTGCGCCGGGGATCCACCCGTGCCATCAGCATGAAGGAGCGCCCCTCTTCAAGTCCCGTGCCGGGAACCCATCGCCACCGCTTCCTGAGCGCTTTTGATCAGCAGCCGATAAAATCCATTCCCCGGTGGCTCGGAAGCAGCAGGGAGTTTATCGAAAAGGTTTCTTCCCTTCTTGGAATCGATGAAGAAGCCTTTCACAAACGTATTAGCGATGATCTTCGCTGGATTGAAAGTGAGCCGATAGGACAGTCCAATCTGCGAATCGACCCCTTTGGCATTCGGCGGATTGGTTCCGGTTATGGCCAGCCAGCCAGTCACCCTCTGAAGGAGAGCACTTCAATAGAGAGGCTCAGGGATTACCCCTGGCCCAAAGCTGAAGCGGTTGATATATCGGGAATCAGGTCCCGGGTCGAATCTATCGGCGGGGAGTACGCCATTGCCGGCGGCCCCTGGTCCCCCTTCTGGCACGATGCAATTGACCTGGTGAGTCTGGAGAGCCTTGCCTGTCTCATGTATGACGATCCGGTGTTTGTGGAAACCCTGTTGGCAAGAATTGTGGACTACTATATCGCCCTCAGCACCAGGATCTTTGAGGAAGTGGGGAGTGATATTGATCTTTTCTTTATCAGGAACGATTTTGGCACCCAGACAGGCCCCCTAATCAGCCCCCGTCACTTCAGACGCTTTATCAGCCCCTGCCTGAAACGTTTTGTTCTCCTGGGGCACCGCTACGATATCAAGGTGATGCTCCACTCTTCCGGCGGAATCCTCCCCCTGATCCCCGAGATTATCGAGGCGGGTGTGGACGCTCTCCACGCCCTGCAACCAGACTGCCCTGGAATGCAGAGTATGGCTCTCAAAAAGAGCTTTGGGAAACAGATTGTACTTTCCGGAGCTATTGACGCAAGAAATATTCTGCGTACCGGAAAGCCCGAAGAGGTGCGTAAAGAGGTTATCGGTAAGCTGCACATGATGAGTCCCGGCGGGGGCTATATAGCCGCACCCAGCGTAGATGTGATCACCGAGGATATTCCGGTGGAGAATATCCTTGCCATGTATGAGGCTATTGAGGCCTTTTCCGGAGAATAATTTCCTCCTCCCCCTCCCAGCGGTACCCGGCTGAGTGAACTGTCTTGATAATATCCGGCCTGGCAGGTTCCCTCTCAATCTTTTTCCGCAGCACCGCAATAGTTTGATCCAGGGTGCGGCTTTCGGGGATGTAGCTGCTTCCCCAGGCAACATCAAAAAGGGTGTTGCGATCAATCACCTTGCCGGGATTCTTTGCGAGGAGGGCGAGGATCTTCACTTCCCGTTCGGTAAGGTCGATCCAGGAATTCCCCCGTCGGGCCCGGAGCTGGCCAGGAAAGAGTTCCAGCTCCCCCATGGAGAAGTGCTCCTTTTCATCGGTTGCATTTCCAGATTCCGCCCCGGCCTGGATAGCAGCTCGGGCCGCTCTCCGTAAAAGAGTTTTTATTCTGGCAGTGATCTCCCGGGCGCCAAAGGGCTTTGTCACATAGTCATCCGCCCCCAGCTCCAGCCCCAGAACCTTATCGATCTCCTCCGATTTGGCGCTGAGAAAGAGGAGAGGAGTGAGGTCATCGGTTTTTCTGATCTCCCGGCACAGTTCATAACCGCTCTTTACCGGCATCATGATATCAAGAAGGAGAAGATCGGGTTCCTGGCTCCGGTATAAGTCCAGAGCCTCTCCACCATCAGCCGCAGCTATCACCTCATACCCCTCATTCTCCAGGAGTTCGGCCAGCCCTTCCCGGGTTCGCAGATCATCTTCAGCTATCAGTATCTTCATGACTCGCTCCTGTTTTCAATGTAAGATGAAAAAGGGTCCCCTCTCCCTCTTTAACCGGCTCTATCACTAGATCTCCCCCGTGACTTCTCGCCAGATCCCGGGCAATAGCCAGACCCAGTCCGCTGCCGCTTACCCCTTCAACAAGATCATCTCGAAGCCGATAGAAGGGGGCAAAAACAGCCTCTCTCTTACTCTTCGGAATTCCCGGGCCGAAGTCACGAAAATAGAGATGAAGAAGGAGGGGGAGTTTTTCATCGATCCGGCTCTCAATCTCTACCCGCTTCCCTGGGGCAGCATATTTCTCAGCGTTGCTTAGGAGGTTGACCAGAATCTGCTGAAGAGTGTCCCGGTCTATCAGTATTTCATCATCTACCATAGCCGCAAACCGAAGTTCCAGATCGCTGTTATCAAAAATCTCTTTTATCAGGATTTGGGGCCTCACCTTCTCATATCGCAAGCGCCGAGGCCCTCCTGAAAAGGTGAGTACGTTGTTTACCAGCCGGGAGAGCCGTTCGCTCTCCTGCAGGATCACCTCCCCGTGGTGACGCACCTTCTCATCGGTGCTTCTCTGGAGGATCAATTCCCCATAGAGTCTGATATTGGTTATGGGACTCTTCAGCTCGTGGCTTACCCGGCTTACAAAACCGACCCGCCGACCCGCCTCCCGGATTTCCCGGCCCGTCTCCCGCCAGAGGAGAAAGCCGCTGCTTCCCAGGGCGATAACAAGGAGAGCACCGATGAGGATAAAGGAGAGGGCGGGCCCGGGAGGAGAGAGCAGATGAGGATCCAGGAAGGCGTCGATCCGCCATCCTTGAAGGGGGTCGGCGGGGAAGCTTGAGACCAGAGGCTTTATCCCATCTTCATCAGGATCAAGGCTGCCGGAGAGGAAAAGGGCCCTTCCCAACTCATCCTTTACCGCTATCCGATCTCCTTCCCTCCCTGAACTGTCCCTCCCTGAACTGTCCAGAAAAGAGAGGGCGATAAAAAGATCAGCCAGGAGAGCTTCCCGGAAAATATCTGCTCCGAGGATTGATCCATCATCAAGCCGGTACCAGAAGATATAGGCGGTGGTATCGGCCTCGTAGTAGAGGTACCATCCCCGGTTAGCAGCACGGGCCTCGGGAAGCAGGGCAAATCCCGTCCCCGATTCTGCAAGAAAACCGGCCCGGTCCAGGAAAGCCGCCTCCCTTTGGCCCCGATTCTCCTCCGGAGGAAAGAGGAGCCGGCCATCTGAAGAGAGAAGAAAGAGCTGCCGGATTCTGCCGCTCTCCCGGGAAAGCCGCCGCATTGCCTCCCGGTCCCCCAAGTCGATCTCCAGCATCTCTGTTAAAAGCTGCTCCTCAAAGCGGCGAACCTCCCTGTCCAGTTCCGAAACAATGGCAGAGAGCCTCTTTTCATACTCCAGGCTGAGCTCCTGCCGGTGCCGGGCTTCCTCATTGGCCACAGCCCTGGCCGCAAAGAAGGCCAGGGCTGCAAGGAGAAGCAGCAGTACAATAGATGTAAGTAAGCGTAAGCGCAGGCCGCCGCCTCTGGCGCCTTTCATCTCCTTTTACCAATCATATGCTTTACCAGCCATACCAATCACCGGCCATATCAGTAGCTTTGCTGTATCTTGTTTCCGTGCTGGCTTGCCCGCATCGACTTCTTCTGCTGATCCCAGACCGCATCATCCTCAATGACCTGGGCACTCTCCATGTTCTCCTGAGCATACTCCTCCAATTCTGCCTCCCCATAGCTGTCAGCTGCAGCGGAGAGGAAGTGGGCGTTCTCCTGAAGGATGGCCTGGGCTTCCTCCACCTTCCCCTCATCCCGAAGCTGCAGGGCCTCTTCGTTTTTTATCGTAGCGATCTGCAGCACCGCATCTGCCAGGGTCTTCCGATCCTGCCGGGCCTCTACCACCTCGGGTGCGGAAGTGAAGGAAATTCCTACTTCTCTCTCCCCCCGGCGGCGTAGATCCACAGAAAGATCATACCACGATAAGCTCACTTCCGCAGCTTGCACTTCATCTCCGGTCCCTTGACCGCCGACAAACTTAGCAGGGTCAACCTCTACCTCAACCAGTACATACTGCTCCCGGCCACCGTAGAGCTGGTTCATGGTAACAATGGCCCGGTCGCCATAGAGTTCCCCCTGCCGGTTCAGGAGCCGTAAAGGCTTGACCCCCGGAACAAAACGCACCTCGATCTCCAGATTTTTAGCTACCACCGAGAGGGCGCTCTCAAACTCCCGACTGAAGATTGCGGTGAGCTCCTCCGGGTTTTCCACAAAAGCGTGGTTTCCGTCACTCCGGGCGGCCAGCTCATACATCAAATCCGCATTGTACCCCAACCCCAGCCCGATGGTGGAGACTGAAATCCCCCGGCGCCGCAGGGTCTGTCCCAGATTTCCCAGCTCCCTTGGTGAAGAGGGCCCCACATTGGCGATCCCGTCGGAGAGGAGGATGACCCGGTTTACCCGCTGCTCCTGCAGATAGAGCTCCAGCTCCCTGCCCGCACTCACCACCCCGGAGAAGAGGGCAGTATTACCGGAAGCGTACACATCGGAAAGGGCATCGTGGAAACGGCGTCTGTTCCGGCTGTCCAGGATGGTTGCGGGAACCAGCACCTCAGCTCCATCGGAATAGGTGATAATTGAAACCACATCCCCATCCTTTAACATATCCAGAGCGGTATGGGCGGCACTTATCGCCTGGGCAATCTTCTCCCCGGACATGGAACCGGAGCGGTCCAGCACGATAGCCGTATTGATCTTTGGACGCACCCCGGTCTCAACCGGCCGCTCCCCGGAGAGACCAATTCGCAGGTAAGTAGTTTGAATACCCGAGGCCTGTAAGACCGGATTTGCCAGGGATACTGAGATCTCCAGCTCCCCGGCAGGTTCGCTCAAAGCCAGCACATTTCCCGCCGAAATAAGGATCATCCCCAATAGCACCATCGCACCTCTTATCTTTTTCATCATCATACACCTCCGTGAAAGTTCTTCATCCCAAGGTATCCCGGCGGCCAGGGAAAGTGGTCAGGATAGGGTAAAAGAGTTGTAAAAAAGATGTAAAAGCTTTTTCTCGTATTCGCAGGCGTAGATGTAGACCACAAGTGCAAATATCGGGATGGTGTACCACTGGAAGAAATCCCCGTTCCGCAGGAGCTTCAGAGCTTGTTGGGTTAATTCGGGCCGGTTCATTGTTGCCTCTCCTTAGCTATTTTCATATTTCTTTAACATCATATGTCTGAGTATGATGGAGGGTTCAGAAATATGCAAATGAAAGGTATCAAACCCGCGGCCAAGCCATCCCGTTACTCATCCCGCTATTTTGTTCATAGAGCAGCTCCATTCGGGTCGTAATGGAATCACCGGGCGACCACTCCCCTTTCAACCGAAAACGTCCTGCAGAGCCTTTTTCTCCGATTTCCGTTCCCTCCTCCCACTCTTCAAAGCTTCCAAAACCCTCTTCATTTTGAGCTGCAAGAATACCGGGTATCAGGAGGAGCAGCAACAACAAGCCGATTACTGATTTACCCTTATAATAGTTTCGATCTTTCCACATTTCCTCGGTCTCATATGTATGGATTTATACCAGTACATGAACCTAGAAAAGCCTGCTATCAGCTACGATTGGAAGCAGGAGCTGGAGAAAGCAAACAGTCGTTTCCATCGATACGTAAACCCGGAGAGCCGGTTATAGTACTACACACTCTTTCCATACCCCCTTCACATTTCCTTCACATCTCTGCAGTAGATTGCATATATCAACAATTGCCAATGAGGCAAGGAGGAAAGAAAAATGAACGGAAGAATCCGAATGATGGGCATAGCCCTGGTACTGATGAGCATGGCGGCAGGAGGGCCCATGGGGGAAAGATCTGGGCGGAAAATATCAGTTTCGACGAGTCCCGGAAAAAAAGGGGCGTTGCGGTCAGGTTTACTCTGCCTTTATCAGAATGACAGGTTTAAAAGAAAAATAGATAGTTCTGGGGAATTGACTCAAGAAATATCCTTATCAGAAGCAAGGCCTTCAAGTAGTTTCAACGTGCGGTCACACCAGGCCATCTGCATCCGGGCCGCTTCAACTCCATAATCGATAGTGGTGCCGATAAGCAGCCTGGAATCGGGTTGGATATCGTCATTATCGGTATCAGAATCAAAAGCCTCATAGGCTGCGGCAGCCCGTCCCATCTGTGCCCGATACTCCTGCACCTGGTGGATTAAAGGGGAGGCGTCTTCCCGGCGAGCAAAAAAAAGCTTCAGCAGTAGTTCGTTCCTTCCGGGCTTCATCTGAAATTGAGGTGAACGGATCCAGCTGGTAA
>CAYMWV010000127.1:0-10371 GCA_964394395.1 uncultured Sediminispirochaeta sp.
GAGGGTTGTTCCGGAGTGGGAAAAGAGGTCTGCCACCAGCTCTCCCTCACCGGTACCCGATGCGATAATGCGTTCAATAGCTTTTAGGGGCTTTTGGGCATAGGCGCCCGGCACATTCTCCTCCATCAGGTAGAAAACCTGCTGAATATCCACCCACACATTGGATGAACGAATGTTCTCCGATTTGCTCCGTGCACTGTTCTCCTTCCGCTCTCCCCCCACATCTTTGTAATATCCCCGTAGAATCTTGGGTATTCCGGTATACTGAACCGAAAAGTGCGGGTTTCCTCTGGTGTAGTAGAGCAGCTCCTGCCGGACGCTCATCCAGTTCTTTGCGGTTCCATAGCCCCGCTGATTTCTCAGGGTGATGAAACTTCTCGATTCCAGTTCCGGGTACTCCCGCATCAATAGCATGAACTCCGGCAGTGGTTGAAAGCCCCGCTTCTGGTCCGCCCCAAGCCAGATGTAGAGATGACTCTCTGAAGCGAGGTGGGGAAGCAAAGCCTCTATCCACGCTTTGGAAAAAGTGGTGTAACGCTCCGGATTGACCCGTGAGAGGGCATCACTTCTTTTCCCCCCCACCTCAACGTTATAGGGCGGATCTTGCAGGGCCAGGCTAACTTTTCTCTTCCCCGTTTTACCCCCATTTGCGCTTCCCTCTTCGTCAGCATTTGCGCTACTATCTGCGCCGCCCGGGCTGCCATCGGTGATGCCGCTAAAAAGGAGATCCATCTCCAATGGATCTGTTGCGTCGAATACCCCGACCCGGTGAAGCCCCTCAGGATCCTCCCAAACTTCCCCCCTTCCTAATCTGCAATAGGGGAGGAGGCGTTGCCGCAGCTCTTCGTTCCCGTCAATTCTTGGTAATTCCTCTTTTCCCACTCTGGAGTTTTCTCCTCTCCTGTGGTATGGTAAAAACAAAACAGAACAAATATAAGACAAATACAAGATTCGGAGGATAATGTGGCTGGAAAAGCGTTGGCCCTTTCAAGAGATAACAGAGTAATTGCCGGTGTTTGCGGTGGGATAGCTGAATATTTTGGTATCGATCCCACCTTTGTCAGGGTGCTTGCGGTGATCCTCGCCTTTGCTGGAGGATTTGGCTTGGTCCCCTACCTCCTTTGCTGGCTGATCATGCCGCGAAGATAGCAAGCACCCCAACTACAATTACAACTGCAACTACAACTACAAGTAACCTACAACTACACCTTCACCGGTGCACCGGGAAAGCGCAGGGTGGCAAAAAGGTCTTCCTCTGTTTCCGCCCGGCGAATCAGCTGAATCGTCTCTTCATCTTTTATCAGCACCTCGGCGCTTCGTAATTTTCCGTTGTAGTTGAAACCCATAGCGAAGCCGTGGGCTCCTGCATCGTGAATGGCCACCAGGTCCCCCGGCTCAAGTTCCGGCAAGTTCCGGTCAATGGCGAACTTATCATTATTTTCGCAGAGACTTCCGGTAACGTCGTATATCCGATTTGCCGGGGCTTCTTCTTTTCCCAGGACTGTAATGTGATGATAGGCGCCGTATATGGCAGGCCGCATCAGGTTGGCCATGCTGGCATCCAGTCCCACATACTGTTTGTATTTATCCGTCACATGACGAACCCGGCTGATGAGGTAACCGTAGGGTCCGGTAACTACCCGGCCGCACTCCATCACAATCTTCAGGGGGTCCAGGCCTGCCGGTTTGATCATCTCCTCATAATGTTTCTTGATCCCCTCGGAGACCTTGTATAGATCTACTGCCTTATCCTCCAGCTTGTAGGGAATACCGATGCCGCCCCCCAGGTTGATAAACTCCAGGCGGATATCAAGCTTCTCCTTTAACTCCACCGCCAGCTCGAAGAGCATCCTCCCGGTTTCGATAAAGTACTCCTCCTGCAGTTCGTTACTGGCCACCATGGTGTGGAGGCCAAATCGTTTTGCTCCCTTTTCCCGGGCCAATCGGTAAGCCTCAAGGATCTGATCCCTCCGCACCCCGTACTTTGCCTCTTTAGGTTCGCCGATGATAAGATTCCCGCTTCGGCCTTCCCCCGGGTTGTAGCGCAGGCAGATGAGCTCAGGGATTCCTGCCGCCTCTTCCAGATACTCCAGATGGGAGATATCGTCCAGATTGATGATCGCTCCCAGCTTTTTTGCCGCCACAAACTCATCCGCCGGGGTGTCGTTACTGGTAAACATGATCTCTTCACCGGAGAGACCCACCTTTTCGCTTAACCGCAGCTCCGGCAGGCTGCTGCAGTCTGCACCGAAGCCCTCCTGTTTTAACAGATTCATTATGGTGGGGTTGGGACACGCTTTAACGGCAAAGTAGTTTTTAAAGCCCGGGGCCCAGGAAAAGGCAGCCTTCATCTTTCGGGCATTTTCCACGATAGCCCTCTCATCATAGAGATGAAAAGGGGTGGGAAGGTTTTCTGCTATTCGTTCTACTAGCTCTTTTGAGTAGGGAAATTCTTTCTTGCTCATTGTTCCATCCTCCAGCTCCCGCCTTACAGCGAAAGCTTCTCCTTGATGCTTGCCACCGCTTTTTCAATATCTTCCCGATGTCCGAAAGCGCTGAGACGGAAATATCCTTCCCCCGCAGGGCCAAAACCGCTTCCCGGAGTCCCGATTACTCCGGTCTCTGTCAGAAGCTTGTCAAAAAAGTCCCAGCTGCTCATGGCTTTTGGGGTTCTAAGCCACAGGTAGGGGGCATTGTCTCCGCCAAAGACGGTAAGTCCAATACTTTCCAGACCCTCCCGTATGATTCGGGCGTTCTCCATATAGTAATCTACCAGCTGTCTGCTCTCCGCAAGTCCTGATTCGGTGAAGACTGCCAAAGCGCCTTCCTGGACAATATTGCTTGCGCCGTTGAAGAAGGTGCACTGCCGCCGGTTCCAGAGATTGTTCACCTCTCCTTTTTTGCTCCCTTCCACCGAAAGCGCCTTTGGTACAATGGACCAGCCCAGCCTTACCCCGGTAAAGCCGGAGAACTTGGAGAGGCTGTTTATCTCGATGGCGCACTCTTTTGCTCCAGGGAGCTCAAAAATCGTTCTTGGAAGGTCCGGATCGGAGATATACTCTGCGTAACTTGCGTCAAAGATGATTACCGATTTGTTCCGGCGGGCATAATCGATAAACGATGCCAGCTCTTCCCGGCTCGCCACCGCTCCGGTGGGGTTGTTGGGGCTGCAGAGGTAGATAAGATCCACTTTTTCATCCGGTACCGCAGGGAAAAAGCCGTTGGATTCGTTACAGGGCATGTAGAAGAGCCCTTCATACCGACCGGCGTCGGGATCGTGTTTACCGGTGCGGCCGCTAATTACGTTGGAATCCACATAGACCGGATATGCCGGATCCTGTACTGCCACAACGCTTTGGGTGGAAAAAATGGACTGAATGTTCCCTGAGTCCGGTTTTGCTCCATCGCTGATGAAAAACTCTTCCGGATCAAGATCCACCCCCCTAGATGCGTAGTAATCTGCCAACGTTTTCCGCAAGTCGCTATTGCCCTGCTCATCTCCATATCCGGAGTAGCTGGATCGGGAGGCCAGTTTATCCACACCTTTGTGGAGACCTTCGATTACTGTGGGGGTAAGGGGTTCAGTAGTGTTCCCGATACCCAGCTTCATCACGGTTTTTCCGGGATTCTTTTCCAGAAAGGCGTTGCTTCGGCGGGCAATCTCGGGAAAGAGATAACCGGCAGAGAGCTTCCGGTAATGTGTGTTTATCTGTGCCATCTATGGTGCTCCTTTGTTAGATACCAAAACAGGCCGAAACCCCCCCCAGGATCTCTTCCAGTCCCGGAAAGGCGGTTCGGCTTGACATGGGATATGTTCTTCTTTGGGACTCTATCAGTTCGCTTTGGGAACCTCAAGCTGGTCCAGAAGCTTCCTCAGGGTCCCCCGGTGTGCTTCATCAGAGAACCTGCACATGGGGAGCCGGAAACCCTCTTCACACCATCCCTGCATGGCCATGGCGGTTTTTATCGGGATGGGGTTGGTCTCCAGAAACATCGCCTTGAAGAGGGGCATCAAGGCTTCCTCCTCCTTGCGGGCTGCATCGATCTCTCCATCCAGAGCGGAATGAATAAACTCTACCATTCGCTTTGGAATGATATTACTGGCCACCGAGACAACTCCATCGCCTCCAGCTTCAACCAGATTCAGGGTCATGTTGTCATCTCCGGAGAGGACGCTGAAATCATCCCTCCGCTTTGCAATCACATCCTTCATCTGATTGAGATCACCGGAAGCTTCCTTTACTCCAAGGATGTTACTCTCTGCCTCCATGATCTTTACCAGGGTATCGGTTTCGACATTCACAGCGCTGCGGCCTTTGATGTTGTAGACGATACAGGGAATCTTTACCGCTTCTGCAATGGTTTTAAAGTGGAGGTAAAGCCCCTTCTGAGTCGGTTTGTTGTAGTAGGGGTTAACCAGCAGGAGTGCCGAAGCCCCCGCTTCCTGGGCGTGCTTTGAGAGACGGATTGCCTCTGCGGTGGAGTTGCTACCTGTTCCGGCAATTACCGGAACCCTTCCTGCAGCATATTCAATGGTCAACTCTATCACCCGGTCATGCTCCTCGTGGCTGAGGGTAGGACTCTCTCCGGTGGTTCCACAGGGAACCAGACCATCGATTCCCGAGGTTATCTGATTCTCAATGATCTTCCTGAAAGCCTCTTCATCAATATTACCCTCTTTGGTAAAGGGGGTGATCAGTGCCGTATATACTCCTCGAAATTGTCGTGACATATACAATCCTCCTTGTTTGCTTCTCCTGTTTCAAAAACATCTTGTGTAAATAATAACATTATGTTATCTATTATGCAAGAGGTCAACATGGAATCGATTAGCAGTGTTGTTAAGGGATTGATAGAGAGTAAGCCCTTCCTCCTTGAGGCAATGGCCCGGGGGATCCTTAGCTATGGGAATCTTGCCTCGGAGCTCTCCCCCCTGGTGGAGAGTCGTCTGGGTAAAACCGTAAAAGAGTCAGCTATTGTGATGGCTTTAAGGCGCTACGGCGATGATGTTAAACAGCTCTCCGGATATGGATCTTCTCAGCATATCAGCTGCGAGATTGTGATGAAGACCAACATCTGCGATTTTAATGTGGTAAAACGGAACGAGCTGCTGGACCGTCTTCAGGGACTTTACGGTATTGTCAATCTTGGCCGGGGGGACTTCCTCAATATCTCCCTGGGAAATGATGAGATCAGCATTGTAATAAGTGATAAATATATCGACCAGGTAAAGGAGTTCCTCTCCGGAGAAGAGCTGCTGGGCCATCAGACGGGGCTGGTCTCCCTGACCCTCCTCTTTGAGGGAGATTTTATCGAGACCCCCGGGGTGATCTATCAAACTGTGCGCCGCCTTGCCTGGGAGCAGATTAATGTCTACGAAATTGTTTCCACCATGACCGAACTAACTGTTGTGGTGAGTCACGCAGACTCCCTGAAGGGCTACGGTGTTTTGCAGGATTTTATTACCGGCAGCCCCGGCAGCCCCGGCGGAAACGGCGGATGATTCTCCGAATCGTTACCGGACCGGTGAACAGTGGAAAAAGCACTTCACTTCGCCGGATGATGAAGCGGGCCGTTGAGTCAGGGCTCTCGGTTGGCGGCTTTTTAACTATCCCCGAGTGGGAAGAGAAGGGGAGACGAAAGAAGGGCTTTTTCCTTGAATTCCCTGGTGATTTTTCCCCCTCGGAAGCTTCGATTTTTTCGGCCTCACCGGCTTGTGGTGCTGAATATGATAATGAAGCCTTCAGGGTAAGGATCGCCGGGCAGGAGCCAGCTGAGGGCTGCATCAGGGTAGGTCGGTTTTTTCTCTACCCGGAAGGGATTCGCACCGGTTTTGATGCAGTGAAGAGGAGCCTTCAGGAGGATATTACCATCATTGATGAGCTTGGTCCCGCAGAGCTTGAAGGAAAGGGGCATCGGGAAGCTCTTGAACTGGCACTTAAGCGAAAGGAGGGCGAGTTGTGGATATCTCTCAGGATTCAACTGCTGGAAGAGTTTCTTTCCTTTCTGCGAACCCTTCCTTTTTCACAAACCCTTTCACCACCACCGGAACTCTTCATCTCCCAGCCATTTATTCCCACCCCTCATAATACCGGCATTTCCCCCAGGCCCGCTGCAAGAGAAAGCTGACAAGAGAAAGCTGCACTGAACCAGAGCGTCAAAAGATGAAGCGAGGCGGCGAGGCCAAAAAGGAGGTGCTGAAGCGAGCCCTTTCTGCCCTTCGACAGCTGCCTTTCAGAGCTGACCCTTGCCCAGTTTAAGCCGGAAGATGCAGCCAGCAACATCGCAGGCCAGCTTGATCTGGTTTTCCGGGTCTCTTGTGGCCATCACCTGGACAATTCCTTCTCCAGCCCTGATCGTTATACTCTTAATTTCCGGAATTGCCCTGAGAGCCTTCTTCATCACCTCTCCCCTTTCAGGAGTAAGTCCGTCAAGCAGGTATCCGTACGGTTTTCCTTTTCCCATGGCTAAACTATACGCTGTTTTTGCTAATAATGTCAAAAAAAATCTTTGAAGATATTGATAAAGCACTTCGGTGGCGTTACCATTAACAGTGATATTGAAAATACCTTTACAAGAGGAGAAGAAAAGATGAAGAAAATTGCTTTACTGTTGGTGGCAGCCCTTGTTGCTTTCACACTGATTGGATGTGCGGGCGGTGCCCCGGCTGCTCCAGATCCTGCTCAGAAGAGTGATTCCAATCTGCCCGATTTTGTGCTCAATCCCCCAATTGCCACTGATGCCATCTACGGTGTTGGCTATGCAAAGCTCTCCAATCAGGCGCTGGCGATCAACGCTGCCAAGGCGAATGCCCGGGCTGATATCGCTGCCCAGATTGAGGCTCAGATTCAGTCCTCCCTGGTTTCCTATGCCCAGGAAGCTGGTGTGGATGACAATACCCAGGTAATCAACTTTACCGAAAGTATTACTCGGCAGATCACTGATACTACCCTCCAGGGTGCTTCGACAAAGAAGATGCAGCCCATGGAAGATGGCGGTGTCTGGGTTCTGATGGAGTACAGCAAGGAAGGGTTCCTCGAATCCTTCGAAGAGGTGGCCAAAGAGTTTGAGCGGAACGAAGATGCAGCTTTTGCAGAGTTCAAGGCTGCCCAGGCTCTCGAGAAACTGGACTACCAGCTGAACAGCGAACCTACCACTTCAGCACCGGTTACTCAGTAATACTTTACCCAAGTGTAAAACTAGGGCGGATCCCCCAGGGGATTCGCCCTTTTCTTTTTTCCCAAAATCGGGGTACTATCGGTTTTTATGAAACAGCTTATCCCGGGCATGATATTTCTTTCTCTCCTTCTATCTCCTCTCCATTCCATCCGGGGAGAGGAGTTGCTCCATGGCGGCAATTCTATAGCTGCCTATGGAGGCGCCGACCTTCAAGAGGACAAGCCGACACTCTGGGAGGAATCCTTTCACAACTACGATCCGGGGCCCCTTGTTGAGATCTCCGCCCGGTCGGCGGTTTTACTCGATTATGAGACGGGAAGAGTCCTCTTTGAAAAGAATCCCGATCTCTCTATTCCTCCCGCCTCTATGACGAAACTTGTGGCCCTCCATGTTCTTTTAGGGGAGCTTGAGAGGGGGAATCTCCGACTGGACCAGGAGATTATCGTACCAGAAGGGGCGGACTTTCGAATCGCCCCTCCCCGGTCTAGCCTGATGTTTCTTCAGGAAGGACAGCGTCTCACCCTGCTTGATTTGATGCGGGGGCTTGCCCTGCCCAGCGGCAATGACGGTGCAGAGCTGGCTGCCCGGCTTTTAGGGGGCAGCAGAGCCGATTATGTAGAGCGGATGAATCGGGAGATGGAAGAGCTGAATTTAGATACTATCCACTTTGTAGACACTTCGGGATACAGCGAGGAAAACCGGGCCACCGCAGCCGACATTGCCCGGTTCTGCCGTTTCTACATACAGCGCCATCCTGAAGCTGTTGATCTGCTTCATAATTTGGAATCATTCTCTTATCCGGAAGATACTCATATCACCGGTCCGGGACAGGCTCTTTATGGAACTATTACCCAGCCCAACAACAACGCTTTAGTGGGTCGTCACAGCTGGGTGGATGGATTAAAGACCGGTTATATCGATGAATCGGGGTACAATGTCGCCCTTACTGCCCAGGCGGGGGGGAGAAGGCTGATTGCGGTACTCATGGGGGGCCCTGGGGAGAACAGCAGCGACGGGAACCTGCACCGGGTTATCGACGGTACAAACCTTCTCGCCTACGGCTTTTATCGTTTTACCAATAGTAAGCCCCTGCCTCCGGAAAAGATATCCTTACCGCTTATCGGAGGTACCCAAGAGGAGCTGGAACTAACGGTGGCAACACCTGAGGAGCTGATTCTGTTTCGGGAGGAGCAGGCCACTCTGCATTGGGAGCTGGATCTTCCTCCCGCAGTCAGGGCTCCTCTGGATGCTGGAGAGACGGTAGGTCACGCCCGGCTCATGAGCCACCGGAGGATCCTCCTGCAGGTGCCTATTCGTGTAAAGTATGGGGTGGAGAAAGCAGCCTTCCTCAAACGTCTGCTATCAGCACTGAAAAGGCTCTTTGCATAAGAAATCAAGCGCTAAAGATGGAGATCAATCGGGAAAACGGTCATCAGGTCTCCGTTCCGGTATGGCCGAAGGCTCTTTCCCTAAAGAGTTGAACTGTTCACTCTGATAGAGAGCGCAGTAACAGTGGCCATACTCATCAATATCCGCAGGGGCGTAATCACAGGGACAGATAATGTCCCTATCCTTCTCCCTCTCCCCCCAGCTCTCCCTGCAGGGACACTGCAGGTAGCCATAGCGCTCGGTGTTAGCAGCCAGGCCCGCAACCAAATCTCCCAGCATTTCCTGATCGGAAAGAACTTTCCACCCCCTCTTTTGGGCAGCTTTCTCGATAAAATTGCGAACCGCCGCTTCACCCATCTTTGCCATACCTAGACTCCCAACTCCTTTTCCCAGGTTGGCCGCACAAATCCCATTTCATAGCGTTCGTCATCAATAATAATGGTGGGGTAGTGCAGCCTTGTCCCGAAGCGATCCCGAAACTCATCTACAATCGCCTTTTTTTCCTTTGGCGGAACCTTATCTACAAAGATATAATCATATTCTATCTTATGCTCATCCAAAAAAGCTAATCCCCGCTTACAGAAGCCGCAGGTTGAGAGCCCAAGAAGCTGAATAGCATGATCCTTTTTATCTCCGGAAACCTTATTGAACGTGGTGTTTTCAAACATTGTATGTAACCTCCACATAGAAAGATGATATATTTTTGCATTGAAGTAAAGGGCCAAAGCTGAGCTAATGGCAACACGCTAATGGCAGTGGTCCCGCCATAGTGCAACATTGAGGCTCTCCCGCAAACCTTCCAGAGAGGCTGTTTCGTCAGTTTACAGAAGGGACCATTACGATTATCATCAGCCTATAACTGCCCCCTGCATTGAAATGATTGAACTGATATCTGCGGCTATTCCGCTAAAAGTGACCGTTCGAATTGCCACAATGGAGCTCAACTTGACCGGAATCTGTTGCCGATAACAAGAGAGAGGATAGTAGAAGGGTAATGAAACATCGAGTTTTCCATCCAGCATGCTTTGTATCCCTTATCATCCTCCTGCTCTCCCCACCTTTAGCTGCCAACGATATTGAAAAGCTTATCCTGCAGCCAGCTCTCTCCTTGCTTGGCGCCTCATATGCTACCGGTTCCATGGGGCCCGGTTCCTTTGACTGCTCCGGCTTTGTTAACTATCTCTACAAACCGTACCGAAGCGACCTGCCCAGGGTGAGCCGGGATATTGCGAAGATAGGAGAGGCGGTGAGCCGAAAAGAGCTTAAGCCGGGAGATTTGCTCTTTTTTGCCACCGGATCTGCTCCCGGCAGGGTTACTCATGTGGCTATCTATCTGGGGCAGGACTCTCTTATCCACGCCATCAGCAACGGCCCTGACCGGGGAGTTACCATCACCCCCCTCTCTGCCCGGTATTGGAATAGTCGGTATCACAGCAGTCGGAGAGTTCTTCCAGAACGATACTATCAAGAAGCTCCTGAAACTGTTACCGATTCTAAAGAGGACCCTGTCCAGGCCAAAGAGGAAAAAACCTTTGCCAAAGGGCTCTACCAGGGGAAGATCAGAGCGGGAGAACCGGAAGGGGAGGGGCTCTTTACACTCGATAACGGAGATCGATATGAGGGGGAGTTCAGGGATGGATTTCCGGAAGGAGTGGGGCGATATACCTGGGCAAACGGTGACCGGTATGAAGGCTCTTTTCGTGCCGGAACCCTTTCCGGAGAGGGAACATTACGCTTTAACGATGGATCCCGGGTAAAGGGACTCTGGCGGGAAGGGGTTCTCCGCCGGATTGATGAGCGGGA
>CAYMWV010000128.1:0-10076 GCA_964394395.1 uncultured Sediminispirochaeta sp.
ACCTATTGGGCGATGATTCTACCAAACATGGCCTATGCAATCCCCCTCTCTTCATTCCTTATTGCAAGCTATTTTGCAAACATCCCCTTTGAAATAGAAGATGCGGCCAAACTTGACGGCTGCGGACCTCTGCGAATCGTCTGGAGCATCATACTCCCCATGGCAGCTCCGGGGATTTTCTCTGCAGGGGTCTTGGCATTTTTAGGTAGTTGGGGGGAGTTCATGCTCGCTTTTACCGTAACCATTGGGAAAAAAGCTGTTGAGACGGTACCTGTAGCCATTTTGAACATGAGCCAGGCCTTTGAACTGCAATGGACCTGGGTCTCTGCGGGCACCATGGTATCTCTGGTTCCCATTGTTGCAGCGGTTCTCATCTTTCAACGCTTTGTCGTCCAGGGATTAACCGGTGGTGGAATCAAATAATATCAAAACAGGAACCGCAGTGGTGAAAACAGTAGTAATTATTTCTCACACCCACTGGGACCGGCAGTGGTATCGTACAGTGCAGGAGTTCCGGATAGAACTGGTAAAGATGATGGACAAGCTGCTGGAGCTACTGCAAAAGGACCCCAATTTCACTGTTTTTCATCTGGATGGACAGACAGCAATCATAGAAGATTATCTTGACCTGCGTCCTGAAAAACAGAACCTGATCAGGGAGCTTCTGAAAACCGGCAGGCTCAAGATAGGCCCCTGGCATCTTCAGCCCGATAATTTTATTATTTCTGGAGAAGCTCTTATACGAAACCTTTTGAAAGGGACCTCCTACGCCAGAGAATTGGGAGAAACATCCTTCTACGGCTGGCTTCCCGACTCCTTCGGGCATCCCGCCCAGCTTCCGCAGATATTGAAAAACTTTGGAATCGACACCTTTATCTTCAGCAGAGGTCTTGGTGACCACCTGGAAAAGGAAGCCATGGAGTTTATCTGGGAATCCCCCCACCAGGATCGGGTGTTTGCGATCCTGCAGCATGGAGGCTATTACAGCGGGGGAAATCTGGCGTATCCCTTTTTCTGGGGTGATATAGAGGCAAGCGAAGCCGATCACCACCTGATGGTGAAAAAGCTGCGAAAACTCATAACCAAGAGCGAAGCGCTCTCCTCCTGCGACAAGATACCTGTCTGGAACGGTTCCGACCATATGTCCCCTGAACACACGCTTTCTGAAAGCATTCGATTTGCCCGAAAAGAGCTTCCCGATTACCACATTGTACAGGGCTCCATAGAAGAATATGTTCGAAGCATCCGGGGCAGCAGCGAAAAGCTTCAAATGGTCAGGGGAGAACTGCGGGGAGGCAGGTGTGAGGCTATTTTAGCCTCCGTTCTTTCGACAAGAATGCATATAAAACAGACAAATTACCGCCTCGAGAGAGCCCTGGAGCGGGAGCTTGAACCCCTGCTCACCTTTGTCGATTTACTCGGAAAACCCTATCCGAAATTCGCCCTTGATGACGCCTGGGACGCTCTTATAAAGAACCAGTTTCATGATGCCATCTGCGGCTGCAGCATAGACCAGGTGCATAAGGAGATGGAAACCGGATATGCAAAGGTGGAGCAGACAGTAAACGCCCTCACCCAGGAGGGTTTACACTATCTTGTATCTGAAATCTCGCCTACCAAGAGCGATAATAGCTACGACAATTCACTCACCTTGCTTATCTTCAATCCCCAGGTTCAGAGCTGCAAGGTAAGCCTCCTTACAAGTATTGATGTTCCCTGGTGGGAAGGCACCTGCTTTGGGGTGGATGCTTCCGGCACGGAATTACCGGTTCAGATTCTTGATAAAGAGCTTATTCATGACCTCTGGATCCCATCTGAAGCAAGCGCTGGACACATAATGCAGGAAATCCCCTGGTGGCAGGAGTATCTCCGCTATATCGAGAAGAGAAGTATCGTAGATTTTTCCATAGATGACGCTACAGCCCCCCCTGTGCTAGAACTGAGGTGTGGAGACGCCGCTATTGAGCCCACCCATATCATCAGCAGAATCATTGAGCAAATGGCTCAATTCCCTGAAGAGACTCTGTTCAGGACCCGGACCTTCTTTACCCGGCTTCATATGCTCATACCCGCCTCTCTTCCAGCCTGCGGATACACATCCCTCCGCCTCCTGTCGCCGGTAAAGGGTATTCAGAACAAGCTTGTCGACCTGGGTGTTACAGCTGGAGACAATTACATTGAAAATCAATATATTCGGGTAGATGTGGATAGACAGGGAGAGGTAACTATTCTTCACAAGGAGAGTGGAGAGCTCTTTAGCGATGTTCACCACTTCCAGGATCAAGCCGATCGGGGCGATACCTACGATTTCTGCCCAATCTCCCAGGAGAATGAAAGAGATACCCTCCTGCAGCCCCAAAAAGTGAGGTTCGCGATCCTGGAGAGAGGGCCGGTAAGAGCTTGTATCGGGGTTTATTACACCTTCGAAGTAGCGAAAGAGTTGGATCCAGCGAACAGGGATCTCCGTTCAGGCGAAACTGTGAAACTGGAAATCGAGACCAGGATAGCTCTTTCGTGGGAAAGCTCCTTTGTAGAGTTTGTGACCACAGTAGATAACAAGGCAAAAGATCACCGGCTCAGGATGTATACCTTTGCTCCTTTCCAAAGTGAACACCTCTATTCGGATGGACAGTTCTTCATTCAGAAAAGAGAAATCAAGGAAGAGCAGAAAGATGGCTGGGCGGTACCTCCCGCTACGGTCTTTCCCCATGACCGTTGGATTGCTCTCTCCGATGGTACGAAGGGGATCGCTCTCTTATCTGAAGGAGTTCCCGAACACAGTGCAGTTCCTGCAGAACAGGGCACCTACCTGGGACTCACCCTCCTGCGCTGTGTAGGATGGCTTTCCAGACAAGATATAAAGACAAGACCCGGCCAGGGCGGGCCTCCGATACCGACTCCCGATGCGCAATGTCCGGGTACTTACTCCTTTCGATATGCAATCCTTCCCTTTACGGGAGAACTTCAGAAAGCTGCCATTGTGGATGGGGCGCGACAATTTGATGCCCGACCTCTGTCAAAACCGCTCCAGTCGGATACTGCAGACCCATTGCCATCCCACTCTCTTTTCGAGCTCTCACCTCGCCATTTACAGGTAACTGCTCTTAAAAAAAGTGAGCATGGGAAACAGCTGTGCCTCCGCTTCTTTAATCCCGCCGAAGATCCGATTCAGGCGAAGCTGAAAGGAGAATTGTGTGTTAAGAGAGTATGGAAAGCGAGAGCGGATGAGACAGTGTTAGAGGAGCTCCCCTGCAGAGAACACTCTCCAATCGATCTGGAACTGATGGTAGAAGGGGCGGAAATTGTAACCCTTCTCCTTGATACGGAAATCCAATAAACGACCACTGTCGGTGGTTGTGTGCTATCTCAACCCAATCCAAAGAGCCGAAGTAAAAATCCTGCAAAGGGGAGCCGAAAGGGTTTGTAATGGGGGACTTTGTGGGCTGCAAGAAAGCCGGTAATGAGGGTTTCAGGGCGTATCTTATCAGGGATCCGGCCGAGGGTTTCACGATAGAAACCGGAGATCAGCACATAAATATCCCCCTCCAACAGCCCCCGATAGTGCTCCATTAGTGGGGATTTTGAAATAGCCCGGACCAGGGGGAAATAGCAATCCCGGGCCCAGTCATCGGGAGTGATGAAACAGCGGGACTCGCTGAGAAGATATTCAAAATTCTCCTCCTGATTGAGGCTAATGCTGCTGATTCCTGTTTCAGTCTGAAAACGCAGCCTGGAAGATCGTCCCTCTATTGCCTTCGAATCACCCTGAATAATATACTCATCAATCTCGGCATCGATAAAATCGATCCTTCGCTTTTTTACCGACGCCACCCGCCGGTGACCGTCAAGTACATAATAGATGCCTGCATACCGGATCACAGAGATCGGTGGAAGAAAATCCCAGGGATTGGTTTTCCGGTGGATTCTCTCTCTGCGAAGGAGCTCGCCGATATCACTTCGGCGCAGGGGTTTAAAGCAATGATCAACTTCTCCGCATTTATCCACCGTTCCAACTATTTTTTTTACCGGGATCGCTCTAAGGCCGATCCTGATGATCGAATACGCTTTTTTCGGATCTAAATCATCACCAAGACAGCGGGCAGCTTTCCTCATCATCCCTGTCCACCAAGAAACAGTGAGATAAGTTTGGCATGCTTCTCCCCCTCCGCTGCAATAAGGGCAAATACATCTCCAAGACGGGACCGGGGAAAGCGTTCCTTGACAGACCAATAAAATCGGCTTGCCTTCTTTTCCCTTTTATAAGCGATTTGAAGCAGTTCCATAACTTTCCCGGATTCATCTTTAGCTTGTCCTCGCTTCACCGTTTCCAACAGTGTATCCATGTTTGTCATCGCGGTACACTCCTGGTCCACATAGGAATACTTCTGTATCTCCCGGAGCCGCAGGAGCTGTTTGAGCTCTTCGCCCTTTAATATTCTGGCAAGATATTCCGTATCGGCAGATTCCGCCCGCTTTTCTATGGTCTCATAACTGTGATAAGCCTGCTCCTCCAGCACGATGGCGTGCTCAAGAAAGAAAGCGAGAACAAACGTTTTTATTTTTTGGAACATTGAGATTTTCTCCTGTACACTATAGTTGCAGCTTTCCTGGATCTATTATCTCTCCCGGATAAGGCCAGGAAATAGTCTGAAGAGAGCAGTTTTCTTCTGTATAGCATATATCAAGCGGCGGAGGCAATAGTTAAATTTGACAGCACTATATGAACATGATACCATACTACAAACGTTTGTATTTTCCAAAAGGTGATCTGGTAAAACCGGCCATCTTTTGTGATGGCCGAGAACAATAAAAGGAGAAGGATATGCAAAGGAAAGAAAAGAGGAAGCTTTTTATGATCGTCGGGATAGTGCTCATAATCCCCGGCCTGCTCTTCGCTGGAGGGCAGAAAGAGAGTGGGGAGGATACCTTCAAAGTGGCGCTGCTGCTCGATGGTAACATCGCTGACGGCGGCTGGAACGGTCTTCCCTATGAGGGCCTGATGAAGGCTGAAAAGGATTTTGATATCGAGGCTAACTATACCGAGCAGATCCCGAAGGAGGATATTAATTCGGTTATGCTCGATTATGCGGACCGGGGTTACGATCTTATCCTTGCAAACGGCTATCCCTTCGGAGACGCCATTCAATCTATAAGTATGGACTTTCCGGATACCATGTTCGTTGGCCTCAATATGCCGAAGGCAGGACCTAATGTCATGACCGCCCGGATTAAATATGGTATTAACGGCTATCTGGCAGGATTCCTGATGGCTCACATGACCGAATCCAAGAAGGTTGGGTATATCGCTGCAGTTCAGTCCCCGCAGATGGAAGTTACCGAGAAGAATCTCCTCAAAGCTCTCCATTCGATCGATCCCTCGATTGAGCTGAAGAGTGTTTTTACCGGAGACTGGTCCGATATCAGTCTTGCCCGGGAAGGAGCCGCTTCTCTATTGGATGATGGCTGTGATGTTATCCTCAATAACATTGACGGGGCTACCGGAGCGGTTGCGAAACTGGCAGAAGAGCGCGGGGTATGGGTGCATGGCTGGTCCGGCGATGAGGCTCATCTAAATCCCGATGTGATTCTCGGAAGCTGCATGATCAGAAACGATGTTGTAGCTTATTCCGCTATTGAGTCCGCTCTTAACGGGGAATATGATCCAGGGAAATCATTCCAATTTGGATTGGAGAGCGGTGCTTTAGGCTATGGTCAGTTTGGCAACATGATTGACGATGAGCTTAAGCAGAAGTGCCTGGACCTTCAAAAATCGATTAAAAACGGAAGTTTCAAAGTCGACACAAACGTGCCCGGCTGGGATTAGGATCGTAGTCCTGAAGAGAAGAACAGAAACAGAAAGAGAAGGGGGGCAACTCCCTTCTCTTTCTGGGAGGATTAGATGAAGCGACTGGAAGTAGTCAGCCTGAAGAAGCAGTTCGGAACTGTTGTCGCCAATGATTGTGTGGATTTTGATCTGGAGAGTGAAGAGGTCCACTGCATCCTTGGCGAAAACGGTGCCGGCAAAACAACCTTGATGAACTGCATATATGGGATTTATAGCCCCGACGGAGGAGAGATTCTCCTGGATGGAAACCCCTTTACGGTCCATAGTGTAACAGACTCTATTCGGCAGGGGATTGGAATGGTGCATCAGCACTTTATGCTGGTACACAACATGACGGTGCTGGAAAATGTCGCCCTGGGCTTGAAGTCAAGGAAAGAACCTTTCATCGACAGAGAGACCATCACTGATGAACTACACCGGATTATGGAAACCTTTAAAATTGATGTGGACCTGAATACGCAGATACAGAATCTTTCAGTGGGGGCACAACAGAGTGTGGAAATTCTCAAAGTCCTCTACAGGAAGAGTAAACTGCTGATTTTAGACGAACCAACCGCTGTACTTACTCCCAGTGAGATCAATGATTTCTTCAATTTTATTAAAGAGTATATTAACCATGGCAATTCGGTAATTCTGATCACCCACAAACTTGAAGAGGTACTCGATATTTCCAATCGCATAACGGTAATGCGGGGGGGGAAGAGAGTTGGAACATTTAAACGTTCCGAAGTAAAGGACAAGCATGAACTGGCTGCCATGATGGTGGGTGATGATATTGAGCTCTCCCTTCAGAACAAGCTTGATCCTCCCCGGAATCGTATTGAAGCGTTGAGTGTCCAAGATCTGGTGGTCAAGGATAATCGGGGACTTAATGCGGTGGATCAGATCAGCTTCACTATGTATAAAGGAGAAATTCTGGGCATAGCTGGTGTATCCGGTAATGGGCAGACTGCACTTGCCGAGGCTCTGGCGGGAATCAGAACTCCGGACTCGGGAAGCGTATCAATCGGTGAAAAGCTGGTAAGATCATTTTCCCCAAGAGAGATGCAGGAGATGCATCTGCGTTATATTCCGCCGGATAGACAGAGGTCGGGCCTGGTTTTGAAATTTTCGGTAAAGGACAATATGCTCCTTAGCCGTTACTACGAAGCACCATACTCGAGAAGGGGAGTTCTCAACCATGCCCATAACCGGGAGTTTGCCAACAGAAAGGTTGAGGACTACAAGGTCCTTACGCCCGATATTGATGCTTCGGCGGAGAAATTATCCGGGGGAAATCAGCAAAAATTGATTCTTGCCCGGGAGCTGGCCTCCCAGCCGGATATCCTCATTGCCATGCAGCCTACCCGGGGATTGGATGTTGGAGCGGCAAAATTCGTCCAGGGGACAATCCTTGATCAACGCAAGGCAGGAACTTCCATACTCTACATCTCAACTGCCCTGGATGAGGTGATGGATATGAGCGACCGGATTGCGGTGATGTATAAAGGAAAAATTGTTGGAATATTTGATGCTTCTTCCGCAAGCATTAGGGAGATTGGGGCACTAATGGCGGGTCATACTGGAAACAGTGGGGAAAAACTATGAGGTTTCTTGAGCTCTTTCGGAACACCGGAATCAGAAAAATTGCGGTTCCACTCCTCTCCATAATTCTTGGAATGGTGGGCGCCGGAATTATTATAGCCGCTATAGGAGTAAATCCGGTTAAAGCGTATGCACACATTTTCACCGGTGCTTTTGGATCTCCTCATCGCTGGTTTTCCACCATCCAGCGTTTTACCGCCCTCGGCTTTGCCGGACTGGCGGTCACCCTCGCCTTTCGGGGAGGTTTATTTAACATCGGTGTGGAGGGACAACTCTACATGGGTACCCTTTTTGCCACCTGGGTGGCAATCTCTTTCCCATCCCTTCCGGCAATCATCCTTATTCCTTTCGCCCTCCTTGCAGGGTGCCTGGGTGGAGCAATATGGGCTTTCATTCCTGGTTACTTGAAAGCAACCAGGGGATTCAATGAAATAATCATCTCGATTTTCATGAATTTCATTGCAATCTATCTCCTCGGAGCTGCGGTAAACACCTTTCTCCAGGAACCGGGCCAGGGGATCCCCTGGAGTCCAAAATTACCCGAATCCTCCTGGATTCCGAGGATACCCGGAACTACTGTTCATTTCGGGATTCTGTTGCTGATCCTCCTGGCGATCCTTCTTGCATACATCCTGAAACACCGGACCTTCGGATATGAGATAAAAACAGTGGGACTCAATATGGATGCAGCAATTTTTGGCGGAATCAATGCAAAACGGGTAATGGTTCTGACTATGGTCTTGAGCGGTGCAATAGGTTCGCTGACCGGAAGTATGGAGATCCTTGGGATCCAGCACCGGCTTTCGGAAAACTTTCTGGTAAATTACGGATATAACGCTATTCCGATCGCCTTGCTGGGAGGACTCTCTCCCTTAGGCACCATGATAGTCGCATTTTTCTACGGTGCCCTTCTCAGCGGCTCCAGTTCCATGCAGATCTCCCTGAAGATCCCCGTCTCTATTGTGCAGGTAATAATGGCCCTGGCTATACTTGCCTCGATCGGTATGAACGGCCTGCAGAAGCTGCTGGCGGACCGAAAGAAACAGTTGAAAAGGAGTTGTTGAAGGGTATGCAAAATTTTATTATTTCCGGACTTCTGCTTACAACCCCACTCCTCCTTGCAGCGATTGGGGATCTGTATGCAGAAAAAAGCGGTGTTCTGAACCTGGGGATTGAGGCAACCATGATTATGGGCGCCTATTTTGCCTACCATTTCTCTTATCTCTTCGGATCAGCCCCGGTGGGACTTCTTGCAGCTGTCCTGGTTGGATTAATGATGGGGGGGCTGAATGCTCTCTTTCTTGTTACCCTTAAAACCTCTCAGGTTGTTTACGGGGTAGCAATAAACATCCTTGGTCTTGGTTTTACCAGCACCCTCTTTCGGGTATTTTTTCAGGTTGGGGAGGGATATCAAAGCTGCCCGGGTCTCCCGAAGATCATCATTCCGGGAATCAGCACCATTCCATTTATTGGACCGATCATTGCCAACCAGACAATCCTCTCCTACATTGCCCTTCTGGCGCTGGTAGTAACTATTGTGGTATTTAAATCTACCACAGTGGGACTTAAGATACGGGCGGTGGGTGAAAATCCCCATGCCGCTGACTCACTTGGAGTCAGCGTTGCCAAGACCCGATATGCAGGTCTCCTGATCAGCGGCATGTTCAGTGCCCTCGGAGGTGCCGCCCTTACCATTGGTGTACTCCACTATTTTCAGGACGGTATGACCGCCGGCCGGGGATATGTGGCGTTGGCAGCAATCATTTTTGGCAGATACACCCCTGTGGGACTATTTTTCGGAGCTCTACTTTTCGGGATGGCCAATGCCTTTCAGCTGAAAATGCAGGTTATCGGTCTGGATGTTCCCTACCAGCTCTTCCTTACCATTCCCTATGTGGTGACGATTCTCGCCCTTTTTATCGTTGGACCTTCCACAGCTCCAAGAAGTACCGGAGAGCCCTTCATTCGGGAAGGGGATAGTTAAGCAGGTATTCATACTCCTCTATAGCTGCCGCCCCGGCAATCAGGGTTGGCGGAATGAGTCCAGGGAGCAGAAGCCGGAGAAGCCAGATGAGAGTGAGCACAAGGGCAAGGGTAAAAAAGAGGGGCCGGATCACTCCAGTAAACCGAAGAAGGAATGTACCGGGGGGCCGCTTCTTGCCGAGCAAAGGCACTGACGGATTAAACAGCTCAGCAATAAAACCATTAAAAAGACAGATCCGGGAGCACTGGAATCGCCGCCCCTCGATAAGGGTTCCCAGAAGGATTACCAGATTGAACCCCAGAAAGGTGTAGACCATAAAGCGAATTCCGGCAGTCCCGTACCGGGGAATAAGATCGGTACCGAAGTTTGTCCCCCCAGCGGCCATCTGCAAACCCGAACTGCTCCAGGGCAGGGGCATGGCCACAAAGTAGATCTCCCGGTTCCCTGAAAGCCAGGGCAGGATGATGTGAACTACCAGAGCTGCAGCAAGAAAACTGAGCAGCATGCTTCTCCGGTTTACAGCCCCCCTGGAGCTGCTGCCCCTGAGGCTGAGAAGCTCCAGGGAAACAACAAGCAGTATCAGGAAACTTTTACCTTCATTCTCAAAGAGCTCCCAGATCGGAAGAGCGTCGTGTAGGGAAAGAGTGTAGATCTCGGTGGTCG
>CAYMWV010000129.1:0-10041 GCA_964394395.1 uncultured Sediminispirochaeta sp.
TAAAAAAAGATGGACGAGCTTTTAAAATATTTGGCGATATCGGGCTTAAATATCAACTATAAGCTTGCATTTGATAGAAAACTCTATAGGATTATATCTGGGAGCGGGATATGAGCAGTCAGGTACACACATTTATGAAGATCTTTTCCATCGCATGATGGTAAAACTAACACGGGAAATTACCAGGGCAATTGCTATTGCAGAAGCAGAGCTTCATATATATTATGATATGAAAAGTTACGATTTTCTTATCCGTTAAGGGGTTGATATGGACGTACAGTTGAAAGAGCTTATAGAGACAATTAAAAGCGAAGGTGTTGAAAACGCAGAGGCGAAGGCAAAGGAGATCCTTTCAGATGCTGAAAGCCGGAAGAACACCATTTTGAAGGATGCGGAGCAAGAGGCAGCACGCATTCGCGAAAAAGCGGAAGAGGATGCAGCAAGAATGAAAGCTACCGCTGAAGAATCTATCCGTCAGGCGGGAAGAGATCTCATCCTCAGTCTGGAAAAATCCATAACGGTAATTCTGGACAAGGTGGTCAAACGGGAAGTGAAGGGGAGCCTGAAAGGGGATAACCTGAAAAGTGCAATCCTGACCCTGCTTTCCAACTGGAAGGAGGATAAGGACTCTCTGGAACTCCTGCTTGCAAAGGATGATCTGGAACAAGTAGAGAAACAGCTCCTTTCGGAACTTCAGAAAGAGCTGAAAAGTGGAGTCACCCTTAAGCCTGCTCCGGATATCGACGCCGGTTTTCTCATCAGCGAAAAAGAGGGCAACGCCTATTACAATTTCAGCTCTGAAGGCATCGCGGAGATCCTTTCTCAGTATGTTAATCCCCGCCTTTCACAGCTGCTGCGGGAAAGTTCGAAGGAAACGGCAGAGTAAAGGGGCGTCAGTTTGGCTAATTACTATTATACGATAGCAAGTCTCCCTTTTCTTTCTCTTGAGGGGGGCTTGTCACTGGAGGTGGAAGAGTTCCTCCAACGATGTAAAGAAGATATGACCCAAAGGGAGTATGAAAACCTTCTGGCGGTAAAACTGGACATATCATATCTGAAAGAGAGGGATATTCCGGAGCAGCTTAAGGGTTGGTTTAGCTTTGAAAACAGCCTCCGGAACGAACTTGTCCGCAGCCGGGCTGCAGAGAGGGGTTGGGATGAAAGCTCCTACCTTCGGGAAGGAGTCGAGGAAACCGGAATTGATGAGATTGTCCGGGAAGCTTTTGCCCAGTCCAACCCTCTACAATCAGAGGAAGTTCTTTTACGGGCAAGATGGAATAAACTGGAAGAACTGGAAGTTGCACACTACTTCGACTTCCAACGGCTGGCGGTGCTCTATCTTAAACTGCAGTTGCTTGAGCGTAAAAGCCGCTTCGATCTTGAATCGGGGAAACAACGGTTTGAAGAAATATATACAGATGTTCGGGAAGCGATAACTGCAGCTTCCTCAACAACGAATGGAGAGAGTTGATGGAATCAAGCAGTGGCAAAGTATTAGGTGTAAATGGAAACATGGTCTCAGTCCTTGTGGATGGAACAATCTCCCTCAATGAGGTGGGCTACATTGTGGTGGGTGACCAGCGGCTGAAGGCCGAGGTTATCCGGATCAAGGGTAACCGGGCGGAGATGCAGGTCTTTGAGATGACTGGAGGAATCGGGGTTGGCGACAGTGTCGATTTCAGCGGTGATCTTCTGGCAGTTGAACTTGGTCCCGGACTTCTGACCCAGATTTATGATGGACTGCAGAACCCCCTTCCCCAGCTCGCTGAGCAGTGCGGATTTTTTCTTCAGCGGGGAATCTACCTCAAAGCCCTTCCCAGAGATATTAAATGGAACTTTACCCCCAAAGTGAAAGAGGGTGAGAAGCTTAGCGCTGCAGATACCCTGGGTACCGTACCTGAAGGGATCTTTGAGCACCGGATTATGGTCCCCTTCGGTATGACAGATAGCTATACGGTAACAAAGATTGCCGGTTCCGGCAGCTACACTATTGATGAGGAGATCGCAGTTCTCGCCGATGAGGCAGGGAATGAGCACTCCTTGACCATGAGTTTCAACTGGCCGGTTAAACGGGCCATCGATCGTTATGAAGAGCGGATGAAACCGGAAAAGCCGATGATCACCAAGGTGCGGCTTATCGATACCTTTTTCCCGGTGGCCCTTGGAGGCACCTACTGTATTCCCGGCCCCTTTGGAGCGGGAAAGACGGTGCTGCAGCAGATTACCAGCCGGCACGCAGAGGTGGACATTGTAATTATCGCCGCCTGTGGAGAGCGGGCCGGAGAGGTTGTGGAGACCCTGAAGGAGTTTCCTGAGCTGATCGACCCAAAAACTGGCAAAAGTTTGATGGAACGAACCATCATCATCTGTAACACCAGTAGTATGCCCGTAGCAGCCCGGGAAGCTTCGGTATACACCGCCGTAACTCTGGCTGAATACTACCGGCAGATGGGGCTCAACGCCCTTTTGCTGGCCGATTCAACCAGCCGGTGGGCCCAGGCGATGCGGGAAATGTCCGGTCGACTGGAGGAGATTCCCGGTGAAGAGGCGTTCCCTGCCTACCTGGAGTCGGTAATTGCCGGTTTCTACGAACGGGCCGGGGTTGTAAGACTGAAAGATGGCTCAACAGGCTCTGTTACCATCGGAGGAACCGTAAGCCCTGCGGGAGGTAACTTTGAAGAGCCGGTAACCCAGGCTACCTTGAAGGTGGTGGGAGCCTTCCACGGTCTCTCCCGGGAGCGCTCAGATGCTCGTAAATATCCAGCTATCGATCCTCTGGAAAGCTGGAGCAAGTATAACGGGGTAATTGAACCGAAAAAGACCGAATATGCCCGTACCATCCTCCACCGGGGTGATGAAGTTGGGCAGATGATGAAGGTTGTAGGTGAAGAGGGAACCAGTATTGATGATTACATCACCTATATGAAGAGCGAGTTTATCGACTACGTAT
The DNA here is from genome assembly GCA_964394395.1 of uncultured Sediminispirochaeta sp. GTDB lineage: Bacteria > Spirochaetota > Spirochaetia > DSM-16054 > Sediminispirochaetaceae > Sediminispirochaeta. The sequence goes on from CAYMWV010000129.1 coordinate 2,951, forward strand.
ATCTACAGCAGAACTCCTTCGACCCGGTAGACGCTGCGGTTGGGGTGGAACGGCAAACCTACGTATTCAAGCTCCTCTTTGAAGTGATTGCTTCCACCTATGATCTGAGTCAGAAAGATGAAGCAAGAACCTGGTTTAACCAACTGAGGCAGCGTTTTCTCGACTTCAATGGAAGCGAATGGAAATCCGAGGATTTTGAGAAAAACGAGAAGGCGGTCAGGGAGATGCTTGAAGATAAGAGAAGCGGATACCTGGAAGATGCAAAGCGCCTCTTCGCTCAGGCAATAAGAGATAAGGTGGTAGAGGATAATGCGAAAGATTTACAGTAAAATTGAAGCTATTGCCGGAAATGTTATTACCGTCCGAGCCGAAGGGGTTCGCTACGATGACCTGGCGGTGGTAAGCAGCCGCCACGGGGATTCCCTGGCTAACGTTATCCGGCTCGATGGGGAAAATGTCTCCCTCCAGGTCTTTTCTGGCGGGCGGGGTGTTTCCACCGGAGATGAGGTGCGGTTTCTTGGGAAATCGATGCAGATCTCCTATTCGGAAAACCTTCTGGGAAGGATTTTTACCGGCAGCGGCACTCCCCGAGACAATGGTCCGGAACTGGAAGAGAACATGATTGATATCGGGGGGCCATCGGTGAACCCGGCAAAACGGATCATTCCCCGAAACATGATTCGTACCGGTATCCCGATGATTGATCTTTTCAACACCCTGGTGGAGAGTCAGAAACTGCCCATTTTCTCCGTTTCTGGAGAACCTTATAACGAACTGCTGGCCCGGATTGCCATGCAGGCCGAGGTTGACCTGATCATTCTGGGGGGGATGGGACTGAAGTACGATGATTACCTCTACTTCAAACAGACTCTGGAAGAGGGCGGAGCCATGAGCAGGACCATCTTCTTTGTCCACACCGCCGCCGATCCCATTGTAGAGTGTCTTCTGGTACCGGATATCTCCCTTGCTGTGGGAGAGCAGTTTGCCCTGGAAGGAAAGAAAGTGCTGGTCCTCCTCACGGATATGACAAACTTTGCCGACGCCATGAAGGAGATTGCCATCACCATGGAGCAGGTCCCCTCTAACCGGGGTTATCCTGGAGATCTCTACAGTCAGCTGGCAAGCCGGTATGAAAAGGCGGTAGACTTTGAAGGAGCCGGTTCCATTACCGTCCTTGCAGTTACCACCATGCCGGGAGACGATGTTACCCACCCGGTTCCCGACAACACAGGATACATCACCGAGGGGCAGTACTACCTGAAGGGGGGAAGAATTGAGCCCTTTGGAAGTCTTTCCCGGCTCAAACAGGCGGTGAACGCCGATACCAGGGAAGACCACCGGGCCTTGATGGATGGTATGATCAAACTCTACGCCGCCTACAAGGAGTCGATGGAGAAGAAGTCGATGGGATTCAGGATGACCGATTGGGACAATAAGCTGCTTAAATATGGCGAAATGTTTGAATCGGGAATGATGGATCTGTCGGTAAATATCCCCCTGGAAGAGGCTCTGGATAATGGCTGGAACATATTGGCCGAATGTTTTACCAAGGAAGAGACCAGTCTCAGGACCGAGCTCTTGAGCAAATTCTGGCCTGCTGAATGAGAAAGGGGTAGTTGTATGGCGGCAGTTAAGCTGACCAAGAATGAATTGAAAAAGCAGAAAGATGCTCTCAAACGCTTTCAGCGCTACCTTCCCACCCTGATGCTGAAAAAACAGCAGCTTCAGATGGTAATTCGTCAGGTGGAACAGAAGATTCGGGAAATCGAGGAGCAGCAGGCGAAGATCAAAAGTGACCTGAATCACTGGATCGCCGTCTATGGTGAGCATATTGGTCTCGGTGCCCTGATCAGGATAAAAGCGGTGGAACGGGAAACCGGTAATATTGCAGGGGTAGACATCCCCATCTTTAAGGGACTCCGGTTTGATGATGTTACCTGGGATCTCTATGAAAAACCTCTCTGGATAGACCGGGGCGTTGATGCGATGAAGGAGATATCTGCCCTGGATGCCGAGATAGAGATTTTGAAACAGCAAGCGAATCTCCTGGAAGAGGAGTTGCGGATCACCACTCAGCGGGTAAACCTCTTTGAGAAGGTGAAAATACCGGATACAAAGAAAAATATCCGGAAGATTCAAATCTACCTGGGTGATCAGCAAACCGCCTCGGTTGTACGGGGAAAGATTGCAAAGAACAAGATTGTGAGGGTTGCCTAGTCATGATTGTTACCATGAAGAAAGCAGTTCTGATCACCATCGATTCTCGGAGAAAGGATGCGGTTCTGACCCTTAGGGACTTTGGTCTCCTTCACCTGGAAGAGCTGGAGGGGAGAGGTGAGCGGCTGGAAGAGCTGAGAAAGCAGCGAGATCTTATCGATCGGGCGCTTTTTAACCTTCCCCAAATCGAGGGAAAAGAGGAGAAGGGGTCAGCATCCCTGGAAACCTCTCTGGAACTTGCAAGACGGGTAAACCGCCAGATAGAACGGATCAGAGAACTGTATGAAGAGGTTGAAAAGCAGAGAAAAGAGCGGGATCGGCTTCTTCCCTGGGGAGATTTTGATCCGAAGGAGCTGGAATACCTTCAGAAACATGGGGTTAATCTCAGGCTTTTTCAACTCTCCTCGGACCAGATCAAGAAGCTTCCCAAGGGAGTCAACTATTTCCCGATAAAAACGACAAAAAGCGAATCATATATTGCCTTTTGGGATTCAGAAGAGAAGCTTGGGGATGAATGGAAAGCCTTCCCTCTCCCCGAGACGAGCCTCTCCAAGTGCGAAACCATTATCCAGCAGAGAAATGATCAGATAAAACATATCCAGGAAGAGCTTCAGCATCTTGCAGAATCGAGGGCGGGGCTGGAGTCCTCCCTAAAACGACTTGAGAGAGATATCAAGTTCGAAAACGTTCTAACCGGTGCCCACCAGGATGAGCGGGTTGTCTATCTACAGGGCTTTATTCCTGAACGGAAAGGAGCGGATCTCAAGAAGCTGGCAGCAGAAAAGGGGATGGGTATCGTACTTACCGATCCGGATCCGGAGGATCGCGTTCCAACCCTGGTGGAAAACCCGAAGGCGATTTCCATTATCCAGCCGGTATTTGATATGCTGGGAACTATTCCAGGCTACCGGGAGAGGGATATCAGTCTCTTCTTCCTGTTTTTTCTGAGTATCTTCTTTGCGATGATTATTGGTGATGCGGGTTATGGACTGATCTTTCTTATTCCGGCCCTGTTGGGAATTCGCAGTGGCAAAAAGAAGCAGGGAAAGGCTCCCGCAGCAATGGTCCTTCTTGCGGTAATGGGTTTTGCTACAGTGGTATGGGGGGCGGTGACCGGAACCTGGTTTGGTTCCAAAATGCTTGCTGAGCTTCCCCCACTGAAAGCTTTGTCCGTACCGGCCATCGCAAGTTTCAGTAAACAGGACTCATCCTTTGTGATCAAGTACATCTGCTTTATCCTTGGAACGGTTCACCTCACAATTGCCCATATCTGGAACTTCATCACCGAATTCAAAAACAAGAAGCCTCGAATTCGCTCCTTTGCCCAGCTTGGCTGGCTCTCCATGATCCTTGGTCTCTTCTACCTGGTCTTGAATCTGGTATTGAGCGCTGAGAGGTTTCCCATCCCCACCTACAGTATGTATATGATCTTCGGAGGCGTGGCAGCGGTTTTTATCTTCGGAGAGCAGGAGGGCAACTTCTTTAAGGGGGTAGGAAAGGGTATTGCCGGGGTCTTACCCACTTTTCTCTCCTCCATCTCCGCCTTTTCGGACATTATCAGTTATATCAGACTCTTCGCCGTAGGCCTTGCCTCGGTGGAGATAGCAAAAAGTTTTAACGCTATGGCCTCCGGGCTTGGAAATGATGTGCTTGGCATTGTGGGGGGGATATTTATCCTTTTCCTTGGCCATGCCCTGAACCTTGCCATGGGAGCGTTGTCGGTTGTGGTGCACGGAGTCAGGCTCAATATGCTTGAATTTTCCGGCCATCTCGGAATGGAATGGACTGGGGTCGCCTATGATCCCTTTAATAATAAGGAAGGAGAAAGCAAATGAACTTTGGAATGTTAGGAATTGGAGCCGCCCTTGCCTTTGCAGCGATGGGATCAGCTCTCGGCGCCGGTGCAGCCGGTATGGCTGCAGTTGGAGCGTGGAAGAAATGTTTTGCCCAGAATAAGCCGGCCCCCTTCATGCTGGTTGCATTCGTAGGCGCACCGTTGACCCAGACTATCTACGGGTATATCCTTATGAACACCCTTTTAGGGGCTGCAGAGACAGCAAATGGCTGGCTGCTTCTTGGAGTTGGACTATTCGGTGGTATTGCCATGGGTCTTTCGGCCATGTTTCAGGGAAGGGCAGGAGCCTACGCATCGGATGCCCTGGCGGAAACAGGAAAGGGCTTTGGTAACTATATCATGGTACTTGGTCTTATCGAGACGGTGGCCCTCTTTGTCATGGTATTTATGATGGGCGTTGTGTAGGTCATCCTCACGCTCTTCTACCGAAACAGGGTCCCGGTCATAATGGCTGGGACCTTTTTTAACACACGACCATCGACAGAGGGCAGAGGGCAGAGGCCGCCCGGCAGAACGGGTAAAGCCAAACCGGAGGGTAGGATGGAAAGGTACAGTTTTACCATCAGGAACCTGACTATCGGCGGGGGAGCACCGGTTACGGTGCAGACCATGTGGAAAAAACCGCTCAGCCCCGATACCGGCCATATAGGTTCCATCCTGAAAGAAATTCACCGCCTTGCCTCTTACGGCTGTGATCTTATCCGTTTTTCCTCGCCCACAATTGAAGATGCGAGAACTATCGCCAGCCTGGCCAAACAGAGCCCCATCCCGGTGGTAGCCGATATCCATTTTGACCACAAGATTGCCCTGGAAGCGATCCGTCTCGGGGTGGACAAGGTTAGAATCAATCCGGGAAACATTGGCAGCCGGGAGAAGGCCGAAGATGTTCTTAAAGCGGCCCGGGACCACGGGGTAGTGATTCGAATCGGCATCAACGGTGGCTCCCTTCCCTCCCATCTCCGTAATTGGGAAAACCCCTCGGAGGCGATGATCCGGGCCGCAGAAGAGGAGATGGAGCTTACGGAAAAAATCTCCTACAAGAATCTGGTGTTCAGCCTCAAATCGTCCGATATTGATACATGTGTGAATGTAAACAGATTGTTTCACCAGAGATATCCCTACCCCCTGCATCTTGGTCTGACCGAGGCTGGTCCGCTGATACCGGGAACGGTGAAATCAACACTGATGCTCTCTACACTGCTCAAGGAGGGGATTGGGGAGACTATCCGGATAAGCTTATCCGATCAGCCGGAGCGGGAGATTCTTGCAGCAGTGGAGCTGCTAAAGGCCCTGGGACTGCGAAAAGGGGGAGTACGCATTACCAGCTGTCCCCGTTGCGGCCGCTCCACCTTCGACACCCACGCTTTTTTGGGCAGAATGGAAGAGACCTTGGCTAAAAGCAAAGCCGATATCTCAGTAGCCATAATGGGATGTGTGGTCAACGGTCCGGAAGAGGCAAGACATGCCGATCTGGGCATCACCGGTTCGGGGAATCAGGTTCTTCTTTTTCAACACGGTTCTGTTGTTTATAAGGGTCCCATGGAGAAAGCGGAAGGAGCGTTTCTTGAAATCCTGAGACAATTAGAGGATAAGCTATGAGTATATTTCGAACCCTTTTTATGTTTTTGCTTCTCTTTCTGACCCTCCTTCCAGCTGCTCTTTTCAGCCAGGAGGGAGAAATCCAGGAGTTGCCTTCCTGGATCGTTTTAGAGAAGGGCAAACGGGCTTATCGGCAGGGAGAACTTGGTCTGGCTCTTTACTATTTTCAGGAAACCCTCAAGAAACAGGATCTTACTGCCGACGCACTCACCTGGATAGGTAAAATCCATGAAGCGGAGGGAGAATACCTACTTGCCGAGGATGCCTATAAACGGGCGATAGAACATGAACGCTTCTTTTATGTCTGGGAAGAACGGTTTGAACCTCGGAGGCTTCTTGCTTCTGTACTTGCAAAGACGGCGGAAGATGAAGATTCCATTGAAGATTCCATAGCTGCCTATGATGAGCTTATTGCTATGGCAGGTGGAGATGAAGGAGCCCTGTTTGAGCCCTCCTTTCTTCTGGAACAGTTTTACGAGAAGGGATTTGACAAATTCTTCGAATTGTACCGGCCAAGGAGCAGCAAAACCCTCTTGGCAAGGGTGGAAAAGGCGGCACTTTTGCAGCAAATTGGAAGGAAACAGGAGGCCCTGGAGAATTACCTTATGGCGATAGCTATTCCCTCCTCAATGGTTATCGAGCTGCTGATGGAGAAAAACCCGGCTTACCAGTTTATCTCCCTGCCAACGGGGTACAGGAACACCCTGGAGATGCTCCTAAAAGCCGAAAGAGAGCCTTCCAGCTCCGCTTTCCTCAAAGAGGCAAAATTCTATGAAAGCCTCTACCACTTTGCCAGCCTGCTTCGACAGGAGGATGAGGAGGGGCTGGCAAAGGAGAGCTTCTTGATCCTATCCAATTTACAGGGAGAGATGCGTTGGAGACGCCTCGCCGCAGAATCGCTTGCCCCAAGACAATAAATTTCGTACTCTCCTTTCATGGACAGCATTATCATAAAAGGTGCCCGAGAGCACAATCTAAAAAATATTGATCTGGAATTACCCAGAGATAAACTGATAGTCATTTCCGGAATGAGTGGGTCTGGTAAATCAAGCCTCGCTTTTGATACCATCTTCGCCGAAGGACAACGTCGCTATGTTGAAAGTCTCTCCGCCTATGCAAGACAGTTTCTGGGCAGAATGGATAAACCGGATCTGGACTACATCGAGGGCTTAAGCCCTGCAATCAGTATTGAACAGAAAACCACCCATAAGAATCCCCGCTCCACGGTGGGTACGGTTACCGAAATATATGATTATTACCGCCTCCTCTGGGCCCGGATTGGAAAGGCCTACTGCCCCAAGTGCGGTGATCCTATCCGGGAACAGTCCCTGGACCAAATACTCGACACACTGCTCTCCTTCCCTGAAAAGAGCAAGTTGATGCTTCTTGCCCCCATCATCCGGGGAAAAAAGGGGGAGCA
>CAYMWV010000130.1:0-10036 GCA_964394395.1 uncultured Sediminispirochaeta sp.
ACCCTGAATAGCAGCAGGGAGCCAAGAACTCCCAGGGCTGACCCGACGGCGAAAAAGAGCTGGAACCGGGATAGGGGAGGATCACCAGAGAGGAGGAGGGCCACCATCAGACTGGTGATCAACATTCCCAGATTCATCACGATACGGGAGAGCCCCATAAAACGGCCCCGGTCATTCCCGGCACTCAAGGCCCGCATAACAGGGCTGTACCCCACAATCCCGAAACCCCGGAGGGTCTGAAAAAGCAGAAAAGCCCCCAAAGCTAACCACACCGCCAGGACCCTGTTGGCCCCTGCAATAAGAGGAACAAAGACAAGAGGGCTGATGGAGAGAAACCGGGCCATCCAGAAACGGCCAAAGACCTTCACCACTCCCCACTTGTGGGCAAGCATCTTCCCCAGGGGCATAAAGAGATAAGAGAGGAACATAAAAGAAGAGACCATTCCCAGGATGGTGTTATTCACCTCCAGGCGGATAAAAAAGAGCACAATGACATTGCCCGCAAGGAAATTAAAGGCTACCGTATTTACCAGGGAAAAGAGGAGAAAAAAATGCCTTCCCCTCTTCTTCTGCTGGTCGCTGTACTGAAGCTCCTCCTCGCTCTTGTCCATGAGAACATCTTACGGGGGAGGGGATTTTGTGGCAATGGGGGGAGTTTATGGAAAGTTTATTTCAGTATGGCGGTGACAGGCAACATAATGCCCAGAACCGATATCCTCAAAGAGAGGTATCTCCTTTTTACAGATATCTTCTGTATAAGGACATCTAGTATGAAATCTACATCCTAATGGTACTGAGATCGGCCCCGGCAGTTCTCCTGAGATTCTCAGTTTCCCCCTGTCTCTTTGATGGGGGCTGAATATCGGCGAAGAGGACATCAAGCCGAAGGTATAGGGATGCTTTGCGTCTTGATAAATATCTTTCACCGTACCAAGTTCGACCATCTTGCCAAGATACATAACGCCAATCCGGTCACTGATATATTTAACCACGTTTAAATCGTGGGATATCAGAAGATAAGTCAAATGCTGCTCCTTCTGCAACTCTATCAGAAGATTGAGGATTTGGGCTTGAACAGAGATATCCAGGGCCGAAGTAGGTTCGTCTAATACCAGCACCTGTTGTTTCAATACTATTGCCCGGGCAATACTGACCCGCTGCTGCTGACCGCCACTTAACTGATGGGGGTATCGTTTCAGTAAGGTTCTTGAAAGCCTGACCTGATCAGATACCTGGTAGATGCGTTGATCGGCACTTTTACGATCAAATCCGTTAATAGTGAGGGGGCGGCGAAGGGAATCCATAATGGTCGATCGCGGATTTAGAGAGGCGGCGGGGTCCTGAAAAACGATTCCCACATCTTTACGGAAATCTTTCAATTCACCCCTGTTATAAGAGAAAATATCCTTTTTCTGATAGTAAATAGTATTCTCGGTTGGTTCAATCAGCCGCAGTATCATTCTGGCCATGGTAGTTTTCCCGCATCCACTCTCTCCCACCAGGCCAAAGGTTTCTCCCTTTTCTACGGAAAAGGAGACCCCGTCAACTGCCTTGATGTGGATAACCTTTTTCTTCACCAAGCCTTTTTTGATCGTGTACACCTTTTTTATTCTGTCGACCTTAACAAGTTCAATCATTTCTGCTCCTTATGGCATGCCACAAAATGGCCCGGTTCGACCTCTTGTAAAGCGGGGGAATGTTCCGAGCATTTCTTCTTCGCCTCGGGACAACGATCGCAGAACCTGCAGCCCAAAGGAGGAGTCCGTAGATCAGGAAGGTCACCGGGAATTGTTTCCAGCAAGCCGTCCTCCTTTGTCCCCTTTGGTAAAGCTTTAAGAAGCAAGCGAGTGTATGGATGAAGAGCTTTATCGAATATCTGGAACACTGTCCCGGTTTCCACCAGATTTCCTGCGTACATGACTGCAATTTTATCAGCGATCTCCGCAACAATTCCCAAATCGTGGGTTATCAGGAGGATAGACTTCCCAAAATTCTCTTTTAGGTCCGTCAGCAGCTCAAGTATCTGTGCCTGAATAGTAACATCCAGAGCGGTAGTAGGTTCATCAGCAATCAGGAGCTTCGGTTTTCTGGAAATCATCATCCCAATCATGACCCGCTGCCGCATACCGCCACTAAATTCGAAAGGATAGTTTTTCATCCGGTATTCACCGTCACTGATACGGACATCTTTTAAAATTTCCTGGGCCATCTTCCATGCTCTCTTCTTTTCGATCTTGTCCAGGATAATCGCTTCGGACATTTGATACCCAATGGTATACACCGGATTAAGGGAATCCAGGGGATTCTGAAAGATCATTCCGATTTGCTTTCCCCGGACGGCAACCATCTCCTTTTCGCTTAGGGAAACCAGCTCACGATTATCAAAATACATTGCTCCCCCGGCAATCTTTCCGTTATTTGACAAGAGCCGCATGATTCCCAGAGCGGTCGTCGATTTACCACTCCCCGATTCTCCCACCAAAGCAAATATTTCCTGCTCCCCTATATCGAATGATACCCGGTCAACAGCTGAAACTTCACCTTTCCCAGTTTTAAAACGAATAGACAGGTCTTCTACCTGTAATAACGGTTTTGCCATCAAACACTCCTATAATTTTAGCTTCGGGTCGAGGATATCACGAAGTCCTTCGCCCAAAAGATTAAAACCTAGGACCGTATAGACTATCGCAAGACCGGAAAAGATGGATAACCAGGGTGCGCTTCCCAGATACTGAATACCCTCCGAAAGCATAACGCCCCAATCAGGCTGAGGGGGTTGTGTTCCCAGGCCAAGGAATCCAAGGGCCGTCGTTGAGAGGATGGCAAAGGGAAGTGCCAAAGTAGAGATAACGAGAATCGGAGCTACCACATTCGGCAGAATATACCGAAAAATGATATTGAGATCGTTCTCTCCAAAAGCACGGGCCGCTTCGATGAAAGGCATATTCTTCAATCCCTGAGTCTTTGATCTGATTATCCGGGTAAATTGAGCCCAGCTAATTATAGCAATGGAAATGATCACATTGTTAAGACTTGGACCTAGCATGGTCACAATGGCCATAGCAAGTACTATCGGCGGTAGTGACCAGGTAAGGTCTGTTACAAACAGAATTATCTTATCGACTAATTTCCCGTAATAGCCTGCAAATAGTCCAAGGCTCACCCCGATAACCGTTTCTATGATGACAACATAAAGACCAATTTTCAGAGTAATCCTGGCTCCGTAGATGATTCGGCTGAAGACGCATCTTCCATACTGGTCCGTTCCAAAGAGGTGGTCACCACCAGGCTTTTGGCGTGCATTTACAATGTTCATCTCGTCATATTCAAAAGGAGCTATCACATCTGCAAAGATCGCCGCAAAAATAACAGAAAGGAAAATAATCAAACCTACAATAAAAGTACCGTTTTTGAACACCGCTTTTATTATCTCTCTGATCATAGTGTTTCTCCTTCGATTCCGAGACGAATCCTTGGATCCAGATAAGCTGCAATGACATCACCAATAGTATTTGATACCACCGTTAGGATCGCGATAAGGAAAATGATGCCCTGCACAACAGGGAAGTCCTGGTCGATAATGGAAGTCCACAACAGTCTACCCATCCCTGGCCAAGCGAACACACTCTCGATTACCACCGCTCCGCCGAGGATCCAGGGGAGGGAGAGAAAAAACATGATGGTTGTGGGAATGAGAGCGTTTCGTAAGACGTGCCTGATGATGACCGTTCTCCCCCGTAAACCCTTGGCATAGGCGGTGACCACCATTTTTTCTTGAAGCACATCCAACACTTCAGAGCGGGTCAACCGTAGGATTTGGGCAAGATATGGTAGCGTCATCGTCATGAGGGGAAGAATTAGGGATTTCGGGCCATAAAATCCTGATATCGGCAGTAACTGAAGCTTGATGCTGAAAATCATGATTAATAAAATTCCAAGCCAAAACCGGGGAGTAGACCAAAGGATGATTGTTGTCGAAACAATAGCTCGGTCCAGTAAGCTTCCACGCTTTACCGCAGAAATCAAACCCAAGGGAACAGCAATAATGAATTGCAGAATCAATGATAAACCGGCAAGCATAAAGGTGTAAGGCAGTTTTTCACGAATAACCTTAATAACATTTTGTCTTGTAACGATAGAGGTTCCAAAATCTCCCTGCAGGGCTTTTTTTATCCAGAAAACGTATTGTACCGGTAAAGGCTTATCAAGACCCCATTCCGCCCTAAGTTCGGCCTTCTTTTCCTCCGCCATACGGGGATCGCTGATCAAGCTTATCGCATCTCCAGGCATCATCTGCAAAATAATAAAGAGAACGATGGTTACGGCGAAGACAACAAGTACTCCCTGTAGCAGCCTTCTTACGGTATACTCAAACATAGAAGGTACTCCCTGCAAAATAGTTTCACTTTTTTTTATAACTGCCCTGGATTCACCCCAGGCAGTTGTATGTTGTCAAAGACCGGCCGGCCAATCGGCCGGCCGGATCATTTCACTTTAGCGCTTTTCCACGTCCTGAATATAGTATTTAGCCTCAACGGAAATCTTCAATCCTGTGATGTTCTTTTTTGTAGCCGTATACTGGATTTGATAGAAAAGAGGAACGGCAGGTACATCTTCCATCATGGTCATTTGTACTTCTCCATATTTCGCAGCCCGTTCTTCCATGTCCATGATATATCTGCCCTCTTCGATAAGCTTATCTACCTCGGTATTAGAGTAACCACCCTGACCCGTTTCAGAATGGAACAGGTAGCTGAACATGTCCGGGTCGAGCCACTCGTAGTGACGGTTGGCAATCTCGTAGTCGACATCCCCAAGCCGCTGCCGAATATAGCTGGCCTCAAACTCCCGAAGGTTTAACTTGATACCTGCCTGTTTCAGTTGATTCTGAACGATCGGAGCTGCCTGCTTTAAGAGTGGAACATCCAGGGTAACCAGCATGGTCAGTTCAAGATCTTCACCGTTCTTTTCAAGAACTCCATCACCGTTACTATCCTTCCATCCTGCCTGAGCAAGAAGGTTCTTGGCCTTGGCAAGGTCGAATCCAAAGATGCTCTTTAGCTTCTTTTCCGCATCTGCACTGTAGGCAATCTGGGCAGGAGAGAGAAAACCGTAAGCAGCATTTACCGTATCTTTCAACGCTGCTTGAATCTCCTCCTTGTTGATCGCATGGGCGATCGCCCTGCGCACCTTAACATCTTGCAACTTTTCAGCCTGCGGATTTAGATAGAGGAAATCCACTCCAGGTTGTTTCGTTGTATAGAGTTTTACCTGATCATTTTTTTTGAGAGCCTCAACACTTTCTACGGGAACATCCCCAAGAATATCAACATTTCCCGATAAGAGCTCACTGATACGGGTAAAACTATCCGGGATAAACCTGATTGTTACCGTATTGATATGGAGAGGACCGTTGTTTTCGATAATCGGGTTATTGGAGCTATAATTATCCACCGCTTCCAGGGTAATGTGGGACCCCTGCACCCACTCTTTCACCCGGGTGGGTCCGTAGGTCACTGCTGCTCTGCTGAAATCCTCTTTTCCCATCGATTCAGCAGCAGCCGGTTCGACAATTCCTGCATAGTCGGAAGTCAAGACACCCCAAATAAAAGCAGTAGGACGCTCGAATTTCATTACCAATTTCCCCGATTCGATCTCCATACCGGTTATCGGAGCAAAATCGCTCGCATAGGGGCTTAATTCCCTATAGCGTTCAATCGAAGCCTTCACCTTTTCCGCGGTCATCGGTACGCCGTTCGTAAATGCGGCATCCTCAGCGAAAGAAAAGACCAGCTCCTTTCCTCCGTCACGTATTTCATACGATTCGGCAGCAGAAGGAAGAATCTTCTTATTTTCCAGATCAAAAGTAACGAGTGAATCATACAGGATATTGTGCACCATATTGGACCAGTAAACCTGATGCATATCGGTACTCGTAATCTCTTCGGACAAGGCAAAGACCAATTCGTTTGATGCGCCGCCACCCGAGGCCTCTCCTGAAACACCTTCTTTCTGTCCACCGCTCCAGGCTACAAAAGCCACCAATAAGAGTACAATGATAAACATTGCAGCTTTTAGATTTCTCATAATCATACCTCCTTATAATTTGCCGCCCTCAAGGCAGCATATACCACGTTGCTATTCCTTCTGCTCCGGTTTTTCTGAGTATCTTTTTCCGGAGCTTCCGGCTTTATCTGCTTTTCTCCCATCAACCTCCTTGCTTCTCTGTTTGAACCCGTATAACTGTTCCGGGACCTTCTCCCGTAAACTCCCCATTTGCAATCACCGGAACACCCTTCACGATAACCGTTTCTATCCCCTCCGGCTCCACCAGAGGATCATCAAAGGTTGCGGTATCTATAATTTTGTTGAAATCGAACAGTGTGATATCGGCATCATAACCCTCTTGAATTCTTCCTTTGTTTTTTAGACCGGCAGTTTCAGCAGGCAGCAGGGTGATTTTTCTAATTCCCTCTTTAAGGGGCATCAAGGCCAAATCCCGAACATACCTTCCAAGGAAACGGGGGAACGTACCCGCTACTCTGGGATGTCCCTGCCCTTTGTTAAGTACGCCGTCGCTGGCAATCATCACCAGGGGATGTTTCATGGCAGTGATGACCTCATCTTCCTTCATAACAGAGGCAACAACAAAATTATCCGCTTCGTGCTTCCGCATATATTCGAAAATCTCCTTGGTACAGGTTTCTCCGGCATACTTTCCCTGGATGATCCTTATTGCCTCCGGGTCTACACCCCATTTTTCGAAAGGGTTTCCATCGAATACGGCACTACCAATCCGGGTACTGAAGGCGGTGTAGGGATACACATCCGCCATGACATCTACCCCACCCTTTCGTGCAGCGCTGACCATTTCAAGAGCCGCATCGATGTGACCGGAAGCAGCGCAGCTGCCGATATGGGAAACCTGACTTCTTACCCCCGTTTCTCTGGCAATCATGATCATTTCTGCGATCGCCTCCAGGGAACGTTCTGCGTCAAAGCGAAAATGGGTGGCAACCATCCGCTCCGGGAAATGGGAAACAAGTTCACTGAGTTCCAGAACCTCTGAAAGCGGGGTGCCGGGCACATACTCCAGTCCGAAAGCAAGCCCCAGGGCACCTTCCTCCAATCCTTTGTTAAGTAGCTCTTTCATCCGGATTAGTTCAGCAGGACTTGCTTTTCGGTACACATCATCGCATCCCGCCCGCCTCCGTATCAGCTCGTGACCGATCAAGCCTGCATAGTTAACAGGCGACTTCTGCATCTCAAGGTGTCGGAAATAGGTACCGATATCCACATCGCCGTAACCGCAGTTTCCGCCCACCACACTAGTAACTCCCATCCGGACCATCCGGTTTAAGACCTTGAAATCGATCCTGTCGTTTTCGATCTTATCTTCATGCATGTGAATATCGATAAAGCCGGGAGAGATCATGTTACCTTCCCCGTTTATCTCTTTTTTTCCCTTCAACGGTTTATCGGAAACCTCTTCAATCTTTCCGTCCCCAATGCCGATATTCGCGGGATAAACGCCGTCAAGAGGATCAATAACCGTTCCACCGTGCACTACCAGATCGTACATAATCAAATCCCTTTATTCAGCTTTTCGTAGAGATACTCAATTCGACCGAAATCTGCTCCCGGCGGGCAGGTATCGGCAATACTTAATATCAGGTGATCATAGGGGGCCGTTTCCTCAAGCATCCTTTCCACCCAGGCCTTAAAATCTTCCCAGCCGAAAGAATCGGCAACCATAATGGTCGAAGGAATCCCGCCCCAGATGTTAACGTTTCCGTTAAAGCACTCGCGGTACTCTTTCAGGCTCATTTTTGTCATGGGGGCGGGAGTCACCGAGTCGGCAATATCAAAATTGGATTCCTGGTAAGCTTCCATAAGTCCCTGGTTTTCCCCGTCCGTATGGGTTAAGAGATACTTGCCCTCATCGTGAAGAATAGTGCCAGCATTCACCAGCCACGGCATAAAATGTTCGCGAAAAAGCGGCTCGATGGTAATGGCCTCATCGTAATTGGCGCCATAGATTACCACCTCGGCCTCTGTTTTTGCAGCAATTTCCAAAAGTTTTTCATGGTGGGGCGCAATTACTTCGGTAAGTTCCATAATCTTATGGGGAAAGTCGTACTGGTCAAGAAAGAAATCATCCATCCGACGAAGGTCCCGATGGATATGCCCCACAGGGCCGGGAGCAAGGCTGGTACAACATACTGCGAGGCCATCTTCACCTATCCGGTTCCGACACGCTGTATATCCAGAAAGACGCTCAGTGACCTGAACACGGGAGAGGATATCTTTGAGCAAATCGTAATCTGCCTCGCTTTTTATGGGATGTTCATGCATGGCAGGAATAGAGTTGCCTTTTTCCAGAAATTCTTCTCCGTATTCATAGGCTAGGACGATATCACCCTGCGAAGCATGATAGGTAAGTCGAATTTCCTCCTCACCAATGTCAGCTTCATACTCCACATCGGAAAAGTCGAATACAAAGGGGAAATCAGGATGATTGTAATAGCCCAGACCACGATAGATATACTGCTCCAGTGGAACATCATGGACATAATCCGGAATTACCGAATGATATCCAATACCAAGGCTCCTGGTTACCTCAAGTAAACTCTTCTCTTTCAGACTTTCCGGGAGAGTCCCGGTCTTCTTCTTATGATTGTACCAGATATCGAGTCGAGGAACGAAAAGGGTATTCCCCCGGCCCCCGCCGGCCAGTTTTTCAAGCAGCAAAGCCCTCCAGTTTCTATTCATGCTGTTACCTCGGATACTGCACATGTTATTAGCTTCCGCACATACCTGGAATGGGTCAGATAGACCATCGGGCCATAATACATTTCAAAAGAAAGGACCTCCCCAACTTGTACCGGCGGATCAGCATGTTCCACATCCAAAACAAGATGATCGCTGGATGATCCCGCTATTTCCACGCCCCGGCGAAGGGGAATCAGCAACTTTGCATCAACAAAATCAACCTTTCCTGCTGCGATAATGGCCCTGAGGCGATCTCCGTGATCATTATATGCCGGTCTATTTCCAAAGGCATCAATAAATACCGTACCGATCGGCTTGGAGGGCTTTCTACTCACCTCAAGTACCTCAGCCTTCAGTATAAAAGCGTCTGTAGAAAGCCCCTCAATCGGGAAATTCCAGAAATCTGGCATATCGCGCCCCAAAAGGAGAGTTTCCCCCAGACGAATATTATTAATTCTTTTGGGAAGCTCTCCCCTTACCAGCATGGGCACAGCAGTAGTAGCGCCTCCCGAGATCATCTCTAACTTTCTACCGATTACCGATTCAACCTCCTCAGCAATCTCGACAAGTCGGTTCATATTATTGGCATCCGGGATTACTCCGCATACACAACTCAGGTTTGTTCCGATCCCCATCAATTCAATGTTGGGAAGCTTCTCTACTTCCTTTGCGATTTCTACACACCTCTCCGGGGGATAGATACCTTCGCGAAGATCACCAAGTTCAATCAACAAGATAATCTTATGCATTGTCCCTTGTCTCTTAGCCTCTTCTTGTAATTTCCTGATAATCGTAGAATCAGAATTGAAGCTGATATCGGCATGGCGGACCACCTCTTCAATCTCACTAGGGCCTGGTATTCTCAGGAGCATAAGCGGAAGATCCCCGGCAAAGGGTTTCGCCGTTTTTAACCGCTTAATACGTGAATCCGCAATAAACCCTGCGCCGCCTTCCACAATCGCAGTAATCACCTCCGGAAGAGCATCACAGCCTTTGATCACCCCGGCAATACTTACATCCCGCTCCCGGCACAATTGTACCATCGTTTCTGTATTCTTTCGAATAACAGTTGTTTGAATCTCCAGTACCGGAAACACACACGCTCCTTTCCCGCTTCTCTGCTGGCGATAATTCATCTTCGCAGTGATTCTATTCACTACTAAAGTAGTATCCTAAATCACTTTTTACGATTCGTCAATGTTTATTTACTACTACAGTAGCAATAAATACGCTTTTTTCGTGCAATGACCGAAAAAGTCCTTGA
>CAYMWV010000131.1:0-6991 GCA_964394395.1 uncultured Sediminispirochaeta sp.
TTTATCTGAGAGTGCCTTCTTACGTTCCACGTTACTGAGGTAATCATTAAAGTACTCAAAAATTGAACTCTTTTTTTCTATGATCGTATGAAGAATCGTCTCTACTTTCTTTTTTAATACCGTATTATGAAGCACCGGATAATAGACATCCTTATCCAGATAGGCCATTAACCGTTCCACCATGTTTTTGATAAGCCGAGCTTTTGTATCCACCACCACAAAAATGGAAAGATCGTGACCTCCCACCGCACGATCCCGAAGGGCTCGTATCCTCGGTTCATTCAGCACCATCCCTTTTTGAATCAGAACACTCCCTTCTAATTCAACAGGCTTTGCCAGGGTCATTCCCTCCCGAAGGGACCAGACATCGCTCATTATTACATCAGTTTGAGCCATCACGTATGCTCCCGTACTTTCGATAATAGGCTCCCAGGCGGGAAAGGTTCAAAACCGTTTCAGCCAACCAAGATAGTTTTATCGGTTTCTTTCGATATTCAATTGCCAGTACCTTCTCATCCCCAGCAGGATCATAATCAAGCTTTTCTTCAAGAATTCCTGAAAGGAGGATTACCGGCAAACTTCTCAGGATATTCAGTTCATAGAGTCTTCCAAGAGCCTCTATCCCATTCATACCGGGCATGTTATAGTCCAGGATTAAAAGATCAGCATCACACCCATCCCGCTCACATATCTGGATAAAATTCATTGCGTCCTGATAAGCGGAAACCTCATATCCCTTCTCTTCCATCATCTCGCTGATCATTTCCAGGACAATCTTTTCGTCATCAACAACTGTTAACTTCCCCATTCTCATTTGCTCCTCCCCTGCCATATCTCAACTGAATTAATACACTTCATGTTATGTGCTCATTTACCGCTTCTAAAAGTAGAGAAGGGAGTACCGGCTTTTTTAAGGTCTCAACTGCTCCAAAATGACGTATCATCTTTAGATAGCTATCCGCCTCTATCTTCCCTCCACCGGAAATGGCGATAACTTTTACCTCGGGATCATACTCCTTCAGCATACGAATAGTCTCGATTCCATCCTGTTCAGGCATCAACACATCCATAATAACCAGGTCGGCCCCTTCGGAGAGATACCGCTTTACCCCTTCCTTTCCATTCTCCGCAGTAGTGATGATGAAACCTTCTCCGGAGAAGTAATCCTCCAGCATTCCTAAAATAGCTGTGTCATCATCTATTAACAATATCCGCTTCATGCCTTTCCTCCCTCTACCATCTTTAATGTATCTCTCACCGTTAAGAGGAGTGTTTTCCTCTCAACCGGTTTAGTCAGAACATAGTGAGCCACTTGCTTGTCATCACCCTCCAGTACCGCTTTCTTATCAGAACCGGAACAGAGTATCCTGCCAGCATCGGGCGCTATCTTATGTAATCGGCTCAAGAGTTCTATCCCGTCCATACCAGGCATGGAATAATCGCTTATTACACAGGAATATGCTTTGGTCCCCGATTCCACTATCTTTAGAAGAGCCATTCCGGAACCATAGATATCAACGTCAAATCCAGCATCTTCCAGATGAGACAGAAAAATGGCTGCAATTTGAGGTTCATCATCCACAACCGCAATACAGCCACACATCTTTTCGTCTATAATTTCTGGGACTTCCTCATCGACAACAGGATGATCGGAATCAGAATCCAATCCTGGTATATAAATAAAGATCGTCGTACCCTCATCCGGAACAGAATCGATATATATTCCCCCGCCATAGCCAGTTACTATCCCGTGTACTACCGAAAGACCTAGACCGGTTCCTTCATTTATCTCTTTGGTAGTGAAGAAAGGATCAAATACCCGGCTTTTAACCTCCGGAGACATTCCCGTTCCGGTATCCTTCACTACAATTTTGATATAGTTACCAGGATCTAATCCTTCACCATAACTATCCTGATATGCTGCAATCTTGGATTCGTTGAGAAAAACATCCTCCGTTTCCAGAGAAAGGACCCCGCCCTTCCCCCGCATTGCATGGTAGGAGTTGGTACATAGATTCATGATAAGCTGATGAATATGGGTAGGATCAGCCATGATAGGGAGCTCTGCTTTAATCCGGGATCGTACGGTGATATTCGCAGGTAAGGTAGGACGAAGGAGTTTCAACACCTCTTTGATGATAGGATTTACAAATAAGCGTTCCGCTGAACCCTCCCGTTTCCGACTGAAGGTAAGAATTTGCTGAATCAAATCCCTTGCCCGGGAAATGGCTGTTAAAACCTCCTTCTGATAGCGCAATACTTTCGGTTGATCTTTCACCTTCTCATAGGTCATCTCGGTATAGCCAAGAATTACCATAAGGATGTTATTAAAATCGTGAGCAATTCCACCAGCCAGGGTACCAAGGGAGCCTAAATGTTCGCTCTCCCTAACCTTCTTCTGGATAAGCCGATCCCTGGTGACATCTTTCCCTATCCAGAGAATTTGATCATCCCCATCAAAAGGGAACAGGGTAACTGACCATATAATGATCCTCTCTTTCCCTTCATAATCGGTATAACTCAATTCATGGTTATCCCGGCAGGTTCCTGCCTGGGTCTGTTTCTGTATTTCCTTCAGCTTCTCAGGTTCCTTCCAACCGACAAGTTCCAGAAAAGAACGGCCCTTCAGATCTTTTGATAACATACCACAGGCATCAGAAAACTCCTTATTGGCCGTATCAATCTGCAGCGTATTACCATCGGTAATAACTATTTGATCGGGAGAGAAGTGAAACAGATAGGAAAATCGGTTTTCACTCCGGATCAGTTCCGCTTTCATTGAGGCATGCTCTTTTCGTTGGACCACTTCTTTCAATTCCCGGTCAATAATGGAAATGAGCCTGCTAATATTACCCTTGGAAAGAAAATTAACAGCCCCGGCTTTTATCAACTCAACAGCTCTCTCCTCTCCCACCGCCCCTGAGACAATAAGAACGGTTAGATCGGGATAGAGAGACTTAGCCAAAAGCAATACATCCATACCAGTGAATCCGGGCAGAGCATAATCAGAGATAACCATGTCTATAGCATTACCTTCATCAAGTAAAAAGGAATGAATCTTTTTAAGATCATATAAGCGAATCAGTTCCACATCCCAGGAGAGTTGATGGAATACACTTCTTACCAGATAAGCATCATCATCGTTATCTTCAACAAATAATACTTTCAACATAACAACCCCTTTTCAACAGGAAGGGAGAAAGAGAAAGAAGCGCCTCCTTCGGGTGCAGACACCGCTTCCACACTGCCACCATGGCGAAGGATTATCTTTTTTACCGTACTGAGCCCAACTCCATGGCCAGGAAAGTCACTATGGGCATGAAGCCTCTTGAAAGGTTGAAAAAGCTCCTCAGCTCTTTCAGGGTCAAAGCCTACTCCATTGTCAGAAACGGTAATCTTTCTAAAACCATCTTCCACCTGAGAAGAGACATTGATCTTCTGTTGATCTTTTTTTGATGCATATTTTAAAGCATTGCCAATAAGGTTTTCCAAAACAACTGCTATCAGAACCGGATCGCCGTACGCTTCCATTTCCTCTTCGATGGCAATATCAGCTTTAGAGATATCATGGGTGAACGAAAGATTTTCCAGCACCGAAAGAGCAAGTATGGAGAGATCTATACGCTCAATCTCCATTGTAATCCTCTCATCTTTCGACATGTTAAGAATTCGATCAACATATTGTTCCATGTTCTCGATCCGGGATTTTACTTTTTCCGCTATTTCTCGCAGCTCATTCTTATTAAAATGTTCTGTTTTCTTTGATAGCATGTCGAGATAAAACTTCACCGCCCGAAGGGGTGATTTCAGGTCGTGGGTAACAGAAACACTATAGGTTTCAATATCCCGCTTACTTTTCTGCATCCTCGACAGAAGGTTCTTAAGCGACTTCTCCCGATTCGCTTTCTCCGATTTTGGATCATGGGTGCTGTTTGTTCTCTTATAGAATTCCTGGCTTTGCTTACTAGACTGCTTCTCCTCTTTTTCTGCTAATAGGCTGATGGAGCCGCTTTCACCTAAAGCTCCCGATTTGATATCTGAAACCCTTTCAATGACATAGCGGACCTGCCCTGATGGATCACGGAAAGGATGGCAGGAGACCAGCATTCGGCTTTGATTTGTCTCTACCACCTTTTGTGCTGTCTCACTTTTGAGCATAAAGATATCTCTTGCCATACACTCTTCACAAGGGAGCTCTTTGTTGAAAAAAAAGCGGTAGCATAGAGCCGAAGATTCTGAAACCTGTTGACTGTTCAGGTTGCTAAGAACGATATGATAGTTCCGATCGATGACCAGGATCATGTCGTCCATTGTCCGGAGGATCTGCTCAAGAATCGTTTTGTACTCCTCACTCTCCATGGGATCTACTGCTGAATCCTGAGAGATAAGATGGAGTGAGGAACATCGATCGGAGATATCGGAGATGATGGAAAAACCTCCAATGAGTTTTTCTCCATTGCGACTGGATTCTACAATGGGCTGGCTTTTTACGTGATACATTCTATCCTTGAAACGCCCTCGAACTTCGGTCTTCTTCCCTGCTAGTGTTGCAAGATACATATTGGAAAAGGTCTCTGCCAATTCCCTTGGAAATATCTCCCCGGGAAGTTTCCCCGGGATAGCTTCATTGGGCAGTCCATACCTTCGAAAGAGATCTCCTTCCCCATAGGTGTACCGGAGGTGTTTATTATAGAAGAGCACTGCTGTCTGGGGTGTTGCATCCAGGACAAGTGCCAACTGGGGGGATGGACGCAACAGACGATTGGACCGGTTTATGCTTCTATGTTGTTTTTCATTCATTTTTTTACCCTGTTTTTCTTTATTTCTATTATAGTATATTCCTATGGTGACGCAAGACCAATTACAGCAAAAACTCCAAACTTATAGCTTTTTTTTCTTCTATGCAGTAAGATTATCCCCATGGAACACTCCCTTGCCACCGCCGCAGAGGCGATCCACCACTCCCATCACCTGGTCGCATTTACCGGGGCCGGCATCTCTGTAGAAAGCGGGATCCCCCCCTTCCGGGGAGAAAACGGGCTCTGGAGCCGGTACGATCCTTCGATTCTCGAGATAGGGCGATTCCTCCGGGAGCCCGAGGAGTGTTGGCCTGTGATCCGGCTCCTCTTTTTTGACCACTTTGCCCAGGCAGAGCCCAACCCAATGCACCACTTCCTGGCTGCTCTGGAGGCTGATGGAAAGCTGGAGGCGGTAATCACCCAGAATATCGACAATCTCCACCATCGGGCGGGGAGCCGAAATATCATTGAATACCACGGAAACAGCAGGGAGCTGATCTGTACCGCATGTGGCGGTCGACACTTGGTAAAACAGCAGGGGATGCCCGAAGATGTGGTGCCCCGGTGCGGCTGTGGCGGAGTCTACAAACCCGATTTCATCTTCTTCGGGGAAGCCATCCCACCGAAGGCGGCCCAGGCTGCCACCCGGTACGCCAAATCCTGCGACACCATGATTGTGGCCGGCACCACCGGAGAGGTCTACCCTGCCGCCATGATCCCCCGGATAGCCGCTGACAAGGGAGCCACTATTATTGAAATAAATCCGGAGCCCTCCGCATTTACCAATGAGATTACCCATATCCATATCGAAGCAGCCGGCACTGAAGCGGCCTGCAGACTCAGCCAGCTCCTGGGCCTCCAGATTACTGGATGCGGGGTGTAATAAAGGGTATCAAGCAGCTCTTATGTTTACATTATGAACAAGATAAAATCCTTGCAGTTTTCCTGTAAAAGGGTAAGAATGGTAGGTAGGATGAGAGACTATGAATAAAAACCATCACTATATTGCGATTGAAACCGAACGACATAACCTGACCCCCCTTTTTGACCTTGATAAGGGCAGGCAGACAAAGAGTCTCCGGCTTACCACCATGGTGGACCGACAGCGCCGGGCAATTATCACCGTTTTCCTCTATTCGGCGGATAAGCGGATCCTGTTGAAACAGTACGATCTGAAGAACCTGCCTCCAAAGAAGGCAGGTCCTCCCCGGTTTGTTATAGAAGGAAGCTTTGACGGCAGCTACGGTCTGAAACTCTCCCTCCATGTAGATGGGCAACGCCACAGTACCGATACCATTTCCCTGAAACGGCATATGAAAAAACGGAGGATTTTGCCTCTGCTGCTGATCTTCCTGTTCCTGGCCTTCGGGGCTCTTGCTTTTCTCCTTCTACCCCGGGGATGTTCCGGTTCTATCCGGGATGACCGGGGGACAAGCTTGGCCAAACCCCTTTCAGAGGAAAGCAAGGTTACATCCAAACCGGAGCCCCGGGAAACCCCGGTAGAGAAAAAAAGAGAGACTACATCTGAAACTCCCACGGAAGCTACAAGCAGAACCCCAGAGAAGAGTGACGAGGATAGGACCTCCTCCATTGCAGCGGATGCTACAGTAGCTTCAGAGCAGGGAGCCCGTGGTGAAACAGAGGACCAGGTAATAGAGAAGGAAGAAGAAGAAACAGCAGCAGCAGAGGCGAAGCCCCCGACAGAACCTCGGTACGCCCAGGTAAGCAAAGATGTAACCCTCTACTTTGGCCCAAACGATGCACGATTGAGCCGGGAAGCTGAAGAGCAATTGAGGAGTTTTGCCAAAACTATCGCCCCCTGGGAAGAACTCACTATACGCATAGAGGGACACTGCGCCCTCTTTGGGACCGAAGAGGGAAGAGAGGATCTTTCTGTAGCCCGGGCTGAGGCGGGTGCCTCCTTTTTGAAAAAGCTCCTTGATTCCGGCCCTCAAGAGGGGAGAATCGAAATCAAGATAATCGGTAAGGCCGGAAAGGAGCCGGTTACCCGGGATCGGGACCAGCAGGATCTCAACCGCCGGATTGAGCTCTCCGCCAGGGGAAATGTTTTGAGAGATGAATAGGCAGTACTCTGGCCCGAAAGAGAAGAGATAGACCGAGAAATAGAGGAAGCAGCTGCAGCAGCAGAGCAATCC
This sequence comes from uncultured Sediminispirochaeta sp., assembly GCA_964394395.1. GTDB lineage: Bacteria > Spirochaetota > Spirochaetia > DSM-16054 > Sediminispirochaetaceae > Sediminispirochaeta. The sequence goes on from CAYMWV010000131.1 coordinate 6,956, forward strand.
CGCAGTAAACAAGCGCCAAACCCCCATCCCTGGAGA
>CAYMWV010000131.1:7091-9936 GCA_964394395.1 uncultured Sediminispirochaeta sp.
AAAGAAGAAATGGACCAGGGGGATGTAGGGCACCATATCAAAACCGGTATAGCCTAAGAGGAGAGAAAAAAGCCGGGGCAGCGCATATCGGACAAAGAGGCCGATCAGCATCGGAGAGAGGACCATAAAGAGATAGACCGGATCCCTGTGGAGCATAGCCCATTCGACTTGCAGGAGCCGCCCCACGGGAAATCGCTGATAAGGACGTTTACCGCTCTTGCTCATCGATACAAACTCCTTTTAAACAGTGTTGCCCCGAAAAGAGCTGCTCCCCCGATCCAGAGGGCAAGGGAAACCCAACTCAATAAGCCCAGGGGCAGCGAGGATGTCCCTGGATCAGTTCCGAAGAGGGGAACTATCCCGGATAGACGCAAAAAGAGGGCTGCCATTGCTCCGGTAGGTAAAAGAAGCAACAGATCATGCCACCAGATCCCCAATACCGAGAGGTAAGCCGGGGCAAAGGGAAGAAATACCAGTACCGCCAGAATGAAGTAGCTGTTTACCCCCTCGGTTACCGACCCCACCCCGATCCCCAGGAGAGTGAAAAAGATTGCCCCCAGCCAGGAGACTGCCACCAGTAAGAGGAAATATCCTGGACCGGGAGCGATGAAGAGAAAAAGCATCGCCGAAACCAGGAGGGAGATAAGGGAGAGAAGCCCGGTTCGGAGTAACAGGAAGCTGTTCGGCGAAAGGGGGGTGACGAAGAGGGCATGTGAAACCCCCTCCCGCTTCTCCCACTGCATCACCGCTCCTACAAAGAAAAAGCCGATTCCACTGACATCCGTAAAGACCAGAAGGAAAACTACCCGCTCCGCCTCTTCGGGAGAGAGGAAAGATACAATCGTGACATAGATTATGGTGATGAAGAGGTAGACCGGGATAATCCCTCTCCGAAAGAGCAGGAGCAGTTCGCTTTTAACCATGCTCCTTTGCCAGTCTCCCCAGTCAGACCCGGTCTGTTGAAGCAACTGTTTAAGCAACTCAGCCGGAGAGACCATCACCTCTCCTCCCCGGCCGAATCCGTACCGGTAATCCTGAGAAAAACCTCCTCCAGGCTGGCCCTGTCGGTACTAATCCGGCGCACCTTCCCTGAATTGAGAAAGGTGATAAAATCCCGGTTAGAGCCGATGTTCTTCAAGGGGAAGGTGGCACTTTGAAGCTCCGGATCTTGTTCGGCCTCTTCAGCATCCCTTTCTGCCGCTGCTTCTGCAGCTGCTTCCACCTCCACAAAAACCTCCCCACTGCCCTCTTTCAGGGAAAGATCATCAGGGGTCCCCTCCCCAACGATGCTCCCCTCCTTTAAGAAGGCGACCCGGTCGCAGAGCTTCGCCGCCACATCCATGTTGTGGGTAGTAAGAAAGATGGCCGCCCCCCGCTCCTTCTCTTTGAGAATCAGCTGCCGCACCATCACCGCATTGGCCGGATCCAACCCCCCGGTAGGCTCATCCAGGAAAAGCAGGTCCGGATTGGGCAGGAGGGAGCGACAAAAATTGAGGCGCATCTTCATCCCCTTGGAATACTTGTCAATCCGTCTGTTCCGCTCCTCAAAAAGCCCCACCTGTTGCAGCAGCTCCTGTGGATCTCTCCCCTTTGTGCGATAGAGGCCCGAGAAGAGCTGAAGATTCTCCAAAGCAGTGAGTCTTCCGTAGAGGTTGGGGAGCTCAAAGGAGACACCGATCCGCTCGTAGATATCTCTATCAGAGCGGGAAAGCTCCCGTCCGAAAAGCTTCACCGAACCTTCATACCCTCGAAGGATTCCCATGAACACCTTCTGGGCGGTACTCTTCCCCGCCCCGCTGGGCCCCAGGAATCCGTATATCTCTCCGGGATCAATCCCCAGGGAGAGTCCTTTCAGAGTTTCTCCCCCCTTACCAGGGTAGGTGAAATGGAGATCATTCACTTCGATCATAACTGCTCCTTGAAATAGCGGGATAAGGATTCCGACAAGATTGCAAAAGCATCTTCAAAGCCTTCCCCTATATCACTCTGATAAACGGAGGCGAAAAAGAGCATCCTGGTCAGAGCGGTCATTGCCTGGATCAGCTTCCGGTTACCCTGGATACCCCAGGCTTGAAGCAGCCGAGAGGAGAAGGCGTCATCATCTTCCCTGTTCGCATCCTGGTACTCCCCGGGAAGGATCCTGCTGATATATGCTATCTCCCCATGCAAAAAGAGAGCCCGGAGCAGCTCACTCTCCTCCAGGAAGGCAGTGAAGGAGGAAAAAAAGGATTCCGGAGAAGGAGGATCCGGCTCAAGCAGTTCCCACTTCTTTTTCTCCTCCTCTTCAAGCATGGAGATAAGGAGGGCCTCCTTGCTCTCATAGAAATGGTAAAAGGAGCCCTTGGCGATACCTGCATCTGAAGCGAGATCACTTACCGTGGTCTTTCGGATCCCCTGTCGCAAAAAACGTGCCCCGGCAGCCTGCCTGAGCCCTTTTTCTATCTCCCGCTTCTCCTCGGCATGAAAGGCCCTTCCCATATCTTCTCTCCCCTATTACAGTGACTGTTTATTTATTTTTAGTCATTGGGTCATATACACACCATAGTGCACCTTACCTGTTTTGTCAAGAATGGGCAAGGCCAACCATGAACACCATGAACAGCAAAGGGGGGCTCACCTTGCCGGTCCCACAAAATCCCCCTATACTAAGCCATGGAGAAAAAGCCCATGGAGAAATTTTTCAACACCACCGGCCCCTGCGATCCCGAGCGTCACTACATGCTCCCCCCGGCACAGCGGCTGGTGAACGCCCAGCTAGATAAATACATCAGCGGCCAGCTCTACTGGGTCCTCCACGCCCCCCGGCAGACCGGAAAAACCACCTTTCTCCTCTCCTACATGAAAG
>CAYMWV010000132.1:0-9802 GCA_964394395.1 uncultured Sediminispirochaeta sp.
GATGATTGTAAAGGGTTTCATCGCCTCGGTCCTGGGAGGGCTGGGAAATATCTTTGGAGCAGTGATCGGGGCAATTCTCCTGGGTGTCATGGAGGTCTCTCTCACCTCGGTTGATTTTATTGGAGCCGGTTTGAGTCCGGTGGTCATCTTCGTCATCACCCTGATATTCCTGATTCTCCGGCCCCAGGGGATAGCGGGGCTTATCATCTCCGAGAAGGCTTAGGGAGGAAGCAGATGAGTCTATTAGTATCAGTTCTGACCTTTACCTGCATCACCATGATCGCCGTGATTGGAATATTCATCATCACCGGCCTTACCGGGCTCTTCAGTCTCGGCCAGGCCTCCTTTATGGCCATCGGTGCCTACACCGCCGGCGTCCTGGTGACTCGCTATCACCTGCCTTTTTTTCTCTCGGTGATTCTCGCCGTTCTCGCCGGTATTCTCTTCGGCCTTATTGTGGGCCTGCCCACCCTGCGGCTTCGGAGGGACTACATCGCCCTGGTCACCTTCGGCTTCGGCGAGGCGATTATCGCAGTGTTAAATAACCTGGCCAGCGTCACCGGCGGCGCCATGGGACTTTCGGGAATACCGATAAAGACCACGTTTCCCTTTGCGGTCATTTCTGCGGTGGCCATCGCATTCTTTGCCCGGAACTTTAAATACTCCAAGTTCGGACGGCAGTGCATCGCCTTGAAAACCGATGAACTGGCCTCCCGGGCCATGGGGATCAATGTGAGCCGGGTAAAGCTCATCGCCTTTCTCACCGCCAGTGCGATTACCGCCTACGCCGGGGTGCTCTACGGCTTCTACACCAGCTACGTGGATCCGGGAATCTTCAACTGGACCCGGTCGGCGGAGTGGATCATCATGGTCTTCTTTGGCGGCATGGGGAGCCTTACCGGGGCGATCTTCTCCGCCTTCATCCTCGGCACCCTGCCGGAGGTGCTCCGGTTCGCCTCTGAATGGCGGGTGGTCATCTACAGCATCGTTGTTCTGGTAATCATCAATTTTCGGCCCAGTGGAATATTCGGCAGTTGGGAGCTCTCTCCAGCGGCGGTGAAGCGGTGGCTCTCCAGGGGGAGACGTGGCGGGCCCGGAACTGGCGGCGGTCATGGGACCGACGGTAGCTTCGGGATCGACGGTGGCGCTGGGAGAAGCGTCCACGTCGGGAGCAGCGTCGGCGCCGGAGAGAATCCCGACGGCCGGAAGGGAGGAAAATAGCATGCAAACCAGGATAAGCGGCACCGAGAAGGCTAAAACCGATGTGAGCACCGTTCTCTCGGTAGATCAGATAGAGAAGCGCTTCGGCGGCGTCAGGGCGGTGGATAAGCTCTCCTTCAAGCTGGAGAGGGGTAATATTGTAAGCATCATCGGCCCCAACGGGGCGGGAAAAACCACGGTCTTTAACCTGATCAGCGGGATATATCCTCTGGACTCGGGATCGGTCATCCTTAACGGATCCCGGATAGACGGGCTGGCCCAGCATGAGATTACCGGCCGGGGAGTTGCCCGGACCTTCCAGAATATTCGTCTCTTCAAGAGCCTTACGGTACTGGAAAACGTGATGACCGCAGCGGATCCTCACTCCACCTATTCCCTTCTGGAAACCCTTCTGCTCACCCCGGGGATGCGGAGGCGGGAGAAGGAGGTGAGGGAAGAGGCGATGGAGTATCTTGCCCTGGTGGGACTTGAGAAGTTTGCTTCCTACGATCCGGAAAACCTCCCCTATGGGCTGCAGCGAAAGCTGGAGATAGCCCGGGCACTTGCTACAAGCCCGAAGGTGCTGCTGCTGGACGAACCCGCAGCGGGACTGAATCCGAGTGAAGTTACCAGCTTCATCGACCTGATTTACCGGCTCCACGAAGAGTTTGGTCTCTCCATCCTGCTTATCGAGCACCGGATGCAGGTGGTGATGGAGATGAGCGACTGGGTCTACGTGATGAACTTCGGCGAGCTTCTGGCTGACGGGAAGGCAGAGGATATTCAAAGGGACAGCCGGGTGATCAAGGCTTATATCGGAGAGGAGGAATAGGATGCTGGAGATACAAAATCTGGTGGTCAACTACGGTCACATCAACGCCCTCTCCGGAGTATCCCTGCAGGTGGAAGAGGGGAAGCTGGTGAGCATCATCGGCTCCAACGGGGCAGGCAAGAGCACCCTCCTTAACACCATCAGCGGTTTGGTGAAAAAGCAGTCCGGCAAGATTCTCTACCGGGGCCGACCCTTAACCAGTGAAGCTCACCGGGTGGTGCGTCAGGGAATAGCCCAGGTGCCGGAGGGGCGGAAGATTTTTCCCGGCCTCTCGGTACGGGAGAATCTGGTGGTGGGCGGTTTCTACCTCCGGGGGCGGGCAGCCCTGAATCGGAAGATTGATGAGATGTTTGAACTCTTTCCCCGGCTGGGTGAACGCTCCGGACAGGAGGCGGGAACCATGAGCGGGGGGGAGCAGCAGATGCTGGCGGTGTGCCGGGCTCTCATGTCCGGGCCAAAACTGCTGCTGCTTGACGAGCCCTCCCTGGGGCTTGCACCGGTGCTGGTGAACGATGTGTTCAAGCTGGTGAAGAAGATCTGTTCCATGGGGATTACCGTTCTCCTGGTGGAGCAGAACGCAAAGAAAGCTCTGGGGCTCTGCGACCACGCCTATGTATTTGAACATGGAGTGGTTACTTTGCAAGGGAAGGGCGAGGAGCTACTGTGTAATGATGAAATCAACCGGGCCTATCTGGGAGATACCGGAACCTGCGATGAGCTGGAAGGGGGGCTGAAATGATCAGTTTTGCTCCGGTGGTCTACGAACACGCCGCCCGGTTTATCCACCGTACTCCCTGGGAGGTAAGCCGGAACAGGGGCCTCATTGTAAAGGCTCATATCGCTGCCTGGAACGAGTATCACCACAGCCCGGTTACCCCCTGCATCGATATCTACAATCTGGAGGCGGAGGCCTACGGGGCTGCCGTGGCGGCTCCCGAGGGGGATGAAGTACCTTCCATTACGACGCCCCCCCTTTCGGAGGTAAAGGAGATTCTCTCCCTCCCCCTGCTTGATCCGGAGCGGGAGGGCCGGATAGCCATGCTGGTCAGTGCCGCAGGGGAGATCAAAGAGCAGCTGGGAGATGTTCCTGTCCGCGTCCCGATCAGCGGCCCCTTCTCCATTGCCAGCAACCTCTGCGGATTCTCCAATCTGCTCATGGCCCTTTTTGATGACCCTGGCCTGGTCCGGGGGGCCCTGGAACATCTCTCCCGGGGGCAGCTCGCCTTCTCCCGTTACGTGGCGGATCAGGGGCTGGGGACTACCCTTTTTGAGAGCGCCGCCACCCCGCCTATGCTGAGCCCTGACACCTTCCGGGATGTGGAACTGCCAGCTTTGCAGCTCCTGATGCAGGGGATCCGGGAGCTTACCGGAGATGCCCCCGCCCTGATCATGGGGGGCGATACGGCTCCCATCGCTGGCTACCTTCTGCAGCTGAATCCGGGCTTTCTTATCTGTCCCGGCCCCGGGGAGACCGATCAGGCCGCCTTTCTGGAGAGGGTCCGGGATGCTGAGGAGCTGCTGGTCCGGGTCAATATGGACATTGCCACCCTTGTCTCCGGGGACGATGGCGCCCTGGAGGCGGAGTGCCGCCGGGCGGTGGAGATCGCCGGGCAGCGGAAAAAGGTGCTCATCGGCACCGGGGTACTCCCCTTCGATGCGGACCCTGAAAGGATCCATCGGATCCAGGAGATCCTGAACTCCCTCTCATGAGGGGGCGGTACAGGCTTTGCCTGAAGCGCCGCCAGTTTGACAAACTGGCGGCCACCGCCAGAGGCGGCGGTTTTCTTTTGCAATAAAGCGGCAGTGTCCGTTTTATCATATTAAACCATCCTTAAAGGAGGATAGAATGAAAAGAGTGTTGTTAATTGGTCTGGTTTTGCTGCTTCCGGCTATGCTGTTTGCCGGTGGACAGGGAGAAGATGGGGATATCGTCATTGGCGCTATCCAGGATTTAAGTGGACCCACCTCGGTGTGGGGTAACGCAGTGGTCCGGGGAGCTGAACTGGCCATTGAAAAGATCAATGCCGAAGGTGGAGTGCTGGGAAGGCAGCTGGTATTAAAACCCTACGATGTGAAGCTTGAGCCCCAGGAAGCGATCACCGCCTACAACAGGCTCGCTGATCAGGACAAGGCTGTTGCGGTAATCGGGCCTCCCATCAGTAACATCGGCCTCTCCCTTGGCTCTTTGAGTGAAGCGAAAAAGGTTCCCATCCTTGGAAGCTTTATCGACCCCAGGGTTACGGTGGACGAATCGGGTAAGGCCCGGCCCTACATGTTTCTGATGCAGCCCACCAGTAAGCAGTACAGTGAGATTCTGGCGGACTACGCCCTGGTAGGGGTGGGAGTAAAAAAGGTGGCGGTGATGTACGACCAGTCAAACGCCTTCTCGGTATCCCTGGTAAAGCCCTTTGCCGCCTACATCAAGGAGAACGGCGGTTCTGTTCCCATCGAACAGGTCTACAAGAAGGGTGACAAGGATTTCAAGACCCAGCTCAACAAGATCAAAAACTCCGGCGCCGAAGCGGTTTTCCTGCCCAACTACGTCCAGGATTCGGTCATCACCCTGCAGCAGATGGAGCAGGTAGGCCTGGATATCCCCATCATTGGAGCCCTGGACTTCGCTCCTCCCTTTGTCTCTCTCATGAGCGATCCCACCCTGGCGGATGATATCTACTTTGCCAACAACTACTCCGATTCAGAGCCCCAGCTCATCGAAGCAAGGCAGGCTTATGTAGACAAATATGATGAAGAGCCGATCAACAAGACCTACCTGGGCTACGACAAGGTGATTATCCTGGCAGATGCCCTGGAACGGGCGGGTAAGGTGGACCCGGTGGCTCTTGCCAAGGCGCTGGAAGAGACGAAAAATCTTCCCTGCACCACCGGAATCATCACCATCAGCCCTGAAACCCATCAACCCCTTGGACTTTCCATGGTAATGTATAAAATTGAAGATGGGGTGTATGAAGATCTGGGACGGCACGTTCCCGAATCTCATCGATAAGTTCCCAATTGCTTAACCGCCTCCCGCCCCGGGCTTCCACCGGGGCGGGAACAGGGCTTCCACCGGGGTGGGAACAGGGCGGGATCAATCCACTAATATGGAGGAGCCATTTATGGATCAGCAGGCACCGGCGGTACTTGTTACCGGAGCCAGCAGGGGGCTGGGCAGGGGAATCGCCCTGGAAGCTGCCCGGCGGGGATACTCGGTTATAATTAACTATGCGGGAAACCGGGAAGCTGCGGAGGAGACCGCAGAATTGTGTAAAAAAGCTACCCGGGATGGGGACGATGCACATAGAGAGCCCGGGGGGAAAGAACAGTACTTCCCCATCCTGCAGGGAGATATCTCCAGTCCCGAAGACCGGAACCGTCTGACGGAGTTCACCTTTGAAACATTCTCTCATGTGGCTGCCCTGGTCAATAACGCCGGTATCGCCCCAGCCAAACGGAGGGATATGCTGGATCTTGATGAGGAGTCCTTCGACCGGCTCATGGCGGTGAATCTTAAAGGACCCTGGTTTCTCTCCTCCCTCTTTGCCCGGCGGTGGCTGGAAAAAAGGGAGCGGGGTATCAGGGAGCGGGGTGCCAGGATTGTCTTTCTTACCTCCATCAGCGCCGAGACCGCATCGGTGAACCGGGCCGAATACTGCCTCTCCAAGGCCGCCCTGGCCATGGCAAACAAACTCTTTGCCTCCCGGCTGGCCGGTGACGGTATCGGGGTGTACGAAGTACGCCCGGGGATCATGGCCACCGATATGACCAGCGGGGTGACTTCAAAGTACGATACCCTTCTCCAAGAGGGGCTGGTTCCCCAGCAGCGGTGGGGAGAGCCGGCAGATACCGGGAGGGCCGTTGCTGCCCTCTTACAAGGAGATTTCGACTTCTCCACGGGGAACGTTTTCTATGTGGACGGCGGTTTCCACATCTCCCGGCTGTGAAGGTTGTGAAACACTTTTGAATGGTGATGGAATTCAGGCCGTCCCGCAACATTAATCCCACTGAATCGAGGCTGTCTAAACCGCTATATATGGTGATGTTAGAGTTTTATAACCTGAACCACTATATGTAGCGTGCATAAAGCTCAAGAAAAGTTGCGGGACAGCCTCAATTTCTGTTATAGTTGACAGTAATGTTTCATTGCATAAACAGAGCACTGAATAGAGAAAGAGAAGAAGGAGACTTTTCATGACCTCATCAGCATTAATCAAGGCCCTCCGGCCCGCCCCCCTGGTGCCGGTAATCAAACTGAACTCCCCTGAGGATGTTCGCCCCATCGCCCGGGGACTCCTCGAAGGGGGCCTCCCGGTAGCCGAGATAACCTTCCGTTCCGATGCCGCTGCCGAAGGGATCAGCACCCTTCGCCGGGACTACCCAGAGATGCTCACCGGCGCCGGAACAGTGCTCACCACCGACCAGGCCGATGCGGCAATCGAGGCGGGGGCGCAGTTTATTGTCGCCCCGGGGCTCAACCCCAGGGTGGTACGTCATGTGCTGGACCGGGGAGTTTTGATGATTCCCGGGGTCTGCACTCCCGGGGAGATGGAGGCGGCCATGGAGTTCGGCCTGGAGCTGGTGAAGTTCTTTCCTGCCGAGGCGGCCGGGGGGGTACCCTTCCTCAAGGCGGTACTGCCGGTCTATCCCGATCTCTCCTTCATGCCCACCGGGGGGATCACTCCCGATAATGTGCGGGACTATCTCTCCCTGCCCTCGGTTGTCGCCTGCGGGGGCAGCTGGATGGTCAAATCGATCGAGGAAAAAGAGATTATGATAAAAACCAGGCAGGCTCTGGATTTGATAAGGGGGATCAGCCATGTCTAATTCGGACCCGAATAAAGGAAAAACCGTCACCTTCGGGGAGATCATGCTTCGTCTGAAAAGTCCGGAACATACCCGGCTCTTTCAGACCCCCATGCTGGAATCCACCTTCGGAGGAGGGGAGGCCAACGTGGCGGTCTCCCTCTCCCACTTCGGCCTGGATGCCGCCTTCGCCACCGCCCTGCCTGCCGGCCCTTTGGGGGACGCCGCAGTGGGGGAGTTACGCCGCCACGGGGTGGACACCAGCAGGATAGTGCGCCGGGGTAATCGGATCGGCATCTATTTTCTTGAGACCGGGGCGAATCAGCGCTCCAGCCGGGTAATCTATGACCGCACAGGATCGGCCATCGCCGAAAGCGGCCCCGGGGACTTCGATCTCGACACCGTTCTTAAAGGCGCCAGTTGGCTCCACATCACCGGCATCACCCCGGCAATCAGCGCCTCGGCCGCAGAGTTGAGCCTGGAGCTGCTGAAAGCGGCCCGGAAAAAAGGCCTCACCATCTCCTGCGATCTCAACTACCGGAAGAAACTGTGGAACTACGGAAAAAGCGCCCCGGAGGTGATGGGCCCCCTGGTCAAATACGTCGATGTAGCCATCGCCAACGAGGAGGACTGCCAGAAATCCCTGGGGATCGCCATCCAGGGAGGCGACGAAGCTGCGGTCACCGGCGGCAAGTTGGAAACCGACAGCTACCGGAAACTTGGCGAAAAGGTGCTGGCCACCTACCCGAACCTCTCAAAGATTGCCATCACCCTGCGGGAAGCAAAAAGTGCCGACAGCAACGGTTGGTCTGCGGTTCTCGCCGCCCGGGACGGCAGCTTCCATGCCAGCCGTAAATATATGATCAGCGACATTGTCGATCGGGTAGGGGGTGGCGACTCCTTCTCCGCCGGTCTCATCTACGGCCTGCAGATGCTCGATAGCGACCGGGCCGCTCTGGACTTTGCCGTTGCCGCCAGCTGCCTGAAACACTCCATCCCCGGGGACTTCAATCTGGTCGAACTCTCGGAGGTGCAGCAGCTCTTGGCCGGGGACGGGTCCGGGCGGGTTCAGCGGTAGGCCTCTATCAAGTGCCTCGCTCCCGGCGCCTCCGGCTAATAATGGGCGCCTCCGGCCCCCTTCGGCGGCCGGACCGGGTGCTCCGCTAAACTCCTCGCCCCCGCCCCTTCGGGGTGCGGCGGGCCTCTCCGGGCTTGCTCCGCGCCGCCCTCGGCCCGCCCGGGGGCTGCGGGGTATCGCTTCGCCCCCTGGCGCATTCTCGAAGCGCCACCGCTGCCCCTGTTCAGGGAATAACCGTGGTGGAGCAAACACGCGTACTTCATTTACCCGTAGAAAGAAGGAAAAGAGCACAGGTGCATTCATTCTTGAAGAATAAGTGTGACTATGGTCTTTGTATTCCCTTTGTGATATCTTGAATACAGATATTCTTTATGAGGTAATATATGGCTACATCAATCCGGCTAAACAATGAAATTGAGAGACGGTTGGAGAGGCTTTCCTCCGAAACAGGTCGGACAAAAGCCTTCTATCTAAGAGAACTTATTGAACGGGGGCTGGAAGATCTGGAAGACTACTACCTCGGGATGGAAGTGATGGAGCGACTTCGAAAGGGTGAGGAGTATACCTTTTCCCTTGATGAAGTGGAGAAGGATCTTGGCCTGGACGATTAAACTTACCAGCACAGCAAAAAAGCAACTTTCAAAACTTGATAAACCGGGAGCTCTTCGCATTACCCAATTTCTCAAAGAACGCATTGAACATTGGGAAGATCCACGATCTGTGGGGAAAGCTCTTACTGGACGCCTAGAAACATTTTGGCGTTATCGTGTAGGAAGATACAGGCTTATTTGTGATATCCAGGACCGACAGCTTATCATTCTGGTACTTCGAATTGGTGATCGTAAGGATGTGTATCGTTAAGGTTCTTGCACAGTGCTAAAAACGATACAGAACCCTGCGGCACTCTATCTCAAGAAGTTCACTGGTAATCACCTTATCACATCGAATATCCTCCTGTCCTCTCTGCCAGCTGGACCAGGTGCTCCGCTGAACGCCTCGTCCCCGCCCTTCACTTACCCGGTAAACCCCTCCTACAGCTCCCCATATGGCAGATAGGGAGCGAGGACTTTATCCAGGTTCTTCCGGGAGAAGTCGATCGCTTCATGGGGATGAGACTTTGTATGATCTGAGGACTCATGTATACTATTTCAGCGAAGCAAAGGTAAATTGAGGCTGTCCCGCAACCTATTCAGGCGCAAAACACTACCATATATAGTGGTAAAAATACCAAATAGCACAATATTATAGTGGTGTGGACAGCCACGATTCAGTGGGATTAATGTTGCAGGACGGGCTGAATTCCCTGATCCTGCCTCAGAGGCTTTCCAATACCTTTAATCCTGCCTGAAAAATGATTATATTCAAACCATGGAAAAGCTAACAACAATGACCCAGGACTATTTTGACAGCGGTTCTGAGATCGAAACGTACCTGAAAGATGTTCGTAGCTACCGATCCCTGGTCCGATCCCTCACCAAAGAGGCCCGGGTAGATGCCGCCGCTGCTGCTGAACTGCAGAAGGCTCTTGCCGATCATCCCGGACCCGTCATTGCCACGGTCCACACCGAACCCTGGTGCGGCGATTCAGCCTGCAACCTGCCCATCCTCCGGCCCCTCTTTGCCGCCGCCGGTATCCCCTTCCGGGTATTTGACGAGGCGAACCACCCTGAACTGAAAGAGTACTACCGGGCCGACGGGGAGGGGCACATCCCTGTACTCTCCCTCTGGGACGGACAGGGCCATGAAATTGGCCGCTGGGTGGAGGCTCCCGCTGCGGTGCAGCCCCTCAAACAACAGTGGAAAGCCGAACACCCCCGGCTCATGGAACTCTACCCCCTCAAGGCCAACGCCCCCGAGGCAGAAAAAGAGTTCGCCCGGCTCTACCGCAGCTT
>CAYMWV010000133.1:0-9777 GCA_964394395.1 uncultured Sediminispirochaeta sp.
GCCGCATCTCAAGAACAGCCTTGCCTTGATCCATATCTTCAATTCTCCCCATCTAAGCACCTCTCTCCTTTAGCTCTTCTTTAACAATCTTTCACCTTTACTTCAGATAGGGTTTTCCCCTGGCCGCCGGACCTTTTGCTTTTCCAACAACACCAATCAGAGCTGCTATGGTAAGCACATAGGGAACCATCAGTAGAAATTGATATGGAACCTCCGTCCCTGATGCCTGGAGTCGAAACTGCAGCGCATCCCCAGCTCCAAAAATAAGAGCGGCAATTAAAATCCCCCGGGGCCTCCATTTTCCGAATACCACCGCCGCAAGGGCGATAAACCCCCTTCCGGAAATCATGTTCTCGGTAAAAAAACTCAAGAGTCCCAGGCTTACATAGGATCCTGCCAGTCCCAGAAAAAGACCACTCACCAAAATAGTCCCGTAGCGAACCAGATACACATTTATTCCCAGAGTGTCACATGCTTGGGGATGTTCTCCGGTAGCCCGAATCTTCAGTCCGATATTAGTTTTGAAGAGAATGAAATGGACAACCGGGACCAAGGCGATGGCCACATAGACCAGGAGCTTCTGCTGGAAAAAGGCCTCTCCAAGAAAGGGGATCTTCTCCAAAAGAGGAATAGGCACAATTTCATAAGCATCCAACTTTGGAGGAGTAGTGCTGAGTCCAAAGAGCACCCGACCAATACTGGTACTCAATCCCAGACCCAGTACATTGAGTCCGGCGCCGACTACAATCTGATCGGCGTAAAGGCTTACAGTCAGATAGGCGAAGATAAGCGCTATTAAAGCGCCGCTCAACATGGCAACAAGCGCCCCGGCCCACACATTTCCAAAGAGGAATGTTCCTGCAGCCCCTGCCAGTGCTCCTATGAGCAGGATTCCCTCCGCACCGATATTGACCAGACCAGCCCTCTCACTGAATAGCATACCAAGAGCAGCAAGAAGGATGGGGGTCATGGTTCTTAAATCCGCTGCGATAAACTCCATGATCCAATTCATTCCTCTTCCTCCTCCTTCAGGGCCGCCACAATTTTCACCCTCCTGGACCGGGTTTCAAAGAAGCTTCTTCCCACTACAAAGAGGATCACCAGAGCCTGCATAATGGCAATGACCGATACTGGCACCTTAGCGAGCATCTGCATCATGTTTGATCCCGCCCGGAGAACTCCGAACAGGAGGCCTGAGAGAAGAATCCCGAGGGGTGAGTTCCGCCCCAGTAAAGCTACTGCGATCCCATCAAAACCGTAGCCTGGAGAAAAATTCTGAAATAGCCGGTACTGGACTCCCAGTATCTCCGAAGCACCGGCAAGTCCGGCAAAACCGCCAGCCATAAACATCGCCAAAAGGCTTGACCGGTTGCTGTTTATTCCCGCATACCTGGCCGCTTCAGGGTTCATCCCCACAACCCGCATCTCATACCCGGTGCTTGTCTTCCAGAGAAAGAGAAAGAAAAAAAGCAGTCCCAGGAGGGCCAGGAAGAAACCAAGATGGAATCGGGTTCCGTCTATGAGCCTCGGAAGTTGAGCCCCTGGAGCAACCAGACTTGTTTGAGGAAACTCTCCCTTTGGTTCCTTCATCGGTCCAGTAACTAGAAAGCTGATAAAATGGATGGCGATATAATTGAGCATAATGGTAGTAATAATTTCACTGGCTCCGAAACGGACCTTAAACCAGCCAGCCAAAGCTCCCCAGATACCTCCGCCCAGGATACCGGCAAAAAGGGCAAGCAGAAGATGGATTCCCGGAGGAAGAAAGTCCCAATATATTCCCACTGCGGTGGAGAAAAACCCACCCATATAGAGCTGCCCTTCCGCACCGATATTGATAAGACCACACCGTTTTGCTACTGCAAAACTTAAACCGGTAAAAATGAGGGGGACCGATTTTACCAACGTTTCAGTTACCGATTTTACGCTCCCCAGAGATCCTCTGGCCAAGCTTGTGTAAGCTCTGATAGGATTGAAGCCTAATAAATAGATCACAATCCCTCCAAAAAGAAGGGCAAAAAATATGGCAAGCCCCGGTGAGGCAGCTTTGGAGAAATCCAGGTCACCCTTTTTCATCTCTTACCTCGAATTGTCGGTATTATGCTTCGCTAAATACTGAACCGCAAGTTTAACTGCGTCAACTATTTTTACATACCCGGTACAACGGCAGATCTGACCAGATAGGTGGCTGCGGATCGTCTCCTCTTCCGGGTTCGAATACCGGGAAAGCAGATCAATCACCGCAATTACCATTCCAGGGGTGCAGAAACCGCATTGGATTGCTCCGGCATCAATAAAGGCATGCTGAACCGGATGTAGAGCGCCATCCGGTCCTGCAATGCCTTCAATTGTTGTTACAGACTTACCGTCCACCCGAAAAGCGGGAATGGTGCAGGAGTTAACTCCCCGGCCGTCAATCAGAACCTTGCAGGAACCACAATCGCCGGTTTCACAACCTGCTTTAGTCCCAGTAAGATGCAAATCTTCCCTAAGGACCTTCAAAAGAGTCCGGTTCTTCGGTACCTCAAGTTCATATAGGGTCCCGTTTACGGTGAGCTTAATCTTCTCCATCTCCATTCCCTGGGACGTTGTTATGGCCGGGTCTTCACTTCGCCACGACCCACTACACCTTTAATCTCATCGAGCCGAGCCTTTACATCATCGGAAACCTTGTTTTCAAATCCGTGCCAGGGTGAAAGGAAAACAGCGCCTTCGTTCACACCTAGCCGATACACTTTCTGTTCCAGGGTTCCATCTTCCAGTTTCTCAAAAGCAAAGGTAAATAGCACAGGGATACTCTTCTCTACACTCACCACCACCGTATCTGGAGCAACAGAGTTCTGATCCTGATTCGATCCAATAGCCAAGACTCCTTTCTCCTTACAAGCTTCGATTGAGCCAAGCCCCGCCTGGTTTGCAATCGCACCTACCAGATCTGCACCGTTGCCAATCATTGCCAAGGCGGTCTCTTTTGCCTTCGCCACATCGTCAAAGCTTCCTGTCAGGGTACTGAGTACTTCAATATCGGGATTAACATATTTGGCACCCAGCATATAGCCATCCACCGCCTGTTTGATCGGGGGAATTTCTACACCGCCAATAACACCGACCGTACCGGTTTTTGTCAACAGCGCAGCGATAGCTCCCATCATAAAGCCCTGCTGATCATCACCCACCTGAACACAGGCGACATTGGGCTCTTTGGGGGCGTTTCCATTAATGATGATAAACTGAATATCGGTATAATCCTCAGATACCGCATGAATGGCATCGGTAAACTGGCTGCCGTGGCCAAAAATGATGTCATAGCCAAGCTCAGCATAACTCCGGAATACATCCTCCATGTCACTAGTTCCTACGCTTTCGGCATAGGAAACTTCGGCGCTGTACTCATTCTCGATCATCATCAAGCCTTCATAGGCCGACGCACTCCATCCGTTATCGCTAATGGGACCGGGAAGGGCGAGCCCAACCTTCATTGTCTTTTCCCCTGTACTTTCTTGGGCTCCCCCTGCGAAGAGTCCAAAACTCACCAATAAAAGCACCAGAACCAAAAATCCTCTTTTTCTCATTCTTTCCTCCTTGTAAGTTTAACGTTTAACCTTTACTTTACCATTCTAATCGCAAATAGTGGACTCCGTCAATTTCTTTTTCCCCTTTTCCTCCTTTTACAACATACTTTACAGAGTTCACAGGAAGAGCTATCATCCTCCCCTATGCGGGGCGAATACATTGCTTCTCTCATAGGTCTTCTCGCCACAAGCCAGATTCACATCTCAAAGGGGCTGCAGCGCTACGGGATTGAAGGTTTCCGACAGGCATCTTCCTTTAGCAGCCCCAAAAAGCGGCGCTCCCGGAAACAGCTCTACGTAGGCGCCATCGTTCTCAATAACGCTGCCTTTTTCTGGGTGCTGTTAGCCAATCTCTTTGCAGACCCTGCGGCCTACACCAGCATGTTCGGTTTCGGCCTGATTATTCTGATGCTCTTTTCGGAAAAGATTTTAAAGGAAAAGGTGGGCCATATTCGCCATGTTGGGGCTATCCTGCTCGGGGTCGGGACCTTTTTCCTCGGTTGGGCCGCTGGACAGAATAAGGGGGGTACCGGGGACGCTTCCATTATGGCCCACATTGATCTGGAAAAACTCTTTATCTTCATTCTCCTTTTTTATACTTGCTTACTCCTCCTTTTGTTGATTGCCCGATGGAAACAGGTGGGTTCCGGCATCCTCGGGGGAATTATCGGTATTATTACCGGTTCATCCGGCGCTCTTGACCCGATCATTAAAGCGGTATCCCAGCATTACGGCGGCCGTTCTGGGCTGCTCCCCTCCTCAGCTTTCGGGTGGCTGCTCTTTCTGGGAAGTTTTCTCTTCGGAGCCATCGCCCTCGGGCTTACCCAGGCGGGGTTCGCATGGAAAATGCGGGCTACCGTGGTGGTTCCCTTTCACAACATGTCCCTGATTCTCCTTCCCCTTCTCCTGCTCTCCCTCACCCTTCCGGGATATTCACTCTCCCTTCTTCATATCCCGGGACTACTTCTGGTGGGGCTTGGAATGGTTTTATTATTCATTTTTACATAGAATTTTAGCACGTTTCTCACACATCGGGTTCATACTGATAATATGAGAATAGGAATTTCCATTAACGGCGAAGGAAAAGGTCATGTTACCCGGATGATTGCCCTATCCCGGTACCTGACGGAGAAACATGAGCTCTTCTTCTGGGCTCCCGATTCGATTGCACCAATTCTTCAAAAAGCGTTACCGGATGCGCTTATTATGCCGGTTCCCCTCTTGAAGATCGTGATGAACCAGCTGAAGATTGATATCATCCGAACCAGCATTGACAATTTTCCTCATATCGTTCAAACCCCTGCAACAGTAAAGCAGATGAGCGATCAGATGCAGCTTTTACGACTGGACGGTCTTTTGAGTGATTTTGAACCGTACTCAACCTGGGCCGCCAGAATAGCAGCGCTTCCAATCCTGCAGCTCAACCACCCCGGGGTGGTATTGAAAGCGCTGTCCCTTATGCCCGATGCGGTGGTAAGCAAGGTTGTTGCGAGTTCCATGATCGGCGACTACGATGAGATGATTATCAGCTCTTTTTATGGTGGTGATGTTGGCCCCATTCTGCGAAAAGAGATTCTCCAGGCAAAAACGCACAGCCGTGCTGGAGAGCATATTGTCGTCTATGTGCGCGATTTCATGAGGGAGCAGGTTGTCTCAGCTCTTCGCTCCGCCACAAACCGGGAAATACGCCTCTTCCCGAGCGAAGAGCACGATTTTATAGAGTCCTTTGCAAGCTGTGCGGGGATCGTAGCAAGCGCTGGTCACCAGATGAGCAGCGAAGCGCTCTACCTGAAAAAACCGATTCTCTCAATTCCTATAGAAGGGCAGTTTGAACAGCGCCTGAACGCAATCATGATAAACCGCAGCGGCAGGGGAATCTACGGCCGGGTGGAGACCATGGAAAACGACAGCAGATACTTTTTCCGGGAACTGCCCTCAATCACAGAACGGTGTGGTGAACCGGCTCCAGAGGGTTACTGCTTCGACGACCAGGGGGCGCGGGCCGCTTTCCTGACGGAGCAGTTTTTCCGGACCGGAGGTCTTCCCCTGGCCAAGAAGGCGTGATCGAGCGCCATCCTTTCTCTCTTCTCTCGCCATCCCTTCTCACCATTACTTGCCCGGGGTTATCCGCTTTTCTCTTGCCCATTTTCTTCATCTGGGATACCGTTTTTCCAAGTTCATGGAGGCTTGAATGACCGTATCAATAGAGAAATCAGAATGTACCTTCTGCGGACTCTGTGCCAGGGAATGCCCCGCCACAGCTATCCTGATAGACAAGGATTCATCAAAGGCAAGCATCAGGCGGAATCTGTGCATACAGTGCAGCCACTGTGGGATGGTCTGTCCGGTCGATGCAGTCAGGGTGGATGGTCGGCGGCTGCCTCCCTATCCGGAAGGGGCAAGAGGGAACGAATTCTACCCCGGCGGTAGTGACAAATCCCACGGGCCCGACAAGGGTAATCAAGGTCTGCAAAAAGAACTCATTCAGCACCTTATCTTGAGTAAGCGTTCGATACGGAGCTACCGCAAGGAGCCCCTGAAGGAAGATGATCTTGATGCCATTTTAAGAGCTGGAGAGATGAGCCCCACCGCAAGTAACAGCTGCCAGGTAGAAGCCCATATTCTGCAGGGAGCAGAGGTAGCAAAAGCTGCCACTTTCATAGCCGCTGCACTCTTAAAACCGGTAACCATTATCGCAACCGCCCCGGGCAGACTCCTTTTTAAACTCCTCGGCCTGGGTCGGTACGCCCGAAAAGATGTGGTCCAACGGTTCAGGCGCTCCCTGCTTGATACGGTGCAGGGAAATCAGGATGTACTCTTCTTCAGAGCCCCGGCACTTATTATTCTCACCTACAAGAAACAGTTGAGTCGCTTTGGCAGAACCGACTGCGCTATTGCCGGCCAGAACATGATGTTAAGCGCTCACAGCAGGGGAATCGGCTCCTGCATGATCGGCTTTGCCGAAGCTGCCCTCTGGAACAAATCCCAGCGAAAACAGCTGGGTGTCCCTACAGAGCGGAGAATAGGTCTCATTTTTACTCTGGGCTACAGCGATCAACGTTACCTGCGTTACCCGGTTCGGAAAAGGTTTTCCCGGGATTAGAAATCAAAATTAGTGAGGGTGCCACCCTGTCGCAGCAGGGCTCGCATATCCTGCACCTTCCGATCCAGAGCCTCCACCTTGCCCAGTACTGACCGCTCAGCTTCGGTGGTCTCGATTACCTTGGCAATACCGCCGTTTTTGATCACCAGCCGCCGCTTCGCCCCCAGGGCCAGCATGGGATCGTGGGTGGCCATCAGGACAATCTTCTCCTCCGAAAGGAGAAGCTCCAGAGCCTTCTTCCGGTCAATTCCGGCATTCTCGATCTCATCAATCAGAACAATGGGGGAGCTGGAAAGAAGGGCGGTATCGGCGATCATCAAAGCCCGGGACTGTCCCCCGGAAAGAGAGGTTATCGCCGTCTCCATATCGAAGGGCTCCCCGGCAAGTTCGTTTGCCTTCTTAACTATCGCCTTTACCATGCCATCAGGATTCTCGATAAGACGGCTTTCCGCATGAAGCTGCACAAACTCTCCCACCGAGAGGTCCATCACAAAGTTCATGTTCTGAGAAAGCTGGGCAACCAGCTTATCGGAGGCAGAGAAGCGGCGCTTGTATTCCGGAACCTCACCATTTATCAGCACCCGTCGCCCAGTAGGGGTATCTCCCTGGGCCATCCATTCAATGTCTGCCAGAAGGCGGCTCTTACCCGAACCGGTGGGCCCAACAATGGAGATTACCTCCCCAGGTCGGAA
This sequence comes from uncultured Sediminispirochaeta sp., assembly GCA_964394395.1. Taxonomy (GTDB): domain Bacteria; phylum Spirochaetota; class Spirochaetia; order DSM-16054; family Sediminispirochaetaceae; genus Sediminispirochaeta. Next base: position 7,368 of record CAYMWV010000133.1, read on the forward strand.
GTGAAGCTGTTCGAACCCTTCGGACCAGCCACTTTTATCCCTTCCTGGAAGGAGAGTAACTTTCTGTACCGCAGGTCTGCTGTCGGCACCCAGGAAGGCAAGCATCTGCTCCAGGTACTCCCCGGCCCCGGCAATTACCGCATCGGGGTCGATAGCCTGATCTTCCTTCGTCTCTTCATCCAGTCCCTGAAGGAGCGTCACCAGAGAACGAGAGTCCCGGGGATCTACCTGGATTCCTGCAGATTCAAAATAGTCCTGCAGGAAGGGATACGTTTCCAGGAGCTGTGAAAGGGGCATCACGCCTATCCCCTCTTTCTGTTTTATCCCATTATGTTGCTGCATTTGCTTATCCATCCAGTTTATCCAGATTAATTTTTCGTACATTGCCCATCTGAAACTGCTCACCGATCCGGGTTTCCCCGAGGCAGTAGGAGCAGAGGGCCGACGGCATCGGGAACCTAAGCTCCTTTCCCTTGACGCTGCTGGTGTCCCGCTCTTCTTCGTAGATGAGCGTACTCAGTTTAAAAGCTCCCTGGCCGGTGAGACCGTTGATGTGGATAACCATGGCCCGGGGATTCACCAGCGCCACCCGGGAGGCAAAGACCTCCCGCTCCGCCTGAGAGACGATATCCCCCTTGGTTATCACCACAACATCAGCACTTTTGAGCATGGGGCCGATCTTTTTTGGGGTATTGATACCACTCAGGTTATCGATGACGCATACCGCCCCGATCTCCTTGATGTAGGGAGAACAGCGGTTACAGAGTCCCGCAGACTCACTGATGAGGAGGTCCAGGCCGCTTTCCACCCCCCATCGGGTTACCTCTTCGATGTTGCTGACAAAGTAGTGGTCCGGACAGAGGGCACCGGAAAGTCCCTTCTGCACCGGGATGCCCGCCTTTTCGTAGATCTTGTCATCCTCCGTGGAGAGGCAGTCAAACTTGGCCACTCCAACCATCTTACCCTGGGCAATCAAAGCCTCGGCGGTCTTTAAAATAACCGCCGTTTTCCCCGAGGAGGGAGGACCTGACACAGTTACCAGATTCATGCTGCATCCTCCCTGGCGGAGTGAAAAAGCTCCTCACAACGGGCGATCTCCTCGCTCAGGTCGTTGGATTTTATGTAGTCCCAGCCGAGCCAGAGGAAGCTGGCATCCTCTGGCAGATTGTTATCCACCTCCGGGTGGAGGGAGGGAAAGAGACCCTGATGGGAGAGGATCTCCCCGACACCTCTGGAGGCAAAGAAATCGGTGAAGGGCTGCAGCTTCTCTGCCTTGGATTTTTTAGCCAGCATAAAGATGGGGCTGAGCACCGCCCCGTCGGAGGGCCACACCGCCTCCATGGTTCCCCCCTCCCGGACGGTACGGGTAAAAAAGTAGGGCATGATGGTTACCGCCGGTCGGCGATTCTTCTTACGGTGGCTTTTTACCATCTGGGAAGGGTGCATGGCATCCAGCATGATCTTCCCGAGACGGCGGAGGGCCTCATCGCCATATCGATTCCCCAGACTAAGGAGGATAGCGTTAAAGAGATCAAAATCGCCTACAGGGAGGGAGACAGACGCTTCCCAATCTCCAAAAAGCAGCTCTTCCCAGCTTTGAGGCACCTCCCGTTCCCCCAGCTCTGCCTTGTTTACCAGAAAAACCGCCGGAACCACAGAAATGATTGAGTACTCCCCGTCGGGGTCAGCCAGTTTCAGCCCCTGAAAGGAGGGGTTTTCCTCCCCCCGGGGCACCAGATCGATGAAATCACCGGCTCTGCGGAATCGTCCAATCTTCTTTTCATCAAAGAACAGATCATAACCGGCGGAGAGGAAGAGATCAGGCAGCTCATCCACCGACTGCGCCCCGTCCACATGCTCCTCCACCCAGGCTGTTCCCGTACTCGCCGCCTTCAGTTCCGCATGGACGGAAACAGAGTGCTCTGCCTGATACTCCTTCACAAATCGATTAAAGGACTCCAACAGGGGTATCCGCACTGGGCAAGGCAAGAGGCCTGTCACGGTGATTCCCTGATCAGCTGCGGCAACTCCAGAAGAATCGCCCGCAATCCTGGAACTGCCATTCAAGGTAGCATCCTCCCCTGCCCGATGGGAAGCGATGGTTTCATTTAACAGCTCAATAAAGAGGTCCGGGTTGATCTTCTTGGTCTTCAGCGCAAGCTTCAGGCTCACCAGTTTCCCGTACCCCGCCCGCTGCTGGTAGTCCCCCATCTGGGGAAAGCCCCGGGAGACAAAGATATCCACTGTTTCGGGGAACTTCTCACAGATGGCATAAAGAGAATCGTTTATATCGATATAATTCATGGCATCACCTCGTTTCTTCTGCCTGGCTTATTCTGCCTGGATAGCTATTGTAGGCAGTGATTATCACTATTATAGACATATCCTAGTAAAAAAGTATGTACCATTG
>CAYMWV010000134.1:0-9611 GCA_964394395.1 uncultured Sediminispirochaeta sp.
TATGTAGCGTCTCTAATAGTCGAAACAGGTTGCAGGACGGGCTGAATTACTTACATTATAAGCAATTACAAAAGCCAAAGGTGAGATTCGAACTCACGGCCTACGCTTTACGAGAGCGTTGCTCTACCCCTGAGCTACTTTGGCGATAGTCGAACGGTATCCGATCTGCAAGAAAAAATCAATATTTTGAGGAAAAATACTCTTCCTGGAATTAATATTGCGTAACGGCCTGAATTCAGGCTGTCCTATAACGTTAATCCAACAAGAGCACTTCCACCCGCCGATTTTTACGACGCCCCTCTTCAGTATCACTGGGACCGACAGGATCGCTTCCTCCTGCCCCATCGTGGAGGAATCGTCCGGCAGTTAATCCCCTGGCAACCAGTTCTTCCACAATCACCTTTGCGCGCTCTTTCGAAAGCAGAATCTGGCTCTCCCGGCTCCCCACATCAGCGGTGTGACCCATTACTAAAAAGTGTTTGGTATCCACCTTTTTCAGTGCCTCTGCGAGACGGTCAAGCCTGTCTCGTTCATCCGGGAGGATTTCGGCCCGATCGGGAATAAAATGAATATCCGGAAGAGTCAGCACAACCCCCTCAGGACGTTGCTCAACTACTACTTTTCCACTCCCCCTATCCTCCTCGGCATTCCCGAAACTTCCAGAGCTCCCGGAGCTCCCGGAGCCACCATCATCAGTGCCACCTCCTGTCAGAGCTTCACCTGCCCCTTCGCCTGCCAGGATATCTTCCTGTTTATCAATGCCGGTCTCACCATTGAGAGCAATTTTTTGTACCAACTGCTCGAGGGTACCTTCAGAAACTCCCTCTTGCCAGATGAGTCGAAAGCCCTCCTCATCCCGGATACTACCCTTGGGACTCACAATACGACGGAGAATCCGCTCTTTCATAAAGGCGCCGCCCTTATCATCCTGATAAAGGTAGAGGATTCCATTAACGGAGCCGAAGAGCTCTCTGATACTATCTTCTATCCCCAGATTACGAACCTCATAAGCCTTCAAACGAAGGGGGTATCGGTAGGCGATCTGTCGGGCGGACCTCCCCTCAGCAGTAACAAGGCCCTGATCGGTATAGAGGACTTTGGTCTCCACCGATATAGCCCGGTTTTCGAGGAGAAACATGTCTGAACCTCTCATTTCCCATTTTTTAGGCGCCCCTTCCAGCAGTCCCGGCCCTTCCAAAGCTTCCAGAGCTTCCGGCCCAGGCTGCTGATGCTGCAGGTCCTGCCCGTCCTGCCCAGACTGCCCGCCGGGCATATCTTTTCCATCGGCCACAGCATCCCCAGCCGCTTCTTCCCATTCCTGAAGGATAAAAGGAATATTGAGGCGCAATGGTTTTTTCTCACCCGATAGAGCAAGCTCTCCAAACTTCGGGTGAATGAGATAACTTCCCTCCAGATTGATGGAGAGCTCTTTTGCACTGTAGTTAGCCTCCCGGCGAAAGGCTGCAGTGCCGTACCAGGAGCTTCTTCTTTTCGGTAAACCGGATTCCAGGCCCTCAGGGAAAGAGCGACCATAGATTTCCCGGCTCTGATATCCCCGGTAGGACCCATCTATCCGCACTGAGTAATCTTCCCGGATCACTGTTGATTCAACCTTCCTGGTCCGTGAATCGATTTCTGATCCACTCTGTGACAAAAATTGCGACCCTGCTTGGGAAAAAAGAAGGAAAGGGAAAAGCATTCCTGACAAAAAAAGAGGTGACAACCATGTTTTGTTGCTGTATGCCATGCCGCTTATCGTATCACATCCGGTAGAATTGTGTTGTCTCTTGGCATCTCCCCCCCTGTAATCTTTTCCATAGGCCCCCCCTGTCGGAGTCTATAAGACAAAAAACGAGGGACCCTCCATGAAAGGCCCCTCGACTATGAATCGTTTACAAACCGGCACGGTTACCCAAACCGGTAATGTGGCACCACAAGGGAAAACTGCTACCAGTTATCCGACATGTCATCGATATCTCTATGCTCTTCGGCAAAGAGATCAGTAGTTGCCCGAAGGCCATCGAAATAGATGTAATAGGAGCCGTAGGTCTCTTTTGGATCGCAATCTACCCGAAAGCCTTCAACCTTTAATCCCATCCTGTTGTTGTAGTGATAGTCCCTTTGCACAATCGATGTGGGAACAGCTACGGTTAGCTTCTTCCAACCGGTAAAATTGAGTCTCCCCATTGTCACTTCCGCCCTGTTTCCAAAATGGTCAGAAATGAGGAGAGTTAGCATATGGGGACTGTTTCTTCCTACCACCCACATACTGATAGTTTTGGTAATTCCTTCTATAGGCATAGGGCGAACCGGCTTAAGGACAAATCGGCTGTGCCCTCTTTTGAAGTATTCTACCTTGACACCAAGGACATTAGCATCACTCTCTTCGATTCCTGCTTCTTCCTCGTCTGGAATAGGCTCCTTGTCTATCGGCTTCCCGGGAAGACGGCGTAGAGTCACAATACCCTCATCTTTTGACATTCCGGCACTCCAGAACCCCGCATCTTCAAACTTGGAGATCGAAACCTCTTTCAGCTTCTGCTGAGCCGTATCAACCCCAATTTCAGCAGGATCAGGCTCCCCCGCATTATCAGCGGCCTGAGCAGAGAGTGCAGCGAGGGAGAGTGAGAGAAACAGGCAAACCAGCAGGACTATACTATAACTCTTTTTATTCATTACCTTCCACTCCTTCCCACATTTCATTAACAAACTCTGGATCGGTCAGTTTATCTCCATCAAACCGGGTTACAAAGACATCGGTCAGAATCTTTATCTGGTCCAGATAGAAATAACACTCACTTACCGATTCAATTGGTTTCGTCCAGAGCACAACTTTAATCAGTTCCAGGCCCTGAAGATAAGGGGCGTAGTTCCGGTCCTGTGGGATATAGGTAGGTATACCAGTGGAGAGGTTCTTCCACCCGGTGAAATTGAGACTTCCCAGGTTCAAGACATGGACAACCCCCCGGGGATCCATAATATGAACCTCCAGGTAATAGTCAAAATCGGCCCCCCAAGCCCACAAATCGATCCGTTTCGCCCTTCCCGGAATGGGAATGGGGTTCACAACCTGTTTACCCTCTTCGTTCTCGGTGACAGGGATGAATTCGATATTGTTGTACCCCTTTCGGGTAAAGGCGAAAAGGGCACCCAACGCTTGCAAGTCCGCACCTTCCCGGTTGGCCCCATAGAGAGCCTCGGGCCACGCTTTTACATATGTCTGTTTAGGATACCCTTCAGCGATAAACTTGCTTCCCTTCACCAGCCACTCTGTAGTTCGCGTTTCAGGATCAAAGCTCTCAAGAACGCGGGATTCGAGATTTTCAGTTTGCTCATCCGCAAACAGCAGGGAGGGCGCAAGCAAAACGGTAAGTGCCAGAAAGCACAAAATCAGCAGAACGCCTCGTTTCATTCCAAACTCCTTTTTATCTAGCAAAAATCATCTACTTCAGTATATTGAATTATATTTCTTCGGTAAACCTTTGTCAAACCATTTTCCCAAAAGGCGCTTTTCCAGCGCCTTGACCGGCCTATACCTCCTTCTATACACTCTTAGATGTGGTTTTAGCTCATACAAATACACTATTAGGAGCGTAAAGATGGTTTCTTACAAAAGTCTTGGTCTGGTAAATACGAAAAAGATGTTCGCTGGAGCGGTAAATGGCGGTTATGCGATTCCCGCCTACAATTTCAATAATATGGAACAGCTTCAGGCGATTGTATCCGCCTGTGTGGAAACAAAGTCGCCGGTAATTCTCCAGGTTTCCTCGGGAGCACGAAAATATGCAAACTCTACCCTGCTCCGGTTTATGGCTCAGGGGGCGGTGGAATACGCAAAAGAGCTTGGTTTCGATGTGCCAATAGCTCTTCATCTCGACCATGGCGACACCTTTGAGCTTTGCAAGGACTGTATCGACAGCGGTTTCTCTTCTGTCATGATCGACGGCAGCCACCACTCCTACGCGGATAATGTGGCTTTGACCAAAAAAGTTGTGGAATATGCCCACAGCAGGAGCGATTATGTCACTGTTGAAGGGGAGCTGGGTGTTTTGGCAGGAATAGAAGATGATGTGGTGGCAGAAACCTCCACCTATACCCAGCCTGAAGAGGTAATCGATTTTGTCGAAAAAACAGGGGTAGACAGCCTGGCCATCAGCATCGGGACCAGTCACGGGGCAAACAAGTTCACCCCGGAACAGTGTACCAGAAATGAAGAGGGAATACTCATCCCCCCCCCTCTCAGATTTGATATTCTGGAAGAGATCGAGAAGAAGCTTCCCGGCTTTCCTATCGTTCTCCACGGCTCCTCTTCGGTCCCTGTGGAATATGTGAAGCAGATCAACCAGTATGGTGGAGCCTTGAAAGATGCTGTCGGAATCCCGGAGGAGCAGCTGAGAAAGGCTTCCAAATCTGCTGTGTGTAAAATCAACATCGATTCAGACGGCCGGCTGGCCATGACGGCGGCCATTCGGAAGGTAATGGGGGATAAGCCAGCGGAGTTCGACCCCAGAAAGTACCTGGGCCCCGGAAGGGATGCTCTTCGGGAGATGTACAAACGGAAAAACATCGAAGTTCTTGGTTCTGCAGGACACGCTTAGAAGTTGGGATCCCGTCTGCGGTAGGAAGATGATAGCTTTGTGAGGGTGGCCGCTTAGCGGCCGCCCTTTTTGTAACCTTTCAGATATTCTTCTTCTCTGTTATTGTTTTACGATAGTTGTTACACTCTCGCCGGATCCGGACTCAAGCTCCGGCAGCCCCTGCTCCCGGGGAAAGGGGTGCTCCCGGGGAAAGAGATAGTGAAGCGTTAAAAAAAGACCAGAAATCGCTACAATCGGAAAAATGATAGCACTTATAATCCCGGAAAAGTTAAGGTTTTCGGAATAGAAGGCGTGGGGGAGAACGGAAAGAAGACTCCCCGCCAAAGCAGTTATTGGAAAAAGCAGCCATCGGAGCCTACCAGAAAAGCCGATAAAAAAGAGCCCCCCCAGGGCAGCAAAGAGCATGCCCCCTATCTGTGCAAAAGGAATGGCGAAAAGAATGATTGGTTCATATCTATTATGATGGATAATTGCCTCTGCCGCCCCATTAAAGAGATGGGAAATAGCTGTAAAGATGAGAATACTCCGAATAAGGGACTCAGTATCACCTTCACACTTCCTTGGAACCCTCCAAAGCATGATCCCTGCAATAAAAAATAGGGTATGGGGTAACTCTTTACCACTCCATCGCTGCAGCAAGGTTTCTACCACCGTTACCCCGTATAAACCGGAGACGCTTAAAAAAAATGAAATAGCCTGTGCCAGCCAGAACCAGAGAAAAGCTCTTCCTCCGGCGCTAAAGAGCTCTTTTCGACCGCTCCACCCTGGTACTACAAGAGAAAGTAAAATAGCACCCGCCAAGGGGCTTGAACATATGAGAAACAGTTTCATGGTAAAAGGAAAATAGCATAAACACCCAGCCCTGACAACGGCTCAAAGAGGGCTGCACCACCCTTTGACTCTTTTTTCACCAAATGATATAGTGATTACCACTTTGGTTTGCAATAGTCTCTAATTGGCGCCTGATATGTGTCTTTTAGTGATCTAACATGAAGGAGGAAGATTGGCTGCGAAAGAATTGAGAATTAACAGGGATATTCGGGTTCGAGAGGTTCGCCTCATCGATGAAAAAGGTGAACAGCGGGGGATTATTCCCACCTTGGAAGCAATCGAATTGGCTAAACAGGCCAGTGCAGATCTGGTCGAAGTTTCACCCAATGCGAATCCGCCGGTTTGCAAGATCCTTGATTATGGAAAGTTCAAGTTTGATCAGGAAAAACGACGTAAAGAGTCTAAGAAGAAGCAGAAACAGGTCAAACTGAAAGAGATACGGATGCAGCCTAAGATCGAGAAACACGATCTGGAATTCAAGACCAAACATATCAAGGAGTTTCTTGACGAGGGAAACAAGGTGAAGGTTACCATCAGGTTTCGGGGGCGTGAACTGGCTCATACCGAACTTGGTAGAGATGTTCTTATGAAGGTGAATGAGCTCCTCGAGGAGCTTGAAACCGGCTTTGCGATGGATCGCAAACCGATTATGGAAGGCCGGTTTATGTCCATGATCTTAAGCCCGAGAACGGGGAAGAAATAACTATAGCAGGTGGAGAATCGATATGCCGAAAATGAAAACCCGTAAGTCCGCAGCGAAGCGGTATTCCGTTACCGGTTCTGGTAAAGTGAAATACAAAAAACAGGGGCTTCGCCACATTCTTACCAAAAAATCAACCAAACGGAAGAGAAATCTTCGTCACGCCGGTGTTTTAAGCAAACCGGAAACAGAGAAGGCGAAGAAGCTTCTTCCCTACAATTTCTAAAGGAGCTATAAACAATGCCTAGAGCAGTTGATGGTACACGAAGACACGACCGCCGGAAAAAAATTATCCGGCAGGCGAAAGGTTATTGGGGACGCAGAAGCACTAACTTCAGAACTGCGAAAGATGCGGTAGAGAAAGCAGGGCAGTATGCGTACCGGGACCGAAAACGAAAAAAACGGGATTTCCGCAGACTTTGGATTGCACGTATCTCTGCGGCGTGTCGAAACGAGGGAATCACCTACTCCCGTTTTATCAATGGCCTCATTAAGGCTGATATCAAGCTCAACAGGAAGGCGCTTTCCAATATGGCTATTGAAGATGGAGCTGCCTTTTCGGAGCTTGTCAAGAAAGCACAAGCAGAACTGGGAGTTTAGGCTGTGATCACCCTTGAACAGATCCAGCTTCTTGAAGAAAAAGTGCATCAGACGGTGAATCGAATTACCGCCCTGAAAGAGGAGAATTCCAGCCTTAAGGAAAAACTCTCCACCTATTCTGGACGGATAGAGGAGCTTGAGGTTCTGATTGACTCCTTTAAGCAGGATCAGGGTAAAATTGAAGAGGGAATCCTCAGTGCCCTCAAGCAGCTTGACACCATTGAACAGTCTGTAGCTGTCGAGAATGGTTCTGCCGTTGAGGCAGAAGCATCTACTCCCTCCCCAAGCCCGGCGCCTGAACAGGACCGCACCGAGAAGGACGCAAAGACAGAAGTGGATGAGGATGTTTCCAAAGAAGCTGAACTGGACATCTTTTAACAACCATGAACAGAGAGCCCTTTCACATTTCAATGCTGGGGTCTTCATTCTCCATTCGGACGGATGAGGACCCTCGTTATTTGAAAGAACTTGTTAGCTTTGTAGAAGAAAAAGTCGCCATGATAGAAAGCAATATGGGTAGTGATGAACCTTTACGCAGTGCCATTCTTTCAAGTATACTTATAGCAGATGAGCTCTTTCAGGAAAGAAAAGAGACTGAGAAGGCGGTTGAAACCACCGGCAAGTTGATTACACTTCTTGATAACGAGCTGTAAAAGATTATTTCCTGCGGTGTTCGGGAGGGGATCGTTAATCTCTTGGGACAAACACACTTTACGGGATTCCTCAATTTCGTGGTTGAATTGCTTGGCCTTCGGGCCGAACAGGATGTCACGGAGCGGAAACCCACTTGAACCATTGGAGTTCAAGAGGTTTTTTTCCCCGAGCGGCATCGCGGGTTTTTACAAAGGAAAGTAGAACGGACTATGGCCCTGATGACAAGTCAGCAAATCAATGTCTTCTATCAGACCTTCCGATCCGTTGAAGTTACCTTCAACAAGGATGTGCTTAGAGCTACAGGTCTTTTACCGAAGCAAATTTTTCTCAAATTCTTGGGGAATCAGATACCCTGTATCATCTTCTCATCCTCCATGGAAGGTGCAAAAATTATTGCGAACATAACAAAAGAGGTCTTCGAGCTGATACGAAAGGCCAATAATTTGGTTTCACTCCGTTTCTCCTTTACTGAAAATGATAAAAATGCGCCACTGCAATTTTTTGTGGGTGCCAAGGTTAGTGGTTATAACCCCTATAACAAAGAAAAGCCAAGCCTCAATTTTGTCAACCTGGACTTTACCCAGCGTCCTCCGGATGATCTTATCGCCATCCTCGGTACATTGCTTGAAGCAAACGCCAACTCGGCCAAACGGAAAGAGGAACGAATCCAGATAGATGCCAACAGCATCCGCAAGCTGGGACTGCAGTCAAAAGCGGGTCAACTACGGGTGGGAGCTGTTCCCCGTCCCTGCATCATCAGGGACCTATCCTTCTCCGGGGCGAAGGTTGTCATTTCAGGCATAGCCAAGTTCCTTTTAAACAAGGAGTGCCTGCTCCATCTTCAAACAGTAGAACAGCGCATCTTCAATATACCTGCCCTTATTGTCAGAAATGAACCTGTTGAGGGAAGGAAAGATCTTACGGCGGTGGCAATTCAATTTAACGAGGAGCAGGTTCCAATTGAGTACAAGGTGCTGATCAATGATTATCTGAAAAGTCGTCCGATTCCGCCCAAGGAAGTAACAGAGAAGAAGCAGGAAGAGGCTTAATGGAAAAAAAGCTGGAGACATTGCTCTACATATCCCTGCCGGACAAATTAGGACGCAATATCGGCTCTTTTACCATCGACCCTGCAATATTACTTCCTGTGGAAGCCCCGGAAGGAGCTCAGCAGAGAGCAGATTCCGATTGGGACCTCAGCGATATCTCCTGGGAGATGATTGTGTCAGGGATGTTAAAGCTCCTGGCCTGGGAGCCGGAACATCAGCACGCCACCTATTACCGCAATTTCGTTCTCGCCCTGCAACCTGATGTGGTTTCCGATCTAACCAGGATGGCTATAGTAAAAACGGAAAACCTTGATTACAACCTGGCGGAAGAGTTATTCAGGGCTGCAGCTGAAATTGATGTGGAAGATGAGAAAACCATCCTTAATCTTGCCCTCCTCTATGAACAGAAAATGGACCTCTATCTTCAACAGGATAGTCGGAAACTGACCGATGAAGCCTTGGAAGGGGGCTACAGAGCCTATATGAAGGCTCTCAAACGCCATCCTGATAGTCCCAAGGTACGGTACAATGCCGCCTATTTTTTTCTCAAAATACATAACCCCTCCAAAGCAAAGGAACACCTTGCTGCCTTCCTCAATCTGGTAGATCCTACGGATCATCGCTATCAGAAGGTGGAAGAAGCGCTAAAAAGATTGGAGGGGCAGAAAAAGAGTGAGCACATCTTCACTGAAGCTTTTGATGCCATTCGGATGAACAGGGAAGAGGAAGGAATTGACCTGGCACGTAGATTTCTGGAGGAGAATCCTGAATCTTGGGACGGATGGTTTCTTCTTGGTTGGGGGCTCCGCCGTCTCGAACGTTACGATGATGCAAAAAAGGCACTCCTGAAAGCTCTTGACTTGGAAGATTCCAAGGTTGATATCTATAACGAACTGGCAATCTGTCTCATTGAACTTTCCGACTACGATACCTGTAGTACCATCCTTCTAAAGGCTTTAGAAGTGGAGCCTGAGAATACCAAGATCATTTCCAACATGGCCGTACTGTATATGAGGATGGGGAAACCCGATTTGGCCAGGGAAAGAATGGAACAGGTGCTGGAATTGGACCCTGAGGATCCACTGGCCAGGAATTTTCTCAATAAAAGACAAATCTAGATAAATTGAGGCTGTCCCGCAACCTATTTTGAGTATCATGCACGCTACATATGGTGTTGGG
>CAYMWV010000135.1:0-9558 GCA_964394395.1 uncultured Sediminispirochaeta sp.
GCTGGGAGGAGCGGATTACCTGGGAGGTGGTGGATACCGATGGAGGGCCGGTTACAGTACTTGGGGGCTAAGGGAATTGAAATCTCTCACCAAAGCCGGGTGAACCGATATTTATCCTGAAAGATCTGATTCCACAAGGGAGGCGCAGGGAGGCGGCCCAGCGTAGGCCCCAAATCTCACCCGGGGAATCTACGTAAACAGCTCCTTTACCTCATCCTTATCCAGAGCCCGCCAGGTTTCCCCTTCCCGCTTCACCGAGTCGTGGGAGACCACAGAAGAGGAGAGGACCAAGGAGATTTTCTAGTGCCCAATCCCATGGAGCATAACCACCATGTGCTCTACCACCTTCCAGATTTCAGTCAGGTACTCCTCCACCGCTTTGACACTCCCGGGGAGGGTGAAAATGATAGTTGACCCTTTCACAGCACAGATACTTCTTGAAATGAGAGCGTTGGGTTTCTTCGCCCCGTAGAGGAGGCGGATGTGGTCCATGATACCCGGGACCAGTTTGTCCGCCCGGGATGCCACCGCATCCACGGTGAAGTCCCGGGGGCCGATGCCGGTGCCGCCGGTGGTGAAGATGATGTCTGCTCCGGGTAAGGGCAGGCCGCCGAAGGTCTCCCGGGAAGTCTCTCCGGTCTTGCTGCCGGAGGGGGCCAAGGGGGCTGGGGTTTCTCCAGAGGCTTCAAGGGCTGTAAGCCGGTCCAGCACCCGGCCAATCTCTTCGGGATCGTCGGGCAGCAGGGTGTAGCCGGTTTCCAGGTGCCACCGTTTCAGGGCGAAGCGCTTTTCGGTGAGCTCCAGGATTCTGGGTCCGGAGATGTCCTTGTAGTAGCCGCCCTGGGCCCGGTCGCTGGTGGTGATAACGTGGAGCCGGAAGGGACGGGGGAGATACTCCATCACATCGCCGGCATGAATGGTTCCGGCTTTGATTACCCGGGCAAAGAGCCCCTCCTGGGGCATGACGCACTTTCCCACCTCCCGGTAGATGGCGCAGTCGTCGCCGTGGCAGGTTTTACCGATCTGGGTGATCTCCAGCTCCACCTGGCCGATGCGGAAGCGGTCGAGCACCGCTACATCATTCAGGTCCAACCCATCCACAGTGATGTTTTCGCCGAACTCTCCGGGACCGATGGTCCGCTCCATGGCCGCCTGGAAGCGCTCCACGCTGGGCTGGCCAAGGAGGCTGAGCTGCCGGTGCCAGCGCCCGGAGTGGGCGTCCGCCGGGATGCCGGTCTCATCCAGAAGGGCGCTTTCTACCGGCGTTTTCACCGTCCCCTTCTCCTTCGAAATATTGATTGATCCTATGCTGATGACTCGGCCCGTCTGTTTTTCACTCATATCGCTTCCTTTCGTTTCTCCAGAAGATGAACCCCTTCCATCTTCATCGATTTATCCACCGCCTTGCACATGTCGTAGACCGTCAAAAGGGCGATCTGCACCGCCGTGAGGGCTTCCATCTCCACCCCGGTCTCCCCAGTACAGGAGGCAGATGCTGTAATGAGCACCCCGGTCGCCTGAAGCTCCGCCTCCACATCGATGCCGGTAAGGGCGATGGGGTGGCAGAGGGGGATAAGGTGGTGAGTCTGTTTGGCGCCCTGGATACCCGCTATCCGGGCCACCGCCAAAACATCTCCCTTCTTCATCTGGTTCTCGGTGATGAGGTGCACCGTTTCAGGGCTCAGCAGGATCCGGCCTTCTGCCCGGGCAAGCCGGCGCAGGGGCGGTTTTGCTCCCACATCCACCATCTTCGCTTTGCCGGTGGAGTGGTCCACATGGGTAAGTTCCGGGGTCTCGCTGTTCTTATTATCTGTCACTTTATCTGTCACTATCTAACTCCTTACCTTTTCTGATCCTTGGTACTTCTGATCCTTGCTGCACCTGCTATCCGCCGATTCCATAGAAGCTGTTGATCTTGCTCACCAACCCCTTTTCCGGTTTTCCCTCTACCGCCACCCGAAAGGCCTCTTCGACCCCAAGCTCCCGGATACTGTAGCCCTGGTCGCTGAAAAGGCAGGGGTGCACAATCCCCCGGCTGGAGAGACGCAGCCTGTTGCAGCTGGCGCAGTTGCCTCCATCGCCCCCCTCCACCTTGCTGAACTCTCCGGTTTCCAGATTCATCTGATGGATAAACCTCACCTCATAGCCCTGCGCTTTTCCGAAGGCCACAACATCTTCCGCATATTCCTTTCCCTCTCCCCGGAGGAGAACCACGTTGAGTTTGATAGGATCAAGCCCCGCCTGGCGGGCTGCATCAATTCCGGCCAGAACGTCTTCAAGATTCCCGGTCCGGGTGATTTTCCGGTACCGCTCCGGGTCGATGGTGTCCAGGCTGATGTTAACCCGGTGCAGTCCCGCCTCTTTCAGGGGCCGGGCAAATTGGGGGAGGAGAATGCCGTTGGTGGTCATGGCCAGATCATCGATCCCATCGATGGAAGAGATCATTGTAACCAGATCGATGATCCCCTTCCTCACCAGGGGCTCTCCACCGGTAAGGCGGATCTTGGTAAACCCAAGCCCCACTGCAACCCGGACCGCCCCGGCTATCTCTTCCAGGCTCAACACCTGGTCGTGGGGGATATCGGGAACCCCGTCTGCGGGCATGCAGTAGGAGCAGCGGAGGTTGCAGCGGTCGGTAACCGAAACCCTGAGGTAGGAGAGGGGCCGCCTAAAAGAGTCGTACAGCAAGGATGCTCCCCTCCTCCATCTCCGCCACCCCCCTGGGAAGAAGCGCCATACCGTCGGCGCCGGCGATACCGTCATAGTGGCCCGAACCGTGGTAGGCCGCAGGAACCACCCCACCGGTTTCGGTAAAGATGAGGGGGATCCACTCCTCCCGGTCGCTTTTCCGCCGCCGGAAGGGCTCTTCCAGAACCGCCCGGGAGATCATCGGACGATATTCGGCCCCCATGGCGGCATAGAGGTAAGGTTTTATCACTATTTCAAACACAACAAAGCAGGAGACCGGGTTTCCGGGCATCCCAAAAAGGTCAGCTTTGGGGGAGACGGCAAAAGTTGTGGGCTTTCCCGGTTTTACCGCCACCCGGTCGTAGAGGATCTCGAAGCCATTCTCTTTCATAGCCTGCGGCGCATGGTCGAAGTCTCCCATGGATACCCCGCCACTGGTGAGGATCAGGTCGCTCTCCCCGGCAGCCCGACCGAAGGTATCCTTCAGCTGGGCCGGATCGTCGGGAATGACGCCGTAGTAGCTAGCAGAAAGGCCCATCAGGGCCAGCTGGGCAATGGTCTGGGGGCCGTTGGCGTTGCGGATCTGGTGAGCCAAAGGGGTAGATTCCGGCTCCACCACCTCATCGCCGGTGGAGAGGAGGGCTATCTTCGGTGCCGGTACCACCGGCACCCGGGAGATTCCTACCGATGCGAGGAGGGCCGCATGTTTGGGGCTAAGGATGGTTCCCGCTTTCAGGACGGGAGCTCCCACACTTTTATCCTCTCCCCGGGGGCTGAAGTTGGGAATTTGCAGCTCCTTCCGGCTGCCGGTGAAGCGCATGGTCTTGTCTACTGTTTCGGTAGATTCCACCTTGATCACCAATTCTGCCCCTTCAGGAAGGACGGCGCCGGTCATCACCCGGATACAGGTGCCGGGGCGAACGGTAAGGGGTGATGCCTGCCCGGCGGCTACCGTGCCTGCTATCGGCAAGGGCGTCTCCCCGGCAGTTTCAAGATCCTCCCGGCGGCAGGCAAAGCCGTCCATGGCCACCCGGTTGAAGGGGGGCAGATCCCGGTCGGCGCTAATATCCCGGGCCAGCACCCGTCCGGCCATATGGGCATATGAAACCAGCTCCGGTGCGGCACTGCGACGGGACTCAAAACGCCGGGCAGCCTCTTCCATGGTTTGTCTATATATATCTGCAAAAATTCGCATAGTAGGAAAAACCTACCATAAGTGGAGGGATTTGGGAAGCTGTACAGGGGATTGTCGGGGAGTGTCATTAATTGTCTATGTTCTTCTTGTCAACCGTTCATCGAAATGATAATCCCGGACATCCTTGATATCTACCTCTTGGTATCGCTGGTGTCCCGGGTTAAGGAGGATGTTGTACTCATCCTCTACAACTGCGGAAGGAACCTTGATTGAGAGGAATCGATTCCCATCCAGCAGTTCTTCTATTATCCTGGAAAGCTTTATCGGCGGTGGATAGGAGGCCCAGTGGGAAGGCAAATCTTTCTCCTGGAGGATGTAGCAAGGGGCTTCCTCCGGCACCTCAATTGCAGCGATACAGATATCCCTGGGGATCAGAGTCATCGGCAGATGAACCAGATATTCAACAGTGGCCAGGGATCGATTCTCTGATGTATAAAGAAGGCTGGTACCTTTTTTATTCCACCGTCCTCCGTAGAGCCGAGAACCCTCTCCAGACAAATCGTGGATATAGGGTTTTTTCGCAATACGGTAGACGATCATTATGAAATAACACCATGTTCAATTCTTCCTAGTTCATTCAGGATCATCTGGGCGCCATAACGTGAAGATAGCAGCTCCAGGGGCTTCCTGTCGCCCAGAGCCCTGCTTGAGCTGTCAAGCCATAGTTTGAACTGTTTCAGATCCCCAAACACCTCTTCACCCCGGGAATAGACTTCCGCAAGTTGCAGAATATGCTCCGACAGCCCCTCATTCAAGAGATCTGTATCCTTTTTCCGCTGCAAGGTCCTTTCAGTAACGTTTAACATGCCAGTCAAGGCCCGCATGGAGATGCCGAGACTCTTTGCGAAGTTCAATAAAGCTTTTTTCGGAAGTCCCTCCTTTCCAAGCTCATAGAAGTCCATCTCTGTATCTATCGTATGACCTAATACCGGAACTCCCCCAAAGAGATCTTCTATCACTAAGGTATTCATCCTGGAACCTCCCTGTCACCTGTCTATCAATATAGCGACATTTGTCGCATCTGTCAAGCTACACTAGGAAATATCATACCCCTGAACCGTCTCAATCAAGGCGAGAATATTCTCCACCGGGGTGTGGGCCTGGGCGAAGTGGCATGAACAGGGAATGTAGCCCGCCGGGCCCAGCTCTTCGATGCACTGCCGGGTTTCGGCGGCGACATCTTCGGGACTGCCGAAGGGCAGCACCTGCTGGTTCTCCACTCCTCCATGGAAGATCAGCTTCTCCCCATATTTGGCTTTGATGGAAGGCATATCCATACCGGGACACACATGCTGTATCGGGTTGAGCACATCCACCCCGGCCTCAATGAGCCTCGGGATAACCGGCTCGCTGGCCCCGTCGGTGTGAAAGAAGGTTTTTGCCCCGTGGGAATGGATCATGTCGCACCACCCCTTGATTCGGGGGAAGAGGAACTCATCGAAAGAGCCGGGAGACATGAGCAGACTGTTCTGTGAACCCATATCATCACTCAGGAAGACCAGGTCGATTGCTCCCTCGGCGGCGACAAGGAAACGTTCGATCATGTTAGCTTGCACATCCCCGATGTAATCGAGCGCTTTATGGAGAAACTCAGGGTTCATTACCGTATCCATCAGCGCCTGCTCCAGCCCCCGCATCTGACAGTAGATCTCGAAAAAGGAGACCCAGGGGCCCAGGGTTACCTGTTTGGTGGCAAACTCCTTCGCCTCCTTCGCTGCTGTGACGTAGTCAAAATCATCCGGTGAGGGCCAGGGGTAATCATCGAGCTCGGAAGGATCTGAAAGGCTGGCCAGGGGGTTAAAGGCCACTTCTCCATATTCGGAACTCTCACTGGCCTGCACCTGCTTGAATCTGACCCCCCAATGGTTCACCTCCTGATGTTCGTTGGGGTCCCGAAGTATCCTGCCCTTGTAAGGAATCCCGGGCCAGGCAATCTTGTCTACATCCAGTTTGCGGTAGATATCATCCTCGGTCTCTACCTTCAGATATTGTTTAAACTTCTCCACCAGTTCCGGCACCAGCCAGATATCCACCGGGATACGATCCGGCTCTCTTCCCTCCAATACTGCGAGAACTCGTTCTCTTGCATTCATATCTCCCCCTTTTTTCACTAGCTTGTGTGTATTATAGAGGTATCTTTTCACGAAATCTTGGTTTATATTTACTTCATGGATGATGAATTTTTACCCCTCTTTAAAAAACCGAACATCCCCAGGATAGAGGAGAGTCTGGAGCAAAATGGCCTGGCGGTAGAGTACTTCCCCGCCTTCGAACAGAGGGAACACGATTTCCACAGTCACGGTTTTATCGAGATCCTCTATGTGGTTAAGGGTCACTTCCGGCACATCATGGCTGATTCGGTGTTTGAAGAGCAGGAAGGGAACCTGACAATCCTCAATTTTAACCAGTACCACTCCCTGATCACCCCGGGGGGTCCGGTAGAACTCTTTAACATCTACCTGGATCCCCAAAAATTCCCCATGCCCACCCTCCCGGCGCCCCTGGATTACCGGCTTCTGGAACTCATTCCCCTGCATCCGGAGCTGGGGAACAGGGTCAACCGAATCACTCACATTGCTCTTCCCGATCCGCAGAGCATGACAGCGCTGCTGCAGCTCCTCCTTCGGGAGCAGGCAAGTGAAGGACCGGGATCGAGTCGGGCAGTCGAAGCCCTTTTCTCCCTCATTCTCCTGGAACTAACCCGGGCCGCCGCCGTTCCTGAGAGGGTACAGGAGCCCTGGGGAGACAGGAGGATCGAGAAGGTACTTCTCTATCTGGAGAACCGGGTAAGCGAAAAAATCAAACTCGATGAGCTCTGCACACTTTCCGGCTTAAAACGGTCCAATCTGTGTAAACGGTTCAAGGTTTACACGGGCATGAATATCAGCGCCTACCTTAGCCAGCGCCGCCTGGCCATAGTGATACAAAAACTGCGCAGTGGTAATGATAAAATCCTCACCATTGCCCTGGATGCTGGTTTTTCCGACATCTCCCGGTTCAACCGGATATTTCGTCGCGCTTTCGGTTGTACTCCTTCGGAGTATCGGGAGGGGAAAGGTTCTTCCCCAAGCGCATCACATCCTCAAAAACATCCGCAGGGAGGGGCTTACTGAAATAGTAGCCCTGAAAGCGGCGGCATCCCATGGAACGTAACAGCTCCACCTGCCCCACGCTTTCCACCCCTTCGCAGAGGATCTCCTTCTCCATGCTCCGGACCATGTTGATGATACCTTCGACGAATTTCTGCTGCTTCGGATCATCTTCCAGAAGGTCGATGAAGATCTTGTCCAGCTTCAGCACCTCTGCGGGGATGATATTGAGATAGCTTAAGGAGGAGTGACCGGTTCCGAAGTCGTCGATGTAGAGACCCAGTCCCAGCTTATTTATCTCTTCCATTACCCGGATGGAGCGTTCCGGATCCTTCATCCCCTCCGATTCGGTAACCTCGATTTTGAGAGGGCAGGATCCAGCTCCCCCACACTTCTCGAGAGCTCCCTTCAGGGTGTCCAGAAAGGAGTCATCAAGGAACTCCTGAACCGAGATATTCAGAGAGATGTAGATCTGGTACCGCTCTTTCCAGCGGCGCAGCTGCTCGCACAGGTGAAAGAGGGCCCACTTGCCGATAATATGGATCTTGCCAAGCTCTTCCAGGATGGGAATGAAATCGTTGGGCGGGATGTTTCCCCGCACCGGGTGAACCCAACGGATGAGGGCTTCCGCACCAAGAAGGGTTCCCTCGCCGTCGCAGATGGGCTGGTAATGGAGGGTGAACTGCTGCTCTTCAAAGGCTTTCTGTATTTCAGACTCAAGATAAAGCCGCTCCATCGCCTTCTTTTGGATATCCCGGTTGTAAAGAAGAATGGATTTCCCCTCTTTGGTCGCCGTATTCAGGGCCGTCAGGGCGTTGCACATGAGATCGCCCGGATCCTCCCCATCTCCGGGGTAGATGGTAATCCCTGCATGAGCCTCAATGGCGATCTGCTTCCCGTTGTGACGATAGGGAATAGTGATGGCGCCCAGAATTTTCTCCGCCACCTTCGCCGCATCGGTATCCCGCTTTATCCCCGTGAGAAGCACCACCAGCTCATCCCCCTCGAGGCGGAAGGCGTAATCGGCCTTACGGAGAAGGTTGTTTATCCGTAAACCGGTGTTTTCCAGGAGGATATCGCTCTTTGCCAGGCCAAAAACCTCCTTGATCTTTACAACATTCTTTAAACCGATAAGCAGGAGGGCCCGTTCCTTCTCCGATTCGGAGCGCTTTGCCTTTTCAATCTCCATCTCCAGGATGATATCCAGGGAGCGGCGGTTAAAAAGTCCGGTAACCGGGTCCCGATATTCAAAATGGGTCAGCTTTCCTTCAATCTCCTTGATCTTGCTGATATCATGGGAAAAGACAATGACATGGGAGACCCCGTCCAATTTCTGGTAGGGGTAATAGGAGACGTGCATGTACCGCTTCTCTTCTCCGAAGCTGAAGTGCTCCACATAGTGCACCTCCTTCCCGGCAAAGCAGTCATCCAGCCGGGGACGGATAAACTGATCAAACCGCTCCGCCCCCCAGACCTCCGATACATGGCGATTGAGAATATCCCTCTTTTCCCTGCCGATAGTGCTGCAGTAGGACTCATTCACCAGTTCGTAGACGTAGTCCCGATTAATCAGGGTGATAAAATCCTTGGAGGAGTTTATGATAGATTCATAGACGGTAGCGGGATTGCTGGTATCCATAAGCGCTATTGTATCATCAATCCCGGGATTACTGGGCCGATTTTTTTGGCATTTCCAGCTCCTGTCGCTCTGCTCAGGGTTAGGACAAGGACCAAGCTTGGGGCGATACATTTTTTTAAGCGTGGTGGGGGGGCTTCTTACTCTACTTCGGCAAAATCAAACTGCACCAGGTTCCGCTTTCCCCGGCTGAAAACCAGGCCCAGCTCAAAGAGTCTTGTCCCTGGATTACCCCGGTATTTTCCTGCGTACCTGCGGCTCTGTATCTGCTCCAAAGCGCTGTTGGAGCTCCCTTCAGGAAGATCCCCTTCAATGACCTTGATCTCCATCACACAGACCATATGCTCCAGCTTCACCGTAAGGTCGGCCTGTCCCTGGTTGGTGGTGTCTTCGGGAACCACTTCGCAGGTAATGGAAATGAAAAAAGCATAGAGTACCGAAGCCCAATAGCCCTCGTAGTCGACAATGTCGTTGTTGGTAAAGTTGCGCCAGGGAACGCCTGCGAAGAGCCGGCGGATCGCTCCTTCCAGCCCAGGCATGTCGCCAGCCAGTAGGGCGTCGTAAGCGCTGGTTTGGTACTTGAGACGCTGCTCAAAAATATCGGTATAACCGGTAAACAAGGCGTTACTTAACGCAATCTTCACCTCCTGGTTAGGGACCCGCAGCCGATAATTCAGAATTCCCATCCGTTGGAATCTTTTTTCTATGGTCAGATACCCGCTTTGAAAAAAGAGGACAGCCGGAGGAATCCTTTCTATCTCAAAGGAGCCCATCTGCTCTTCCCCCAACTCAATGTTTTCTAAATCCGGCAGAAAGTACCGGTTTTTCTGCATCAGTTTTACCAGAAAGCTGGGTGTTCCGGTCTCAAACCAGAAGTTCCGGTACAGTTTATTCTCGCTGATAAAAAGGAGGATATCGAAAGGATTGTAGACCGCATCGCCTAAAAAATT
>CAYMWV010000136.1:0-7595 GCA_964394395.1 uncultured Sediminispirochaeta sp.
CTTCCTTCATGGATCTATCCTTCCCGGTAAGAAGGGCGTAACTCTCCGGGGTGTCCACATCAAAGAAGTGCTGATTCCCCGACTCTTGGTAGGTAAAAACCTGCTCCTTCTGTAAAACAGATCGCATCGCGGAGGAATCAGGTTCATTCAGGATCGTTTCGGATACCGGGAATCTGCAGAGAACCGGATGAGCTGGCTTTCCTTTATAGAGGGGGCGAATTACCGATTCCTCTCTCTCCTTTGAGAGTTGCAGCAGTTTTTGGTAGGTCTCTGATGGAATCCGGGGCATATCTCCCAGGGTTATGAAGAATCGCTGCTTTACAGCGGGATCGGGGAGGTGAAGAAGCGAAAAGAAGTGGACCCCGCACTGGATGCTGGAAAACATCCCCCGCTCCCACTTGCTGTTATGGACCGTATAAAGGGCCACATCTTCCGGCAGAGCTAACTCGCCCAGGTAGTGCTCCATCTCATTTCCCCGGAAACCGGTGACAATAAGCAGGGGATTACACAGCTCCGCCGCCGTTCTTACCACTGAGGCGATGATGGTCTCATCTTTATAAGGGAGCATCAGCTTCCAGCTTCCCATCCTGCGGCTCTCCCCGGCTGCAACGATGATACAGGCGGCTGTTGCTTTCCCAATCTCCTGTTCCATTGATTGAGTCCCTACCTCCTTAGGTAGGCGAGCTCCTCAGTCAGCACAATATTATTCCCGAATCGGTCTTCGCCATAGCCGTTCTCCGCCAGAATTCTCAGGTCGTTGAGGGATCGGTTGTCCCCCTCAAAGGTGACGGTAAGATTGCTGTTTACATCCACCTTGGCCAGGGATTGGAAATGTTTGATGCATCGGCTGGCGAACTCGGCAACCGTTTCATCCCCCACCGGGCTTACCTCATCAATGGGTATATTCAGCTCATAGACCATCAATTGATCAGCCTTCATCATTTCCAGAAAGAGTATCTGCAGCTCCTTTTTCCTCTCTTCTTCCTCTTTTGGAACCGGATGCTGCAGCTCCGGACGTTTGGAGAGCAGGTCGGCGATGTAGCGCCGCTTCATGGCGTTAATCGCTTCGTTGGCCCGAAAAAGGTCCAGGGGCGATGCCGCATTGTACTGCTCCCCATCAAGGTACATGCTTACCTCGCTGCCGTAGTGGGCCACAATTTTTGAAATGAGGGTGGAAGGGCGGACATGGAAGCCCCGGTAGTTGGGGATGGGAACCTCAATCCGCTTTTTTTCCGAGTAGCTTAATATCATGGACCGGCAGAGATGTACCGCCGAATCCATATAATCCCGGGCATAGGTGAAAAGGTAGTCGAATACTATACTTAGAAGTTCGTCAGTCTCCAGGGGGAAGGTCATTTTATTGGAGCCCGATCTGCTTAATTTACTCATGTGACGCACATAGTAGTGGATCAGGTTGGTAGCATTCTTCATCAAATGATAGATGATGCTGATATGGCTCCTCAGATAGGAGAGGTTCCGGTTTTGACTCTCCATGTCCGATTCAAAGATGTAGGTGTCGTACATGGATTGCAGATTGTGGAATTGGGCCTCCACAATCCTGCACTGCTCTTCATTTACTATCATCGGCAGGAGGGATGGGTACTCCTCTTTTTCCCGCTCTTTAAGAATCTCCTCTACCTGGCGATCTTCGGCGAGGTTGAGAAACTGGCTTGCCAGGTAGACCACTGTCTCTCCTACCTTATAGACATGCCGAACCTTCCGATCTATCGGGAGCTGTTCATTAAAACTGGTCTCTCTGCACTTTTTAAAGTCGGTCTCCACCGGTTTGGTGATAATCCCGATCTCTTTTGCCTGGTCCGTCAGGTTTCGGGATAGTCGGATGATAGCCTTTTTCAGCTTTCTCCGGATTTTATCTGTCGCTTTTACCAGATCCGAGCAGGTTTCAAGGAGGGTGTAGCGGTTTATTGCGGTGTGAAGGTGCAGCATATCGTAGTACACTGCGGTAAATAACTTCTGGGCAGCTATACTTTCCCGGAAGGTAAACCAGCAGATGTTTTTCTGGGCTCCGTAAAAATCTACCAGCTCCTCCATAGTGGTGGATTCCGCATTCAGTTTCTGCAGGTATTCCCGGCAGGGGAACTCCTTCTTCCTTGCAGCTTTCAATGCGAAAAAGCAGAGCCCCAAAAGGGGGAGGGATCGTTGGGAAAGCATATCTTCAAGTTCAGTCGGGACGCTCTGTCTCTTTCCTTCTTTTCCAAACATCTATCTCTATAATCATAGATAGGCTTTGCCTCTATTGCAATCACCCCTAAGGAAAATCTGCGCTCTTTTCCCTTTTTGTTTTCCCTTTTGTTGAGCTATTACTAAACGTTCCGGTCAATATCGGGACTTTTTCGTTTCTCTTTTTTTCTTGCCCGGTATCGTTTATCGTTAAGACGTTTTTCCCTCGCCTTCATGGAGGGTTTGCGTCGTTTACGCTTTTTCCCGGGTCTGATGGCGCTTGCAATCAGGCCGAAGGCTTTTTCATACCCGGCGATCCGGTTTTTACGTTGACTTCGGCTCCCGGAACTTTGAAATACCAGCTCATCTTCCCTGTTGATCCGGTTCGCCAGGATCGACCTAAGCCGCTCCTCTTCGTCCTCGGTCAGAGAGAGCCTGCTTACAGGTATGAATAGGGAGACCTTGGTGTTAACCTTGTTAACATTCTGTCCCCCCGGCCCTGAGGATCGGGAGAAATCTTCCCGGGATGCTTGCTCAATTTCCCATCTTAACTGCTCTTCCTGCATCTTTTTATTATACCACGCCCCTTGACCTTTTGAAGAGGGTGGTCAACTCTTAGTTTGTAAAAAGGAGATATTGAGGACCATGACTCTATGAATCCGACAGCCAGTTCTGTAAAAAGCTCTTCTTCCCATCCCTTCCACCTTCTTTGCAAGCCCTTTGGACCGGTCTGCAACCTTGCCTGCGATTACTGTTTCTACCTTGATAAGGATAGCCTCTTCCCGGGGAAAGGAAAAAGTGATTTTCGGATGGATGATTCCACTCTGGAACTCTTTACCAGGAACTATATCGAAGCGCAGCCCCCGGGGGCTCAGGAGGTCAATTTTGCCTGGCAGGGGGGAGAGCCCACCCTGCTGGGGATCGACTTTTTCCGAAGGGCCCTGGAGCTGCAGAAGAAATACCGCCGACAGGGCTTAAAGATAAGCAATGCCATACAGACCAACGGTACCCTGATTAACGAAGAGTGGGCCCGGTTCTTCAAAGATGAGAACTTTCTTGTAGGCATCAGCATCGACGGGCCGGAGAAACTGCACGACAGGTTCCGCAGGGCCCCGTCGGGTAAGGGAAGTTTCACTGATGTGATTCGGGGAGTGGAGCTTCTAAACCGCTTTCAGGTGGATTTCAACACCCTCACGGTGGTTCAGAGCGATAACGGGGATCATCCTAAAGAGGTGTACCGGTTCCTGAAAGAGATCGGCTCCACCTTTCTGCAGTTTATCCCCATTGTAGAGCCCCTTGCAAAGGGAGGTGTTTCGGCTAGAACGGTAAGGCCCCGGCAGTGGGGCCGTTTCCTCTCTGCTGTTTTCCATATCTGGAGAGAGGAGGATATTGGCCGGATTTTTGTGCAGCACTTCGACCTGCTTTTGGGACTCTGGATGGGTGCTCCCTCAAGCCTCTGCGTACACTCTCCCTATTGCGGCCGTGCTCTGGCTATTGAGCATGATGGAAGCCTCTACAGCTGCGATCACTTTGTTGATCCTGCCCATCGGCTTGGTAATATCCATGAAACTTCCCTGGTTGAGCTTGTGGATTCTCCCTTTCAGATGCAGTTTGGCAGGGATAAGTCGGAGTTGCTTCCGGAGGAGTGTCGCAGTTGCCCATACCTGAAACTCTGCTACGGCGGCTGCCCTTCCGATCGATGCCGGGAAAGCCGTTCCGGGAAAAGGGAGCTCAACTGGAGCTGCGAGGGGTATCGGCTTTTCTACGAAGATTCAGCAACCGTTTTTCGTGCCATGGCGGAGGCGCTTCGACGGGGAGAAACAGCCGTTAGGTACAAGGCCTATCTTTCCGATATCTCTTCCGGTATAGAGACGGGCGGCAGCTCAGCTCCGGTTTTAGGTCCAAGATCAGCTTCGGCTTCGGGCCCAGGATCGGCTCCAGGCGCAGGTTTTGCTTCAGGCGCCAGCCCGGCTCCAGCCCCGGGCCCCGGTCCGGGGGAAAGGAAAAAGAGGGTGGGGCGGAATGATCCCTGCCCCTGTGGCAGCGGAAAAAAATACAAACAGTGTTGTGGTAAATAGACGACCCTTGGCCGCCGTCGGTGGTCGTGTGTTGAAAAAGCGGCGGAAGCTGTTAAAGCTCCGCCGCTTGAATGGCTTGTGAATGGCCTACCGCACCGGCTGCAAAGCCGAACAGAGCGGTGAGTTTCTTAGAACTTTCCCCCGGAGCGCTCTTCGGAGGCTTTTTTCACATTGGATACCATCCCCTCGACAATCTCGTCAATTGCATCATCTACATCGAAGTGGAACATCTCGTTAAACTCCAGGTGGGTGGATCCATCGGGATTTTTGCTCAGGTTGTGTACCCCGGTGTAGTCCATCCCCTTGTCATTTACTCCCACATAGGCGATCTGATTTGGTTTGTCGAAGTAGATAAACTCCTCATCAACAAACCACTCTGCCCCGGTGGCGGGATCGTAAAGCTCCCAATGGCTCTTCATTCCAAGGCCTGTGCTGTTTTCGCTGACGATCTCCACTTTCTTGACATTCTCCTCCAGCTCTACAAAGAGTGTCACATCCTCAAGGACCCCAAAAACAGTCTCAATCGGCGCCTTGATCTCTGCGGTTTTGGTGACCAGCTTGTCGTTGGGGTGTTTCTTTTCCGGAATTGCCGGGTAGTCCATAGCTTTTGCCTCTCTTTCCTTTAGATTTTATGTGTGTCCTCTATTATAACAGAAGATTCTGTTTTTGAAAACGTTTTTGAAAACGTTAACAATAGCGACGTTAACAATAGTGCCCCTACTCCCGGTACCCGGCCAGCTTGTTTAACAGCTCCACCCGGCTTTTAACCTCCACCTTTCGGAAGATGTTGTAGACATGGGTACGATCACTCCAAGGGTTGATAGAATCAGCACCTGCCTCGGAGCACCCGGAAGTTCAGCCAGGGTGAAGGCCATCCCGAAATAGACAACAGCTCCCAGCATAACAGCGGGGATAAAGGCGTACTGCATGGCGATGACCGATCTCTAAAATGGTACTCTGATAATAGAGGGCGATGTTGAGAAAGAGGGAGGGCAGCAGAGCAATGTTTACCAATAGGATGTTTCGGGTCACCGCTTTACGGAAGCGATTGTGGAGCAGGATACGTGATACCATCCCTGCACTTCCCGAGGAGAGCAGGAGAATATACACAAAGAGCAGGAGGTGTCTCATGTGTTCAGTGTAAGCCTATCTTTCACTTTGGGTCAACAATGATATAAATATATATAATAACATATATTGACAAAAAAAGATATAGCATGTAGTATTTTTGTGCATATGCAAGAAAATACCTTTGATTTGGAAAACAGAATGGGCCCGGAAATACCGGAACCCCTTGAAACCTTGGAAGGCCCAGAAAAAGCTGAAGGAGCTGAGAAAGAGGGACGCAGTCCCGGAGCGCCAAAGAAGCGCCGCCACTGCAGGCCGATCGGAGAACTGCGAAGATTCAAACCCGCCGGTATCCCGGCTTCAAAGCTGGTTCGACGGATTGTTCATCTTGATGAGTTCGAAGCGATCAGGCTCTGCGATTTGGAGGGTTTGAGTCAAATTGAGGCTGCAGGGGTGATGACCGTAAGCCGGGGAACCGTTCAGCGGCTGCTTCAGTCGGGACGGTCGAAGATTGCCGGAGCGCTACTCCGGGGAGAAGTCATTATATTGGAGGATGAATAGATGAAAGGAAAAAAGGGAAATGAAAAGAGCAGGATAGTGGTGATCGGGGGAGGCCCCGCAGCGATTACTCTGGCAAAGAATCTTGGGGATAGTTATTCACTAACGGTAATCAGGCCGGAGGATCATTCGATGATCTATTGCGCTATGCCCTACGCCATTGAAGGGCTTCTGCCTGCTGAAAAGACTTTGAAGGCTGACTCCCTTGTTAGCGATACCGGGGCACAACTGCTTCGCGATCGGGTTGAGACAGTGGACTTTGATGCGAAAAAGATTAGCACCCGTTCAGGCCAGGTTCTTGCATATG
Organism: uncultured Sediminispirochaeta sp.; assembly: GCA_964394395.1. Lineage (GTDB taxonomy): Bacteria > Spirochaetota > Spirochaetia > DSM-16054 > Sediminispirochaetaceae > Sediminispirochaeta. Next base: position 6,193 of record CAYMWV010000136.1, read on the forward strand.
ACAAGCTGGTGATCGCCACCGGCGCAGATCCTGTACTCCCCCCCATAACTGGGGTCAACCTGGAAGGGGTCACCGTATTCAAGCGGGAAGAGGAAATGTACCGGATTGCGGATATGGTGGATAAAGGTATAGAGGAAGCGGTGGTGGTTGGCGCAGGGGCTATTGGTGTCGAACTTGCTCAGGCTCTTGCTGCTCGAAATGTAAAAACTACCCTGGTTGATATGGCTGGCAGTGTGCTTTCAAACCTTGCTGACCCTGAAATGACTGGACCGGCGATGGTGGAGCTGGAAAATCTCGGGATAAGCTTGAAGCTGGGTCGGATGGTCAAGGCTCTTCAGCCCGCTGGGGAAACTGGGGGAACTACAGCTCCAGGAGGAGCTGTCCCGGGAGAAACTGTCCCAAAAGGAAGCTCTCTGGATGGTGGACCCTGGCAAGGATCCAATCGGGTAGGCCAGGTCCAACTTGATGATGGTACCACGATTGATACCGATCTGGTGGTCTTTGCTGTGGGAATGAAGCCCGCTTTGGAACTGTTCCAGGAGACGAATCTTGAGATGGTGCGGGACGGTATTGTGATTGACAGCAGGATGAGAACCAATCGGGAAGATGTCTATGCAATTGGTGACTGCACCTCCTTTTTCAGTGGTATAACCGGAGAGAGAACAGGGGGTAAACTGGCTACCAATGCTGTACCCATGGCCAGGGTGCTTGCCGCTAACCTCAAGGGCGAAGAGCGGGAGTATGACGGCTTTTTTAACGGCGCTGCAACCAAGGCGGGGGAGCTCTTTATCGGTGGAGTTGGTCTGAAGGAGCAGGAAGCCCGGGAGCGTTTCGACGTTATTGTCGGATATTCGGAATTCACCACCACTTTTCCCATCATGCCAGGGGCAAAAAAGGTTAAGGTGAAGCTGATAGCAGAGCGGGGAAACGGAAAAATCCTCGGCGGCCAGATAGTAAGCGGCGCACCGCTTACCGACAAGGTGGATCAAATCACCCTGGCTATCCAGTTCGGGATCACTGCAGAGCAGCTTCTCGGCTTCAGTTATGCAAGCCAGCCCTGGCAATCTTTCTATCCCGCTCACAACCTGCTGGTGAAGGCTTCCGAATCCCTGGTAAAGCAGATGGAGATGGTGGTGGAGAGGGAGGCTGTATGAGCGGGATAGCTTCCGGGGGTGATCCATTTCTGGTAGCCTGTGGAGTGGAAGGAGAAGGGCGTTAGGGTCATTCTTGGGCAGAGCCTCGGTACCAATGTAGTGAAGATGCGAAAAGGTTTTGTGGTTGTAGTGAGCCGGACAAGAAGCGTTTCATCCGCCTTGCTGCAGCTTAGCGGTCGGATCGGTGATTTACAAGATCTTTGGGAGCAAGGGGAAGCGAGAGTTCACCTGGTTTTGCACCGTTGAGTA
>CAYMWV010000136.1:7695-9263 GCA_964394395.1 uncultured Sediminispirochaeta sp.
CCGTTGAGTACATTGTTCCCATTAAAAACAGGGAAGGATTATAAGATTTTCGTTGATCTTCCAGAAAAGGAGGTGGCTAAAGAGATACATCTCGTCGGCGATCTCCTTGTTACTTTACCCCTTGCGAATCAACGCTTTACCGTGCCGGGCGGAGAGGCCATTCTTCTTTCCCATCCATCCCCCATGGTAGCTGCCGGATGCAAAAATGGTTATACTCCCACCCATGGACAAGAATGAAAAACTGATACTCACAATTACCGCATCGGCCCACTTCTTTACCCACTTTGCCATGCTCGCCTTTCCTGCCATGGTGATGCCCATCAGCAGGGATCTGGGCTTATCCCTGGGAAAGGTGATGGATTTCAGTTTCTGGATGTACTTCCTCTACGGGGTGCTGGCTATCGCCTGGGGGATGGCCAGCGACCGGTGGGGGCATAAACCTGTCCTTTCTTCCGGACTCTTTCTGGCCGGGATCGGTCTTCTGCTTGCCGGACTCCTTCCAGACCCGGCGTTCCTTCCCCTCTCCTTTGCTCTGGTAGGGGCTGGTTGCGCTGCCTACCATCCCGCCGGCACCGCTCTGGTAAGCCAGGCTGTCCGGGAGCGGGGCAGGGCTCTGGGGATTTTGGGTATTTGGGGAAATATCGGTATCGCCCTGGTCCCGGTAATGGTTGGCCTCTTTAATCTTTTTATCGGATGGCGGGGAGGACTTGTTGTGAGCGGGCTCTTTGCCCTCTCTTTGGGTCTCTCCACGAGCCTGGCTAGGTATGAACTAAAGCAGAGCCTTGACCGGGCGGAAACGGTGCCTGTGGAACCGTCGATCCGGAATAAACTCTTTCCCCTTTTTATCCTTACCCTTACCTTCAGCGGTTTGTTGTTTAGAAGCTTCACTGTTACCCTGCCCGCCTTTCTTGAACTGCGGATAGCTGATCTGCAGGGTGTGCTGGATCAGTTTTCAGGAGGCGCAAAGAGCGGTGCTGGAGGTGAGACAGGAGCTGAGACAGGCGGTGTCGGAGCGGCATTTGCTACCCTGGCGGCTAACGGAGTGGCCACCGGGATTTATGTCATTGCCATATTGGGTCAATGGGTGGGTGGCCGGGTTGCCGACCGCTTCAGCCTGCGCCACGCCTATCCCCTCTTCTTTATTGCCGCCTTTCCCTTTCTGGCCATCCTGGTTCTGGGAAAGAGCTGGCTGATGGTTCCTGCAGCGGGGCTTTTTGTCTTCTTCATACTGGGGATGCAGCCGGTGGAGAATAGCCTGGTTGCCTTTCTGGTTCCTCCAAAGTGGCGCTCTCTGGGCTTCGGGATTAAGTTTACCTTCGGTTTTGGAGCAGGTGCCTTTGCGGTTAAACTGGCGAGCATCTTTGAAAGCAGGTTTGGCCTGGAGAACGCCATGAAGGTGAATCTGCTCTATCTCGCCGGGGTGATTATTTGCGCCTTACTCCTTTTATTGGCAGCCAGGGGAGCTCCTCCCTTCAGGCACACTATCCGGAAACAATCACACAAATAAGCCCGGAAATGAAAGGTATCAAACCCCAGGGCAAGCCCTGGACCCGGGACGCATAGCGTCC
>CAYMWV010000137.1:0-9146 GCA_964394395.1 uncultured Sediminispirochaeta sp.
AACATCAATGATTTTACAGCCACCGGAATAGCCGTGATCAATCCCTGGAACCTGTAAGTGACTGGCCCCTCACCGCTTCATCCCCCGCTCCCTCTCATAGAGCTCATCCATATAGGTGTCCACACTCTCCATGATCCGGTTGTTTGTCTTCTCCCACACCTGCCGGATCTGTTTCATGGTTGATGACTTGATCTCCGGGGCCATGTCACTCTCCTCCACCTTATGAAGCTTATTTGTAAGCATATTACCCGCATCGATGAGAGTCTCGGAGATCTCATCGGAGTGGGATAGCCCCATGGCCTTCATCATCGCCAGCTGCTGCTTCTCCAGCACCATGATCGCCTTCTGCGCCTCCAGGGTGATCGACTTCGCCTCCACATCCTTCCGAGCCAAGAGGTAATTCTCGAAGGACTCCAGGTGGTGGTTTACCTCCTGCTGTTTTGCAAGAAACACCGACCTCATCAGCTCCTTCTTGTACCGGTATTTATCCATCATCGACAAGGTCTGATTTGCATTGATGGCGTGAATCTCCCGGGTAAACTGCCGGGTATCGGTCAGATCCTTCCTTTGATACCGCTCTAACGCTCCGTCTCCCTCGTTCTTACTATTCTCATTGTTCCATGTTGACATTCTGTTCCTCCAGTGTGTTGGCCAGGCTCCTGGCCGGTGTGCTAATAATCGTAATTCCAGCTGAGGCGTTCTACCGTTTTCCCCAGCTGCTCTTCAGCTATTTCCAATCGGTGCAGCAGCTCCGCTTCTTCGGTGAAGAGACGGAATCTAAACCGCTCCGTTGCTGCCTTCAATCGGTGGATCAGCTCAGCCTCCCGGCGTTTCCTGTTTTCTGCGATGATGCGCTGTCTATCCGCTTTCAGCGCTTCGGGATAAAGGGAGCGGTAAAAGGTGAGAAACTGCTCCCGCTTCTTTTTCAGCTTCCCCCTGCCGAGTCCCTTGCCGAGGCTTCCCCGGGTTCCATCAGCCTGCATAGAGAGGATCCGCAGGAAAAGGGGCATCACAGTATCGATCCGGTGACGCAGCTCCTGGGCCGATGTAAGGGCTTCCCTTCCCCCGGCAGCGGCAAGAAGGGATGAGAGAAGCCGGTCCACCCCGGCGAAGCTACCCAAGAGAAGCTCCCCGCCGGTTCCCATCTCCAACGCCCCGGAGGAAACGCCAAGGCGTCTATCAAGCTCTCTTCCTGCAATTGCATTCTGCAGGGCCATCACCCTGGGGTGCTTAAGCCGGATCAGGGGCTGGGGAGTGAGTAAGAGCTGCTTCACTTCCTTACTCACCGGGCTTCTTTCTCCGGGGATGAAGGGATCGGGGTCTCCCTTCTCAAAGAGGAATCGCAAAGCAAGCTTTACAGGCCCGGACGGCAGGGCTTTGATGAACAACCCGGCCGATCCGGATAAGAGGCACAGCCAACTCCCCCAACTTCCAGCGGCCCCGGAATAGCGCAAGAGAACCCGCAGGTCCATATACCACTGCCGGAGCAGGCGCCGGTAGAGCTGGAGCACTTCAAGCAGCACCTCAAGCCCCAGGGCTCTACTGGACAACAACGATTCCCGCCACTGCCGCCGCATCGGCCACCTCCTGATAAAACTTGAAACTGTTGGTCTCGTTTACAATCCGGAGCCGAAGATAACAGTTCTTCTCCCTGGAATAGTCGATCTCCATGGAAAAGAGTTCCGTCAGGGCCTGTACCATCACCTCCTGCCGATTCTCCTCGGGTAACTTAATCGCCCGGTCCATCCCGTCCCGGTTCCGGGAGAGGAGAATTTCATCCCGCCCCTTGATGAGGATGGTTCCCATCAGCTCGGGTACCACCCCTTCGGGCCGACGCCAGCACGGGACCACCCCGTTCTTCTTCTCCGCCAACAGTTCCTGTAAAAAGTTTACCTCCTGTCGTAGCTTTTCATTGTCGCTTTCAAGCTCCTCCACTCTCACTTCCGCCGCATCAGCCCGCTTCACTTCCTGGGCCAGATACAAGAGGAGTAGAGCAAGTGCCCCGATGGCCAGAAAGAGGAGGATCCAGGAGAACTCGGCCAGGGAAAAATGAAGTGCATCCGATCGTCCGCTGCCGCCTTGCTGTTTTTTCATACCGCCTCCCTCACCTTCTCATCCAGAATCACCAGAAGACCGTCCAGTACCGTATTGAGCTCCTTCGTGCCTCGGGAGAAGGTATCCATCTGCAGGGAGGCATCCTCCAGAGAGGCGCTCATCCGGTTCATCCGTTGCAAAGCTTCCTCACTTTCACCCAGGGTATCTGCAAAACTGGTCAGCTGCCGCTGCAGGAGCTGGTTGGAGGATTCCAGATTCCCGCTGAAAGAGTCGGTGGCTTCGATAAACCGGCTCAGGGAAGCCAGATAGGCATCTTCCTTGTTTGCCAAAAGCTCCAGCTTCCCTCCCCGTTCAGCCAAATACTCCTTCATCGGCTTCAGGGTCTCTGCGATCGCCCGAAGCAGCTCTTCGCTGTTATCAATCCCCGGCTCCTCCCCACCGCTCTTTTTAGCCTCCCTTGATAGGTACCAGCCCCGGAGGATGTTACGAAACAGTACCCCGGCGATGGAGGTGGAGACCGATATCCCCAGATAAGGAAAGATCATCATCGCCAACCGGGATAGATCGGCATCATCTCCCAGGAGTTCTCTGGAAAAGAGGGAAAAAAGGGAGACCAGGGATATCAGGGTAAAGAGAAAACCGAGAAAGTAGATCGAATCGATCCGATGCTCCGCCTGTTCTCTCAATGATGTTCTCTTCAAGAAGAGGATGATCATAAGCGAGTAGAGTACTACCACTCCGGTTGGCAGATAAAGTGCGTAGGCAAAATCGATCTTTCCGTGATAGTGAATCAAAAGTCCCCCGATGGCGGCAAAGAGAAAGAAGAGGAAGTCTCCCCCCGATTGCTTACCATTCCGGGAACTGCTCTTACCGTCGCTTCCATACGCTGCATCTCGAGGCATATCTTCCATTATCAACTCGCCTTCCATTTTCAGCTGCTCTTCCATTATCTGCTTCCTCCTGTTTCATAGATGATGCGGGGAGAGTTACCGCAGGAGTAGCTTCCCGCCTCCCAGTCAAGACTGAGCCAGTAATCCTCTCCAGAAGGGGGTTTGATCCAACTGATATCTCTTCCCGGAGCTTCTGATCTGATCATCCGGGCAGCTATATCCCGGCTGCGGATACTTCCCAGCTGCACTTCGCACCAGGCATGAGCACCATTGCTGCAGGTACCATGGAGGATCCTCGCCCTTCCACCGATCGCCTCTACACAGCTGGCCATAAGGACGGCAAAGTCGTCGCAGTCCCCAGCCAACCCCAGAGCAATGGTACGGTCCGCCGGGGAGATGAAGTCGCTCACCTGGGTCACGGGATCGTTCACATACTTCCAGCTCCCTGCAACGTAGCGGTGAATTGCCAGCACCTGCCGGATACCCACCTCCCCCGGGAAGGGCAGCGTGGGAACCTCGTAGTAGCTTCCCGGATATGCTGAAGCAAGCTTTACCGAGAAATCCCGCACCAATGGCCGCTGGGGTCGTATGGCCTGCTCATATCCTGCTACCTTCTGAAAATCATCCTCATCAAAGCCGGAGAGATCGATGTCTTTTAGTTTTTGCCGCAGCAGGGCTATCTCTTCCTGGTACTCCTTACTCTCATCCTGCAGCCTCTCGAATCGTTCCCGCTCTCCTTCCAGCTCCTCAATCCTCCGGTTAAGCTTTTCCACCAGCTCATCCTTATCAATCCCCTCTTCCCCATGCCCTTCGGACTCCTTCAGTCCAACAAGAAAGATCTCTATCTCCTCCCGATACCGTTCAGCGGAGGGCAGGAGGGACGCCATGATCGCCTGGATCCGATGATCTTCATCGATAGAGACCTCCACACCCCCCCGAAGTAAAAACAGGGTCTGCCACCCGCCGAGCACTGCCAGGGCCATTATTACCGCAGGAACAACACTCTTTCCAAAGGGAGCCACCGGTCGTGAGGCGATCCAGCGGGCAATAATCAAGAGGGTAAGAGACGAGGCAATCACCGCTCCGTCGTGCAGCAGCTGTCGAAGGGGCAGCAGGAGAATCAGATTTGCCAGGAGAATCAGAAGAAAGAAGAGCAGCCCCTTATACCCGGAGCCCGTCACCAGCAGGATAGTCGACAGGGCAAGGGCAATCAGAGCTGAGCTTGAGGGTTCTATAAGAAAGAGAGGTTCAGGCAGGTTTATCCCCATGGAATAGATCAGGGGTGCCCCGAAAAGCGCTGCTGCCAAAATTGTGGAAATGATTCTCACCAGTTTCTTCATAGGAGTAGATAAGCACAAACCGTGCCAAGGATTTTGGGGGTAAGAGTGGGGTAAAGAGTGGATTTTTGTATAAATGAGAGGAGAAATATACGGGAAAGATAAAATAATTTGTTTTTAAGTAATATATTTTATAATAGATAGATGATTATTCTTATTTGTTGACAATAGTGTGACAATAAAGTATCTTCGATATTGAGGTGATACCATGAAATTTATTACAGTCAGGGATTTTAGGACATCTCCTGCTCAAATTTGGAAGCAGCTTCCAAAGGAACAGGAACTTATTGTCACGAATAACGGTAAACCTATAGCTCTGCTTACCCCTCTAAGAGGGGAAAACCTTGAAGAAACCGTTAGAAGTTTCAGAAGAGCAAGGGCGATAAGTTCTGTAAACAAGATGCAGGAGATTTCGCTCCAATTGGGAAACTCACAACTTTCTGAGGAAGAGATAGAGGCGGAGATTCAGAAGAGTAGAAACGGTGAAAAATGAATGTTGTACTCGACACCAATGTATTAATATCCGCCTTCCTTAATCCGAAGGGGACTACTGCTACCATCCTTAATCTGCTGCTAAATGGTAAAATCACCCTTCTGTATGACAATAGAATCCTTACCGAATACAAAGAGGTCCTCCGTCGCAAAAAGTTCGGTTTCTCCGGTGAACTTATTGAACCACTACTTGAGTTCCTGCGTTCAGAGGGGCTCTTTATTGCTGCCAATCCAAACACCATCAAATTTACAGATGAAAGTGACAAAATGTTTTTGGAGGTTGCCGAAACGGGAGGAGCTGATTTTCTCATTACCGGTAATAAAGCTCATTTTCCCAATCTCACATTTATTGTTTCTCCAAGAGAATTCATCGATCTGACATAAACATTCTTATTTTAAGATACCATTTTTTATCCCCCTCCCCACTATTTCTCCCTTATTTCCGGTAAAACATCCCATTTTCACCCTATTTTACCCCTGGCACGGTTCCTGCATTATCAATCTCATACTGGTTCCGGAGAGCAATGCTCCGGAGCCTAAGAACAACATCACAAGGAGAAAAAGAGATGAAAAGAATGGTATTACTGATGATCATGGTTGCAGGCTGCTTACTGATCGCCGCACAGGTGAGCGCAGAGGAAAAAAGCAGCAGCGATTCCCTCTTTCGGGTGAAGATGCTTATTGATGACGGGCTTGAGAATAACCTCCCCTTCATCAAGGATATGGCAAAGGATCTTTCCGAATCCGACAGACTCTATCTTTACCAGAGTGAAAAGAAAGATGCAGGGCTCCCCTTTGCCTTGAACCTCATCCTGGGATTGGGGATCGGCAGCTATGTACAGGGCGATACCTCCGGAGGGACCACTGCTCTCGTGGGGGAGTTGGGTAGTCTCATGATCGCCTATACCGGAGCGAATACCATGAATGGGGGCCTTCTCTATGGCGGAACTATCGCCTTTTTAGGTTTCAGAATCTATGAGCTGATTCGTCCATTTAGCTACAAGAATCAGTATAACCGGAGTCTAAGCAGCGCTCTTGATGCCAGAAGAGTCCAGAGCGCCATTACACCGGAAGTACGCCTTGCAGAAGACGGAAGCCTTCAACCGGGCTTTCTGGTAACCCTGAAGTTTTAAAAATCCCCATTGGAGAATGTCAATGAACCAAGGTATATCACAAAAACCTATAAAAAAAGTTCACCTTGTAACCAATAGTCAATGGTTTTATACTGGCCATATGATGAGAAACGTACTTTGCGCCTGGCTGGGGCAACATGATATTGATGGTGCCAAAATTGTGGAATCCGGGGACTACGAAGCCCCAGGGGCATCCGGAGCTTCCGGCCCCATAGCAAGCGCTCTGGATAGCGGCGATTTTGATTCCCTGCTTCTTTTGTCCAACTATCCTGCTGAAGCAAGCAAAGCCTACACCCGGTGGGCAAAGGGAACCTACCCGGATATCGAGATCGACCTTTCAGTGAGGAGTCTCACCAGCCCCACCGCCTACGGGGAGATATATAAAGAGAGTGAAGCGATTCTCAGGGATCTCAACGATGGTGAGCATGCGTTTACCTTCCACCTCTCCCCGGGGACACCGGCCATGGCATCGGTCTGGATTCTTCTGGCCAGCGGCCCCTACCGGGCGAGGTTGATCGAAACCCATAAAGAGGTGGGGATGAAGGAGGTGGAACTCCCCTTCGAGATCAGCGCCCGGTTCCGTCCGGGCCAGATCCTGGAGGGAAAGCTCTCCACCTTCAACGATTCCCTGCTGCCCCCCCACCCCGCCTTCGATTCGATCATCCACTCCACCAGGGAGATGAAGCAGGCGGTAGACCACGCCCGGCGTTCTGCACAGTTTGATATCCCGGTACTCCTATTGGGGGAATCGGGAACAGGAAAGGAGCTCTTTGCCAAGGCGATACACGACGCATCAGACCGCCGGGAGGGGCCCTTTATTGCGGTAAACTGCGGGGCAATCCCCGCTTCGCTGGCTGAGTCATCCCTCTTCGGCCACAACAAGGGAGCCTTTACAGGAGCCTTTGAAGCCCGGCCGGGATATGTAGAGCAGGCCGACGGGGGCACCCTCTTTCTTGATGAGATCGGCGAGCTGCCCCTGGATATTCAGGTGAAGCTGCTTCGGGTATTAAACGACCGGAAGGTTACCCGGATAGGGGAGAATCGGGTGAGGAAGATCGATTTTCGCCTCATCAGTGCCACCAACCGGAACCTCCTTGACCAGAAGAGCCGGGAGAAAGAGCAGAGTCCAAACTTTCGAAGTGACCTCTACCACCGCATCGCTGTAGGGGTAATAAAACTGCCTCCCTTGAGACAGCGCAGAGATGACATCCCGCCCATCTGCGGTCACATCCTTAAACAGTTGAACCGGGAGTTTTCTGACCAGAAGGAGTGGACCGTGAGAACGCTTTCCGCAGATGCAATGGAGGTGCTCCGCTCCCACAGATGGCCCGGCAACATCCGGGAGTTGATCAACACCCTTACCCGAACGGTCATCTACCACCCCCAGGAGCTTATCACCGGCGAGATGGTCGCCCAGTCGATTATCGGCCTTGAGGAAAACCCGGGGAACCATGGAGAGGCAAGCATCCTGGAACGGGAGGTGGGCCCCGGTTTTTCCCTGGAGGATACCCTGGCAGAGGTAGCCGCCCATTACCTCAGAAAGGCCATGGCTGAAAGTGGAGGAAGAAAGAAGGAAGCGGCACAGATGCTGGGCTTTTCCCACTACCAGACCCTAGATAACTGGTTGAGAAAATACCTTGGGGAGTAGGAGGAAATAGAAATCCAAAAGGTAATCTATAGGCAAAAGAGAGTGTAAAAAAGGTATGTATCTATTGTTAGTATTGCTGATTGTGATTATCTCCACTGCACTTTGGTTAAAATATCTTGATAGCCTTGATATCTACAAGAAGGATAAACGAACTACCCGTTTAGTCTATATCTGTTTTGGAGCTGGGATTATCAGTGTTTTGCTGGTTCTCTTTTTTGGTTTTCTTAATCCCTTCTATTACTTTGAACAAGAACTGGGACCATTTCTTTTTCATTTTCTTGCGGTGGGCATCAGTGAAGAGTTCTCCAAGTACCTTATGCTGATTATTACGGTGTTGGCGTTTGGCTCCATTAAGGAACCTCAGGACGGTATTATCCAGGGAGCTGCGGTGGGAGCTGGATTTGGCGCGCTGGAGAATATGCTGTACGGAATTGAGTACGGACCGATTATTGCTGCAGTACGTTCAGTAATATCCATCGGCGGCCACATGCTCTACACCGCTCTTGCTGGCTTTTTCTTTGCCACCGCCATCTACGCAAACCTTGAGGTAGAAGACAACCGTTCTGTGCTGCTGGCGGTTCTGGCCGTAATTCCCGTTGCCCTCATTCATGGGCTGCACAACGCTTCCCTTACTTGGCAGTCTTATGACGAAAGCTATAATGGCCTTTTCCTTCTTATAAAGATTGTCGCTCTCATTCTCACCGTAACGGCTTTCCGGTCCCTCATAGAAAAGTCCCCCTATTACGTATTCCCATATTCACGCTGCAAAGAGGCAATTCGGTCCATTCACCGGGGGCTTAAACTTAACCCCGGAAGTTTTATTTTGAACAACCGGCTTGCCCTCTATTGCCTTGCCGCTGGCATGTATCCGGAAGCGCTGAAGAGAATACGCTACTGCCGTAAGCGGCAGAAAAAACGGCAGGCCGCCTGGGACGTTCTTGAGGGGATAGCCCTCCTGGGAATGAGGCGGGATGAAGAGGGTGTCCACCTTCTGGAACGGGCGAAGGAGCGCTTTAAAAAGGGAGAGCTGTTCCGCCTGGAACAGGTACTCGCCCGGGTGATTCGTCATGCCGGTTTGAAACTTCGCGTAAACAATATTCTTCGTCCGCAGATGACCAAAGTAAACCCTTATTTCGATCGGCTACGCCGTTTGGGGAAAAAGGATTACTGGAAAAGCGATGAGCGTATTTTGAAAGAGAGAACGGTAGAAATGGGGAAGCTTTTGAAGAAATCGAAAGATAGCAGTAGATAGTTTCCATATTCAGAGACTTAGCATTATTGCTTTTTTAAAATTCTCCAAAGCGATAGTATAGTTTCTTTTACTGATAGTCTCTTGATAAGGCTCTTTGTCCTAAGGTAAGCGACGGTTTCTTTTCTTGGGCATCCCAGAAAGCCTATCCCTATTGGGCCGAACCATTGCACGTCGTAACTAATGTAGCCAGGACCAGGCAGTTCGATAACTGCCAAATCCCATAATCCGCTGGATACCTAAAGCATTTGCGCCGTACTTCTGACCCTCATCCGCAGGGTGTCGAGGGCGGTTCAGATTCCTCAAAACAGATCGCTATGTGTCCCGGTTCGGATCAGTTGC
>CAYMWV010000138.1:0-9055 GCA_964394395.1 uncultured Sediminispirochaeta sp.
AGTATGATCTTTGAGTGGGATGAAGAAAAGGAGAAAACAAACCTTAGAAAGCATGAGAGACACGGAGGGCGAAGAGATAATAAGGATAATATCCGCCCGAAAAACAACTGCGGCGGAAAGGAGGAAGTATGAAGCGGGAACATGGTTCTGACCCTATAGACAATGATACAAAAGCAAGGCTCTCAGATCTTGCTAAATTGCCTGACTCTGAAATCGATACTACTGATATCAAGGAATGGTCTGATGAAGATTTTGCTCAGGCGGTACCCTTTCAGGATGTCTACAAACCCAGGAAAGAGCAAATAACCACTCGTATTGATGCAGATATTCTCATGTGGCTAAAGAGTCATGGAAAAGGTTATCAGACACTGTTAAACAACCTTTTAAGAAAAGAGATGAACCTTGAACTGAAGGGGGAGAAGCGTTAAGCCCACACCGGTCACAGATGTAAAAAACTAACTCACAAAGTGTTTAACCTTCTCCCAACCCCTGCAATGTAAATAATTCTTTCGACAGAGACTCTACGGTTTCACCTCTGAGGAGCTTTTCTCTTTCTTTTGTGTAATTGCCATGCCCTCGACTATACTGTTGCAAAAACTCTATTGTTACATCTGCTCCTAATTCTCTATTTAAAATTTCGAGTCCAACCATTCTTATCTTTTCCGGGCTCATTCCTTGAGTGTTTATCATTCTATAACCTCCTGTAGCCATATAACTGGGTTTTCAACTCTGATATCCAGTTTGTCTGTGTTCATTTTTCCTTTCTTTATCAGTCTATAATCAACTGTCAGAAAAACATCTACTCTTAATTTTTCGGCACAAGCAAGATGCAGGGCATCCATTGCTCCGAACCCGAGAGATTCAAGAAATATTGCCCGATCAACATCTTCTTCTGTTGCAAGAATCTTCTCGGTAATTCAGCCCGTCCCGCAACATTAATCCCACTGAATCGAGGCTGTCTAAACCACTATATGTGGTGCTATTACAATTTTGGGACCACTATATGTAGCGTACATAATGCTCAGTAAAGGTTGCGGGACAGCCTCAATTATATCCATAAAAGCCATGACATTGTCTCTTTTCTCAATGTCAGGTGTTCTGTCTATTTCCAGGTTTAGGACGCTACTTCCCACCCAGATAAAATCACCCATCCTTATATGCTTTAATATAAATCTTACAGCCTCTGATTCAAGATGAATGCGTTCCTGCTCCTGATCATCAAAAGGCCGGTTTAAACAATACATCCAGATATATTCTCTTCATTTCAAGTATCATTTTACCGTATGATACCTCCATTAGTCTACTTATATGGAAGGTGGGCAACATAAGCTCTCCATATGTAGCAATATATGAACGGATAGGAAGTAGAACATTTTGGATTATCGAAACGAGGAAAGTTTTCAATTCGAGAGATCGATGAAATAAAACTACGGGACGAGCACGGAATAATTATTTTTCATGGAAATAAGTGTTTTATAATTGTTTTACATGAGTTATAATTGAAATTCATGGAGGAAGGAATGGATAAGCAGTTTTCAGGGGGAATAACAGTTTTTCACGGATTGCGGCTTCCGGAAAAGGCAGTCCCTGCAGGATATGCTGCAATCATTGATGCCTACAAACTTTCTGTCCCACTGCCATATAGGCTTTCCTGTATTGGGCAGAGCCATAGAATGAAGATAGAAGGCTGTTGGCGTTATTTTACTCCCCGTTATGCTCCCCAAGCATCTCTCAAAGGACACCTGCTGTTTGCCCTGAAATACGAGGGTATCGATCTTGCTGTTTTGAAATTTCTCTTCTCCCAGGTGAAATCGATTGAGATAAAGAGCATCATACAGGAAACTCCTACCGGTTCTTATGTACGGCGAATCTGGTTTTTATATGAATGGCTGATGGGAAAAAAACTTAGTCTGCCGGATCTTAATCAAGGAAATTATGTTTCAGTTATCGATCCCCGGATGCAGTATGCTGTCACTGGAGTAAAAGCAAGACGGCAGCGAGTGGTTGATAATCTTCCTGGAAACAAGCGCTTCTGTCCGCTGGTGTTCAAAACCGAAAAGCTTGAACAGTTTTTGCGTATGAATCTGAAACAGAAAGCAGCTGATGTAATAACAAAAATTCCGACAGATGTGATGGGTCGGACAGCAGCTTTTCTTCTACTAAAAGATTCAAAAGCAAGTTACGCCATAGAAAATGAAATCCCGGTTCATAAAAGGATTGAGCGTTGGGGGAAAATCATTGGGCAGGCAGGTGTCAATCACCTTGATATGGAAGAACTTGTCAGGCTTCAGAAGATAGTCATTGGGGATACCCGATTTGTCGAACCGGGGGTACGGAAAGAAGGTGGATTCATCGGTGAACATGACAGAGAGACAGGGGCTCCGCTCCCTGAACACATCAGTGCCAAAAATGAAGACCTCACCGATCTACTGCATGGGCTTATTGACCATTCTTCCGTTTGCAGGAATGATATGGATCCTGTCATCGATGCGGCAGCTCTTGCTTTTGGTTTTGTTTATATCCATCCGTTTTCTGATGGCAATGGTAGACTCCACCGGTACCTTATCCACCATGTGTTGGCCCAAAGCGGTTTTAATCCACCAGGACTTGTATTTCCTGTTTCTGCTGTAATGCTGGAGCAGATAGATGAATACCGTAACGTTCTTGTGTCATATTCTTCCAGGTTGCTGCCGTATATCGAATGGGAAAAGACGGAAGATAATAATGTGACTGTAACAAACGATACTGCCGACTATTACCGCTACTTCGATGCGACGCCCCATGCGGAATTTCTTTATCACTGTGTTGAAAGAACCATAAAGCACGATTTGCCGGAAGAAGCAGCTTTTCGTCAACGTTATGACCGCTTCAGAAGGGGAGTGGAAGAAATTATAGAAATGCCTTCAAAAACAGTGGATCTTTTATTTCGATTTCTCAGCCAGAATGAAGGACGGCTTTCGAAGAGAGGGAAGGAAAGGGAATTCAAGAAGCTTACAAAAGAAGAAGCAGATAGAATAGAAGATCTTTTTAAAATGGTTATGAGATAGAAATTCATGCACTACCTCGGTAATGATGATGAAAGAAACCTCCCAATGTTATCAGCGAGTGGCTGAAGCAGACTGATGAAGATATTCCAGAGTTATATCGATGAATTTGCTATTCCAGCAAAATACCATATGGTTGAAGTACGATAGCTGTTTCAAGGAGTGATTATGAAAGCGACAGGCGACATAGGAAATGATCACGATCTGTTACGCAAAATACTTGAAACCTCCGTGTCGGCAATAACCGTCCTTAATATCGAGGGCACAATCGTGTATGCCAATGAGGCGGCAAAAGAAATCCTCGGTCTGGAACCTTCTCAAATTACCGGAAAAGCGTTTAACGATCCTCAGTGGGCAATAACTACCTTTGATGGTAAGCCCTTTCCCGAGCACAAGGTTGGTACAAACATACATATGATTTCTTGACACAGGGGGAAATCAGCTTTATGATTGTTGTATAGATGTATAGATAATCCAGGAGAGAATACATAACTTCAAAAGAACGCTTCTTAGATAGCCTGAATCGAAAGATGCCTGATATGGTCCCTTTTGATCTCGGCGGTACTATGATGACCGGAATTCATATCGATGCCTACAACCGGCTACGTTCCCTTCTCGGGCTTCAGGAATCCCGGGAGCCGGTTCTTTTTGAACCCTCAATCAGACATGTAGTAGTGGAACCGGATTTCTATGCTGCTTTTCCTCTGGAGATTGATACAAGGCCGGCTATTCCGGCATGGTCTGATCAGTTTCCTCTGGTAATTCACGATGGGGGGGAACGATTTTTTTATACCGATGAGTGGGGTTACGATCTTGCCATGCCCAAAGACGAGCCTCTCTATTTCAGTCTTTGCCGGCATCCTCTTTTTAATACTGAATCTGTGGAGGAGGTAACCGCTTTCCCCCTCCCTGATCCCAGGGATGAGAGTCGCTACCGGGATATGGAGGCTCAAATATCGGCAGCTGAAGCCGAAGCGCGAGCAGTTATCTGCGGTAATTTTGCAGCCGGGACCATGGAAGTTGCTTCCTGGCTCCGGGGTCTTGATCACTTTATGATGGATCTTGCTCTGGAGGATCCAAAAGCACTACTACTTCTAGAGCGAATTGCCGATCGAAAGATTGCTTATTGGGAACAGGTATTTCGGCGCTTCGGTGAAAGAATTGATGTGGTTGTTGAATCTGATGATCTGGGAACACAGGATAGTATGTTGATCTCACCGGATATGTACCGACGGATACTCAAACCGATTCATAAGAAAATTCTTGAGGCAATTCGTTCCTTAGGAAATGTGAAAATCTTCTTTCACTCCTGCGGCGCTGTACGGCCGATAATTCCCGATCTTATCAATATCGGTGTTGATGCACTGAACCCTGTACAATTCACCGCTGCAGGAATGGATAGTGGTGAGCTAAAACGAGAGTTCGGTGCCGATATTGCCTTCTGGGGAGGCGGGGTTGATACGCAGGAGGTACTTTGCAATGGTTCTCCGGATGATGTGGAAAGGCAGGTACTGCAACAGCTTGAGCTTCTTTCAAAGGGAGGCGGCTATGTATTCTCTACAGTCCATAATATTCAGCCAGATGTCCCTCCTGAGAATATTCTGGCTATGACAAAGGCTTTTGCCAATTTCCACGGTACTTGATCGGTAAAACAAGAGAGTAGGTTGTCGCAGCGGTCCCGTCCTAAGAAGCAAGTTTTAGGCGGTCTGCACCACCATTATTTCCGGAGTAGTGCCTGAAGGTGTAAAAACCAATAGGACAGGTTTGATTGTGGAAAAGCCTCGACATTCGAGTTGTGATTCTACCATTAAGAGAATGGAGAGATGTTTTATAGAACAATGAGCAATAAATTTTGGGCCTATGGCATCCTTCATAAGTCATATGAAATTTAGATGAAATAGAACTACGGGACATGACTCATAAATGTATAATGTTGCGCCGTGTCACGTGTTGCCAGTATAGGTTTTGCCTGCTATTATAGAGATATGGTTAATTTCGATCGGATTATCCGGGAATGTTTTTGGGACAGTACAACATCTAAAGAAGAGATAGAGCGGATAATAGCAGGAGATGATCACCGAAGGAAAAAACAGCTCTTCGAGAAAATATTGCTCAACAGTTCACATTATCTGCTTGATCTTCAACTTTTTGATCTTGAAGAGTTTCGTCTATTGCTCGAAGAGTTTCAGCCGCCCGACTTTAATTACGACCATGCCTTTCGTCGGAAAAACATCGCAGAAGTCTTTTTTTTCGATAAAGAATTAAAAATAAGTGAACTAAAATGGCCAGCATAGAGCAATACCGGGAGCTGTATGCACTGCAGGATCAGGTTTTAGAGACAATATTCACTACCGAAAGGGAGTTCTACTTGACCGGCGGAACCTGTCTAAGTCGTTTTTACCAAGCTAAACGTTTTTCCGATGATCTGGACTTTTTTGCCAATGACTCTCCCCGCTTCGCCTTTGCTCTACGCAATATACGCACGGCTCTTCGGGATTCACATGAAATAATGGTCGAAGTTGAGACAAAAAACTTTTTAAGGATCTCCGTGGACGGTAGGCTTCAGGTAGATTTTGTAAACGATGTACCAAATAGACTTAAAGATCCGGTTGTTACCCAACAAAATTATCTCATCGACAATATTGAAAACCTCCTCGCAAATAAAATCACAGCAGTTATCGGACGAGATAATCCCAAAGATGTGTTTGACATAGTTTTGATCAATACCTTCTACCATTTCTCATGGGTCGAGATTCTGAAGGCGGCTCATGAGAAAGCCGGTTTCGCAAACGAAGACCTTGTAGTTCGTCTTAAAAGCTTTCCCAAAGAGATGCTTGGTCAAATCAAGTGTATCGACTGTAGCTTCCTGGAAAACTTTGACAGCGCTATAGAAAAGATTATCCAGGCAATTGTAGAAAGTAAGACATAGTGGTTGTACACCCAATATAAGGCACTACAGGTTTTAGTCCGACATAGCTAAACTGATTTTTCCTTTTTTTGTTCATATCGATGCTGCTATGATTGTATCCTAAAAAGTAGTTGACCCAGAAGGTGTTGTACAGTTGCGGGACGGCCTGAATTCAGCCGACTCTCTTCCTCCCGAATTCATCTTCAATCTTTTCGGCTAAAAAAACTTTGAGAAGTGATTGGTAAGGGATGTCACGCTTGTTTGCTAAGATTTTTAGATCATCAATCAAGTCTTGAGGTAACCGAATAGAAATAGATTTCTTTGTTGCCTTCATATACTCTAACCACTAAGGGATGATTGAAGAAAATCTGTTCTGCCTCAGTATCAAAAACGCTGTGCTTTCCAATATTTTTATAGAAATTGGCATCAGCCCAATCGAAACCAACGATATTGGAGAAGTCCACTATTAGATTCTGGACCCCAAATGTTATCATACCTCTTACCCTATGCTGCTCCATACAGCAGCACCGGGGGTGCAATTGATTTTCTTCACACAGCTGGTATAATGGAACCACATACATAAGGAGTGTTATTTGAAGACAGAAAAAGAACTTATCGAGCTAAGTATCAAACATGGGGCAAAGAAAGCATATATATTGGATGCTGATCAAATCCCTTTTGACAAGAATCTTCGCAGCTATTGTGAGATGAATGCCTGCGGAGAGTATGGGAAAAACTATACCTGTCCTCCTGCGGTAGGGGATGTGGATGATTTAATCGAAGAAGCTAAAAGCTACCGGAAAGCTTTGGTATATCAGACAATTACAGCTCTTGAGGACTCCTTTGATATTGAGGGGATGCAGGAAGCGGAACGGATTCATGAAGAGGTGTCGGATAAAATCCACGCCGATATCACCCCGGATCTTTACAAATATCTGGAACTGCGAGCCGGCGGGTGCAAGGTGTGCCCACAATGCGCTATTCGCGTTCAGGAACCCTGCAGATTCCCGGAGAAAAAGCGATCTTCCCTTGAAGCGTATTGCATAGATGTATCCGGTTTGTCAGAAAAATGCGATATGAACTATATCAACGGTAAGAATACGGTCACCCATTTTGGCGCCTTTCTGATATAGCGGGAGGGGACGACCTCAAACTGTCGTACATTAAACTGAGCTCTCAGGACAGGTATCCTGCCTTTTTGAACCGGGGGGCCCGGAGGGGCCGTTTTTTACTTGCGTCCCCCCCATTATTTTTTCTACAATTCACATAATTATCATGATCAATATGTTGATTATAGTAATCGTAAAGATTATATTTGATAAGGAGAGGTAATCGATGAAAGTAATATCCGCAATGAGGGTAAGAAAAAGCCTGGGGGAGATTCTGGATGAAGTCAATTTAAAATCTGAAACGTTCATACTTGAGAGGGCAGGAAAGGCTGTAGCTAAGTTGAGCCCTCTGACATATGAAGAAAAAGCAGATTCAGCCGATCTGAGCATAAAAGCTCTGATGGATTTAAAAGGTCTGAATAGGGGAACCGAACGGGGAGATCAACCTGACAATTGGCTCGAAGCGGAAAGAGCAAGCTGGGATTAAATCATGAAAGTATACATTGATACAGCTCCCCTGATTTATTTGATAGAGGGACAGGATGATGTATCAAACCTTGTTGAAGATCAAATTAAACGGTGGATCTCAGCAAAAGCTATTTTAGCAACCTCTACCCTAACTTTACTGGAGCTTTTGGTTGTGCCTAAAAGGGAGGGAAATAAGCAGATGGTGCAAAAATACAGAGCTCTGCTTCAAGACCTGCTATCAGAGACCTTAATCCCGGTGAATGAAGCCATTGCTGAGTTGGCAGCAGAAATTCGGGCAGTACAAGGATTCAAAACACCAGATTCCATCCAACTGGCTACAGCTCTTTATTCAGGAGCAGATATATTTTATACCAATGATCTTAGGCTGAGTAAATGTGAAGACATAGAAATGGTGACAGTTCGGTGAGTGCCATTTACACAGCCGCTCGTTTTTTGGCATCATCTTTTTCCCTGACCCCAGTATAGCGGTAAAGGGTTCCAGCAGTAAATATTTTCTGACCGGAATTTCCCACAGCTGAGGGATCGTAGGGGCCGCGGAAGCGGGTCAGCGATTCGCACAGCGATATCGCAAACCCAAGCTTGCGGCAGTCAAATCCGAAGGATTTTGACGAGAGCAAGCGCAGTGGTCCGGCGAGGAACGAGCCGGACGGAACCCCCGCAGAGCCCGACCCCGGACGGCGGCCGGTTCGGGGGGGGTGGCGCTTAGGGGACGGCGCTGGGGACGGGCGGGAAAGAGTTTGGCCTGCGGGACCTTGTGCGCCCCGGCGGCCGGGGGCAGCCCCAAATTCAACTGCTGTCCCCGGGAAGGGGTGGTAATCAGGGGGCGGGTCTACTCTTATTCTTCCAACAGAAAATCGACGTAGTTTTCCGGTGTAACGGTAAAGAAATCGTGATCGGGATAGGCGGAGGCGAAGGTTTTGGAGAGATATGCCCGCTTTGCGGGGCTCCATCTAAACTCAAAGGCGCTGTAGTGGTTATACCGGGTTTCAATGTAGTCTATCTCCTGTTTCTGGCTGGTTCTCCAGAAATAGGTCTCTTTCCCACTTGAGTTTAACCGCAGAAATTTAAGCCGCTCGCTGATGAGGTAGTTTTCCCATAATGCTCCTGTATCAGTTCTTTTTGTCAGGGGCCGATAATCGGCGATAATCGCATTCCTGATTCCGGTATCATGGAAATAGATCTTCTTTCCTTTTTTAATCTCGTTTCTCACATTCCTGTTAAGACCGGGAAGCCTGAAAATGATATAGGTCTTTTCCAGAAGATCGATATATTTTTCAACTGTCTTCTTATCCGATTCAACCAGGGAGGAAATTTCATTGTAGGAGACTTCACTTCCTACCTGCAGGGCCCGGGCTTTGAGTATTTTTCCAAGGAGCACGGGTTTTTTGATCTGCTCGAGCATCAGAAGGTCCTTATAGAGATAACTTCCTGCAAGAAGCCTGAGCAGCTCTTCCGATTCATCGGGATTTGATACAATATCTGGATAGGAGCCATAGATGAGCCGG
>CAYMWV010000139.1:0-3300 GCA_964394395.1 uncultured Sediminispirochaeta sp.
GGGAGCTGGTAACGGGAAAATCCTTGCCGGTGGACAACCTACATGTTACCACCGTAGCGGGTCTGGAGGGAATAAAAGAAGCATCCCTGAAAGTGAGCGATCCTCTCCCCGACTGGAGCTTTCTGGACGGGGCGGAACTGAAGGTGGCGGTGGCCCACGGCCTGGGCAATACGAGGCAGCTCTTGAGTGAAATCCGGGAGGGAAAACGAAGCTACCATTTTATCGAGATCATGACCTGTCCCGGAGGCTGTATCGGCGGCGGGGGACAACCTCGGTTTACTGACGATTCGGTCCGGCTTAAACGGATAGAGGCTATCTACCGGGAAGATGAAGGCCGGCAACTCCGGGCAAGTCACCTCAACCCGGGAGTTCAAGAACTCTACCGGGACTTTTTAGGCTCTCCCCTGGGAGAGAAGAGTCACCACCTGCTGCATACCCATTACAAGGCAAAAGCGGTGTTGTAAAAAAAAAGGGGCTGTCCGAAGGGGCAGCCCTTTTTAACGGTTCCCATAGCGGGGAAGAGCCGACTTATCGGCTCCCGTTTTACCGGTTCCGTGCAGCGATCCCCTTCTGAACTGCCAGGTAGATGAGAGAGGAAACAAGAAAGGAAGTGATACTGCCGCCGAAGATAAAGCCGGTATTCTGGGCGATAAAATAAACCGCCGTACCCAGGCCCCACACCGCAATACCGGCGAGCCGGTAGCCCCCAGAAAAGTTCAGCCCCTTGCCGGTTTCAAAATCAACATCCCCCAGATCCTGCCTCCGAAGTAAAAAATACTCCGTCAACAGAATGGCGAAGAGGGGTACAAAAAAGGCACCCACCGCAGAGAGAAAATCCTCAAACCGGCTCAGATCGAAAAAGAGGGCCAGGATGATGGTAAGGATTCCGGTCCCCCACATGGTCCAGGCGGGCTTTATTTTCCGGTTAATGTTCAAGAGTGAACAGGCAGAAGAGTAGATATCAGGGAAATCACTGGTCATGGTGGAGGCGAAAACCAGGATAACCGCAGGAACTGCCAGGCCGATGGCTCCCATCATTTGCAGGATATTTGCAGCCGGGTCATTGGTTCCGGTAGCAAGGCTCACCACCAGGCCGATAACATACATCCAGGTGGAAACCAGTCCATAACCAAAAAAGGAGCCCCAGAAAGCGCCTCCCTCCTTTTTTGCCAGCCGGGAGTAGTCCGCAATGAGGGGGACCCAACTGATGGGCATCACAATCACCAGATCCATGAGACGCATTCCGGAACCGAAGCTGAAACCGGGGGCCGCATCAGGGATAATGATATAATAATCAGGATCAAGGGCGACCCAGGTCATTACAATGGAGAGAAGCACCAGTCCCATTATCACCACCGTATGGACCCATTGCAGTTTCGAGTGGCCAATCAGAAAAGACCAGGCGATGGTAGCCCCTCCAATGAGAATAATCCAGAACACCTTGCTGTTAAAAGGAAAACCGATATGCTTTCCCACCTCAGCTCCGATATAACCGCTTAAGGCAAGCATGATGCTAGCCCAGCCCACCAGCTGCAGCACATTGAGAAGGCTCGGAATGATCGATCCCCGATTGCCCAGGATGATCCGGGTACTCTGCATCGACATGATTCGATACCGGGTTCCAATCTTCCCGGAGGCACTCAACACCAGGCCACCAAGAAGGTGGCCAATCACAATGATCAGAAGTCCGGACCAGAGCCCCGCATCCCGCAAGAGACTCCCTGCCCATATCTCCGAAACAGAAACGGCCACCCCTGCCCATAGAAGGGCAGTTGCAAAAGCTCCCATGCTTCGGGAATCCTCATTCATCATGTGCTTGTCTTATCCTGGGCCTTACCAGGGGTATCATCCTCGCCAAGATCCTCGGCTTTTTCAGTAGAATCCGAGGAGAGAACCGACCCGGCCCGGCTGGTCAAATCCACCAGTTCTCCCTCCCCATCCTTTATCAGCTTCTTCAGATCCCGAATTTCCTGCTCCAGGCTCTTTTTCTTCTCTGTCATGGAATCGAGATCTTTCCGCTGCTTTTCCAGCTCCTGTTCCTTATCTCTGGCAGCTATGGCAGCCTCCAGAGCCGCTATTGTGCTCCTCTGCTCCTCTTCCTGCTTCTCAAAAGCTTCAATCTTTGCCAGCAGCTCCCCCGTATCAGCTCCAGATTCCCCCGTATCAGCTCCAGATTCCGTGGACCCCGACACCTCTGAGCGGATATGGGGCATAAGCAGCAAAGCGGCCCCATATTCATACGCTGCCTCGCTTAACCGGGACTCCTCTGTTTCCTGCTCCTTCTCCAGCTCTCTCAACCGTTTAGAACCGCTCTTCTCCACTCCAAGGCCCGAAAGAGCGTTAGTCAAAGCAACAATCTCACTCTGCAGGGCTGATTCTTCCTCCTCCAGTTGTTCCAGCTTCCTGAATGTTTCGCGACAGGTAGCAAGCAGGGGAAGTAAGGCCTTCTCTTCCAGAATGACACCATTCTCCTGTTCCAAAAGTTCCCGCCCGACGGTGGCATAGTGCTTCTTCATCTCCTTTTCTATTCCGGAGAGTGTGGTTTTTGCCATGGAAGCCTTTGCGGAAAAGGAGATCTTTTTTAGAAAGCTGCTCCGCTCCCGCTCCTCTTCCAGGGTGGAAAGCCCTTTCTCCCTCTCTTCCTGCCGCTGAGCAAGTTCATCAAGTTTGGAGAAGAATGCTTCATACCTTTCCTGATCCGAAAAACCACCCCGGTACACTTCGAAGGCCTTTTTACCCAACTCCTCGTAAAGAAGCTCCAGACGTTCCAGAAACTCTTTTTTTCCGGCCTTCAGCTCCTTCATCGCACCGCTCTTCTCTTCCTGCTCGGAAAGAAGGCTTCTAATCTTTTCCTGTTTATCCTTCAGCTCCTGAACGATGGTTGTATTACCCAGAAGCCGTTCCTTCAGCTCCTGGGCGGCACTTTCATCACCAAGATTGAGACTGACATTGGCGAAGCCGAATTGTTCTGTAAGCTCATGGATTGAGACCAGAAGCTCTTCCAGTACCTTCTGAGCATCCTGCAATTGCCGTTTTAAACCTGTCATAGGGACCTCCATTTCTCTCCGGGTTCCGGGAATATTAAAGTGCGGAATGATCCACCACCCTGCTCATCACATAGGTCAGAGTATCGTCATCTATCTCTTCTCCATATGCAGAAACAAGCTCGCTGATAAGTCGCCACTCATTTCGGGAAAAAAGATCTTCCTTGTCATCGTAGTCATGGTGAAACAGATCTGCCGAAGCGTAAAGCAGATCAAGGAAGCGATCGCTGGCCTCTCCGGTTTGCGATGGCTCCTC
>CAYMWV010000139.1:3400-9042 GCA_964394395.1 uncultured Sediminispirochaeta sp.
CTGGAGTTGCAGAAATAACTCCTCCAGCAATGCGGAGGGAACCGAGGAGGCACTTTCGCAAAAGAGCTTCCTGAGCCTGACCATTTTCACAGCCGGCTCCAGCTCCCTCTCTTTATGGAGCTTTCTTATTTGACGCTCCAAAGCGTCCCCGCCAGAACCTAACATAGGGCACCTCCCAAGGAGATACCTTACTACCAGGAAAGCTCCATTACAAGGGGTTCACTGTTCTTCATGCTATTGAACTCATACATGGGCATTTCGTAGGTCACCGTTTTCCCATCTGCAGAAAGCTCGCCAATGGAGTGAGAACGAATCTTCGATGGAGCCTGAACCCGATAGACAAAGGAGTATCCGGCAAAATACTGCTTTACCATCTCCTCCTGCTCCACATTGGACTCTTCAGCTTCCATTCCATCTTCAGCAGCTTCCTTTAATATGGTCCGAAAAATGGTTCGGTCTCCCTCTTTTTCCAGGACTGCGCCTTCGAACATCTCCTGATCACCCCCGGTCAACGCCTCAACACTGTTGAATTTCAAGGAAGCGGTGATGATCTTTTTCTCCTCCATGTCCTCCTCGGTCACATCAAGTACGGTTATCCCATCTACCCCCGCATAGGACGCTTCCATCTCCTCTTTGGTGATAGGCACCGGCACATCCTGGCTTTCAGGATCCAGTTGAAAGAAGATCTGGCTGATGTGAAAAGCCATATCGGCGGTTCCTGATCCGTCCCGGTTGATCTTCAGATCCATCTCCACTCCAAGACACGACCCAAGCAAAAGAATCGCTGCTGCAAGCAGCAGTATGCTTATAAAGCGAGCTTTTTTCATAATACTCCCCCCTTAGTGTAATCATAGCCCAAGAGGGAGCGGGGAGCAATATCAGTTCTGTCAGTTCTCAAGAATGGTAATCTCTACCCGACGATTTTTCCTCATTCCCTCCACTGTATTGTTGGGAGCGATAGGTTCAGTGGCCCCCTTCCCCTCGACCATTAGACGCTTATCTTCAATACCGAGGATCTCCTTCAACAGTGATGCCACCTTTTTAGCCCGCTCCAGGGAAAGGGTTTGACGCCCCTCCGCTGTCCCCGCAAGGGCAGTATGGCCGCTTACCAGAATGTCCCGCTCGGGATAACGCTTCAGAATTTCTGCGATTTTCAGCACCTTATCCATCTCGCCATCCAGAAGATCCACCGAATCGGCCTGGAACCGGATATCCTCCATGCTGATAATTACTCCCTTCTCTCCCACCCGTACCTGGGTGTCAGGGATTTTATCATCAGCAATCTGCTTTTCCAGATCATCCTTCACTGACTCTTTATCCATGGATGAGGATTCAGTCAACTCCGCCTTTGCAACCCCTACAAACTCATAGCTATCTCCGTTGGAAAGGTCGAAGAGGATGGAAAAGTTTTCCTCGTAGGCAAAGGGCTGCCCCTTTCTGCTGTTCCAATAGAGCAGCTGGCTGGAGAAACCGCTTATTCTCTTTGGATAGAGGGGAAAGCGCTCATAATAGGAGCCCGGACGGTAGCTGATGGTGTAGTTCATCTCAATAAGATCCGCTGGCTGCCCCTTATAGAGCCCCTCACCCAGATATCGGTAGTTGACCCGGATGGGGAAGCGAAAGGGTTCAGGAATTCCGTAGCCTTTGCGAAGGTCATGAACCTCATGCCCCTCGGCAATCCAGCTCTCCCCCTGCTTTACATCCCCTTGAGGGAAAAAGGGGACCTGCCGAACCACCGGCATATAGTAGATGGAGGCAATATCATATTCTCCTCTGGTGGATCTACGAAACACCGAATCGTATTCCTGGCTCAACTCATAGATGCTCACCGCCCCCTCTCTGTTCTCACTGGTGATGAAGGTTGCTTCGATTTGGGCCCACCCCTCCTTTACCTCAGTGACGTGGGCGGAGATTTTATTTAGGATGTTCGCTCTGTGGCTATAGGCACCGTTAATGAAGACTTTCTCATCCACTTCCGAGAGAATGCGATACCGGTCTCCCGGGGAGTGATCATATCGGAATTCAGTTGCTCCCACAACGCCGGATAGCAGAAATACCCGGAAAAGCAAGCCGGCCAGTAAAAACCGTCGAAACATCCCCAATATCCCTCTTTTACCTGCCATTATCCTTCCAGAATAGCCCATCTATAGCTCCTTTTCTTGACAAAGCACTTACCTGCAGATATCCTTGACCCATCGTACTAGAATATAGGATAACACAGTGTTTCATTCTGCAAATGATGCTCTTTCCGCCGATGCAATCTCTTCCTTATTGAAAGAATCGGGCCTCTCGGAAAACAGTGCCCTGGAAAAACAAATTATTCCCGAATTGATTCGCGGAAAGGACCTTCTTATTGAAGCCGACAGCTCCGAGCGGAAAGCGGCACCCCTTTTCCTGCCGATCCTCGCATCCCTCGATAAACGATCCGGGCACTTGAACTCCCTGCTGCTTACTACAAATCAGTCCATTCTCAACCAGGCGGAGTATAGCTTCCGAAAACTCGCCGGAAAGCGGTTCAAGAACCGGCAGATTACCATCCTGGGTAAAGAAACCCAGGCAAGGAAAGAACTTCGACTCCTGGCAAAACGTCCTTCTACTATTGTCGGCACACCTGAGCGGATCATTGACCATTTGCGGAGGGGAAATCTTGACCTTTCGAGACTGGATACAATGGTCTTTGATGTTCCGGAAGAGGAGGAACGGCACAGTTTTGAGCAGGATGTGGAGTTTATCATCTCCAAAGTACCCAACCATCCCAAAAGTGCTGTTTACACCACCGATCCAGAACAACTCTCTTTCCTGCCAAGTTTCCAGCGACGGCCATCCTTCCTTTCAAGAGATAGCAGAGAAGAGATTATCCCCTGGCTTTACCGTTTTACCACTGATAAAAAGCTGACCAAAGAGACAGTCCGGGTCCTGCTGGAACGGGGGCCAATAGAACATTGCCTGGTATTTGTTAAGTCCATTTCCGACCTGAACCATCTTAAGGAAGCACTAAAGGAATCGAACGTTCATGTATCTTCCCTAAAGGATGGTCCGGAAGCTGGAAAAGCAGGGTGTTTTCTCACTGCGGCGGATGATAGCACCCCCCTGGTTCCGGGGATAAGAAGTATCATTTTTTCTGGTTACGTCCCGGATAAACCTGTACTGGATCGTATCATGAAGGAGAGCCTGGAAGATCCGGAACATACCGATTTCTTGTTAATCCATGAACCCGGAGATGCCGCAGAGACAAAAACAAAACAGTTGGAGGAAGAGCATAGAATGAGTATCGAAGAGAAAGAGCTGCCAAAGGATGAGGATGTTTTAAAAGGGTATATTGCAAACATTCTACACTCGATTAAAGTTGAAGAGGATCCGGAAATATTAAATGCTTACCGTAAAATGGTACGCAAACATGTACCCTTTTTTATGCGATCCTATTTTTCAGCCTACATGCTGAAACACTCCGGTGCCAAGCTGCCCCTCGAAAGTGGAGTGGGGAGAGGAATACCTTCAAAGAGAAGGAAACCGGGGAAAGAGGGAAGGGAGCAAACAAACACTTCAGAGATGAAAACCCTCTTTGTCAGCATAGGGAAAAACCGAAGGGTCTACCCAAAGGATCTGGTGCAGCTGTTCCGGTCTACTCTGGATTTAGAGAAAGAGGAAGTGGGGGCGGTCAAAGTGCTGGACAACTACTCCTTCGTCGAGATTGCCGGCACCAAGGCCGAAACAGCGATATCAAAGATGGACGGGATGGAGTTTCGGAGTAGAAACATTACAGTAAACCATGCCAGGAAAAAATAGCTTTAACGGATAATTGCGGCAAAAAGGGCAAAAAGGAAAAGAAGCTCGCCGAAAGTGGAGATACTCAAGACCCCAAGTGAAATAATCTCCAGCCGGATAGCTTCTCTTTCCCGCTTTACCGCCAGCCGATTCGGCTGGGGTGGTAGAATCAGCCGAGGAAGAGAGGGGGAGGGGGATCTGCGACTCTCTCCTACAAGCAGGACCTCCCCGGAATATCCCTCCAGATCAATGGTAATAGCTTCAGGATTGTCCCTTTCTGCTGCCTTTCTTGACTCATACTTCTTGAAGATCATATCACCATCTGCAGGGGCTCCTTCAGCAAGGGAAGAGAGCCTCAGCAAATCCCGCTTAGCCCGGTATGAACGGGCTCTGCCCCAAAGGTTTCTGTACAAAGAATAACCCAGAGTAGCAGGGGGCAGGAAAGGTGAAACCGGCAGGAGACTCATGGTCAGGGAGAGGATCGCAGGAAACCTGAGCATCGGAGAGCCGAGGAGGAGATAGAAATAGATGAACAGGATGAATGATCCTGCTGTCAAGGAAACAGGGGTGAGGTTGTTCCAGTACTCATTCCGTTCCCTGCCACTCCGGATCGCCTGGAACAAAACCTGCTCCGTTGGACCATCGTAAAGGGCGATCAACAGCTTCTGTTCCTGGGTGGAACGAAAAACTGCCCCCTCTTTAGAGATATCCAGAAATCCTGCTACATGGATTTTAGTCCCCTCCGGCAGGGTCTGAATATTTTTCCAGGAAAGGATCTCAGGCATCAGCTGCTCACCCTCACCGCTGGAGACCATCATGTAGATCGGGTGCTTTTTAAGATCAACCTTAAGCGATATTCTTTCATTATCAATCCACACAATGCCCTCTTCTTCAAGAGCACCGATGGTTCCATAAAAACGGTAGTACCCCGACCTGCCGTTTCGAAGATCCGGATAGTCAGGAAGGGGGAAAGTAGCAACTTCAAGAAAGCTCCGTCGAAACGTTCGCCAGCGCTTTCTAACCATAAAGGCCCCTATCCCCGGAATTACCAGATAAGCCAACAAAGAGATGAGAAGGATAAAGAGGGGATGAGGGAAAGCATAGGCTTGCAAAATCGTCATTTATACCTTACCCTTACTGACATGGTTGAAAGAATCATTGTCGGTCCGTTAAGCACCAATTGTTACCTCTACTCCCGATGGAAAAAAGAGTGTCTCATCATCGATCCGGGCGGTGACCCTGATAAGATTATAGCACATATGACAGGGAAGAATCTTACCCCCCGGGGAATTATCCTGACCCATGGGCATCTGGACCACATAGCTGCCCTGGGCAAGATTCTTGACCACTACCTTGATAAGGATATCCTCATCAAGATTGCCGCCCATCCAAAGGATAAACAGTTTTTCGGACCAATTGCCAGGGCGGTACACCAGTCCGGATTTGTAGAAATGGGGAGTCAGGCCAACGCTCTCTTTGAAGAGTTGTATCATCCTATCCCTGACCTGGACATCTTTCTTGATGAAAACGAATCGGTTTTTGATTGTGATCTCCAGGTTCTCTACACCCCCGGTCATACCGAAGGGGGCGTAAGCTTCTACAGTGAAGAGAGTGGAGAACTCTTTTCCGGAGACACCCTCTTTTTTGAAGGAGTGGGACGAACCGACTTGCCCGGGGGAGATCAGAAACTGCTGATACAAAGCATCAAGGAAAAACTGCTCTCCCTGCCCGACGCTACCAGGGTATTCCCCGGACACGGCCCCATTACAAGCATTGAACGGGAACGCAGCCATAATCCCTTCCTGTAAAAGCGCCGCTCCAGCCCTCTTACATCACCATGTTGACAACCATTCCCTGAAGGTTTCCGGTTGCAACCG
>CAYMWV010000140.1:0-9014 GCA_964394395.1 uncultured Sediminispirochaeta sp.
CTTCTCCCATAGCTCCTTTCTTTCCAACTCCTTCGAAGCGAGCTCTTTCTTCAATGCTTCAAAGTGAAGATCATCAAAAGGGTCACCACCTGTCCGCCCCTTCAACTCCTTGAGTCGTTCTTCCAGGGAACGGAGGGTAACCCGATACTCTTCGAGATCACTTTTCAGCTGCTCTTCATCAAGTTCGCCACCAAGGAATCGGTCAAGATCATCAAAGCTGCTTAATTCGGTGAGTCCCAGCTTTCCAAGCACCTCTTGCAGCTCCTGCTGCAGCTCCTTGAGCTTAGCCTCATACTCTTTGCACTCCTTCTCGACCCTCAGTACTGTTGCTTCCCGGGCGCTGATAACCTTAAGCAGCTCTTCCCTTTTCAGCTCCCCCTCTTCCAGACGTCCTGTTACCGCTTCCTCCAAGCCCTCCTGCTCAGCCAGGAGCGTTTCAAGCTCTGTAAGGGGAGCTTCATAAAGGTCCCGGCTCAGGGTATGGTTAAGGTTTTCCTTTAGATGCATTTCATCATTCTGTTCCTTGTTATATTTCCGCTCCATCTCCCGAAACTGTGACTCCTCTCTGGATAGTTCCTGCTTCCGGAGATCCAGCTGGGCATCCAGAGCTGCTGCCTCCTTCCTGCATCGGGACTCCTCCTTTCTCAGAAGGGCAATCTCCTGCTCTACTTTTTTCAAGGTTTCCGGCTTTTTCGGATCAAGCTCTTTCCACCGGAATGCCTCCTCCTGGGAGGAGCTCTCCTTTTCAGCTTTTGCAAGGGCCAGCTCACTCTCCTGCAAGCGCTCCTCCAGTGCAGCAGCCCTGGAACTTAGCTGTACAAAACTGTCCCGAAAGCTTCTGCACTCCTCAAGACGGGATTGCAAAGGGGTGATCTCCTCCTTTGCAGGAAGGGATCTATCCAGGGGATGGGGATGGTCGGTGGAACCGCAGAGGGGACAGGGGTGTCCCGGCCGGAGCTCTTGCTTCAACTGAAGAAGCTCCGGCCGGTAAGAGGCAAGCTCCTCCTCCAGGCGACTTATCTCCCGCTCTATTAGATCCAAGCCGGAGTGGTGGGGGAAGCAGCTCTCACAGCTCCTATCCCCGGACAGAGGAGCCTTTATCCCCGCACTCAAAAAGCCGCTTTCAGCTTTTTTTACCAGCTCCCCCTCTGTTTCCAGGAGCTCCCGCCGCCTCTTCTTCAATGCATCGCTCTCCAGCTTCATCCGGGCATGTATATCATACCAGGAGCGGGCTTCCAGGAGAGGTGTTTTCCCATCAATCTCCCCCCTCAGATACTCAAGACGCTGCACCTTTTCTTTCTGCTCTCTCTCCTCTTTTTCCCGTTTCTCGCCAAGGCTCTGGTACCTCTCCCGGACAGAGGCAAGCTCCCTCCCGAGAGTAATCATCTTCCCCTCTTCCCGCTTCCACTGAACGAGCCGGGAGAGCTCCTCCTGTTCCTGCCCCTTTCTCTGGGCCGATTCAAGCTCCTTTTTAAGGTCTTCAATCTCCCCATTGATGTTGGAGAGGGATTCCTGACCCTCTTTTACCAGAAAATGGAGCTCCGCTGACTCCCTGAGACGCTCCCCTCTCTGTTCCTGCAGTTCAGCCATCCTGTTTCTGACCGGCAGAAGAAAAAGAGCGCGCTCGGCATGGAGCATCTCCGGCTCTCTCCCTCTCAGTTCTCTCTCTTTGGCCAGTAGGCTATCCCTCTCCCGGTAAAGCTCCTTCTCAGCCTCGAGAAGGCTTACCTGCTTCGATAGCTGGGAAACCTCCTCTTCGTAGAGCTTTGAATCGGCGGAGTATTTATCAATCCACTTCTGCATATCCCCGGAAGATTCGGATATCTGGGCTTTTAGATCCCGCTTTCTATCTTGCAGGCGCTCCAGTTCCCTCCTGTTCTTCCCCAAAACACTCCTTACCTTTGAAAAGAGCTCAAAGCGATGGAGGGCAAAGAGTTCCCTAAGCATCTCGGTTCGCTCCTTTCCCTTCATGGTGAGAAAGTCTTGAAATGTCCCCTGGGGAATAACCACAGCCCGGCGGAAGTTATCATAACCGAGCCCCAGAATCTCCTCCGCCTCCCCTCCCCGGCTATCCCGCTCATCCCGAATCGGCAGCCAATCTCCAAGGGCTTCTTCATACCGGTAGGCGTACCGTTTATAAGAACTTACCCGGCCACTTTTCCTGTTTCGCCGCCCCTGGACAAGAAAGCGGTATTTTGTATCCCCGCTGCGGAAGGTGAAATCTACCAGCAGGCGGTCCGAGTCGATATGCATGTAGTGCTGCTTATCCTTGGCCCCCAGACGTTCAGTCCTGTCGTAGAGGGCAAACCCTATAGCATCCAGGATGGAAGATTTCCCCCCTCCAACGGGCCCGAATATCCCGAAGATTCCGGATTTGTAGAGTTTGGTAAAATCGATGCTTGTTTCGTGGATATAAGAGTAGAAACCCTTCAAGGTAAGCGAGAGGGGTATCATGACGGCTCCTCCTGGTCCGAAGAACCCGATGGGGAGCCCTCTTCCTCAGATTCAGAGAGAACCTCAGTGAAAAGTTCCAGCAAGAAGGGTTCCGGCTCCAGCCCCCCACTCCTGCTTCGGTAATACTCGGCAAAGAGCTGCTCCATGGGAGCATCCAGGTTCAGCTCTTCGCTCCTCTCCGCTTTTTCTGCACTGCTTTCTTTCAATTCCGGGATGAGAGCAAGCACCGCCGGATGAGCTTCCAGAATTGCATCCTTCGCTTCGCTCTCAAGATAGTGTTCAACCTCGATAACCAGCTCCACATAAGCATCCTGCACCCCCTTTAGCCACTCTATCGCCTCCTTTGGGGTGGTACAGCGCTTTCGCAGGAGAGCTTTGCCCTCTTTCAGGGGAACTGACTCAAGGATCGCTTCCTTTCCAGGCTCCAGTTGGGCGAGGATAATCCGTTTCTCTTGTCCCGATTCGGAAAAGGAGTAGGCCAGAGGAGAGCCACTGTAGCTGATTGTCTGCCTTCCCTTTTGGGGAGTATACGGTTTATGGATATGCCCCAGGGCAATATAGTCACAATTGGGGGGGAAGGTGGAAAAGGGAATAGCTTCGATCCCCCCGGCATGACAGATTGGCCGCTCCCCCTCATCCTCTTCCACCTCAGGGAAAAGGGGCCCCTCCCCCTTCACCGCAAAAAGGTGGGCGGTAAGGATATTTATTCCCCCCTCATCGAAGTAACGCTCTGCAAGCTCCGCCCATCGCTCCCTCAGGAGCTCTATCAAACTCTCATGGCGCCGCTCAGGGTCAAACTGCCTCCGGATCCTCACCTCTCCCGCATAGGGGGTGGCAATAATCCGTATCTCCTCCTTTCCTGGGAATTCGATTACTACCATCCCCGGTTCGGGGAATTGTACCACCACTTTCGATTCAAGTTCGGTCCTGGCGGGACAGGAGTGGGGATAACCGATGAAGAAGATCCCCGAGAGACGGGCCAGGGGATGGGCCGATTCTATCCTCTCCGGCGAGTCGTGATTTCCCGCAAGAACGATGACCGGACGCTGACCATGGCCGGAGAGCCTGTAGAGGCTTCGGTAGAGCAGTTCCACCGCCTCTGCAGGGGGATTAAAGGTGTCGAAGATATCCCCCGGAATCAGGATAAGATCAGGGTTCTCCCGGTGGGCGATTCGGCATATCTCATCTAAAACCGCTTCCTGCTCCGGCAGGCGGCTGAACCGGTCAAGCCGCTTTCCAAGATGCCAGTCCGAGGTGTGGAGTAGTTTCATCTGGTTCCAGTGTACCGAAAGAGAAAAAAAAAACAAGCTGTTTTGACGATGATGCAAAAGGTGTGGTATGATCCACAACTATGAGAATAGGTAGTAAACTTGCATTGATTGTAACCATCCTAGTCCTTGGAGTGAGCATTGCGCTTACGGTAATGATCTCCTTCACCAATATCATCATCTCTCTGAAGGATTTTGAAAACAAGAGCCAACAGGTACTCTCCAATCTTGAACAGATCACTCTACGGACCGGTTCGCTGTTGACCAGCAACAGTAGAATCACTCAACAGCGGGAGCAGCTGCAATCCAGGGTAGAGCAGTTTGAAAAGGCTCTTCTGAACTTTGCTTCCCAGGAGAGCACCAAATACCTGGGGGAGCAGCAGAGAAACGCCCTCCACGAGGCGGTCGGGTGGTGGGAACAGATTACAACCTGGTACTTCATCCCCGCATTTAATCACCTGGATGTTATGATAGAAAAGGGTACGGACACTATTGTCCAGGATGCCGGTCTTTTTCAAACCTACCTGCGGCTGAGTCAGGCAGGTACAGCCAGCCCGTTTATCGCAAACTATCAAACCCTCAAGAATTACCAGCTTTTGATCCTGGAGAACACCGAGACCTTTAAGAACAGAATGGAGGTATTAATTGAGCAGACCAGATTACAGACTGAAGAGGCGATTACCGGCAGCCGTCAGATAGCGATAAGCATTGTCGCTATCAGTCTTATCAGCACCATCCTCCTGGTAACCCGTTTCACAGCTCTCATAGTTCGAAGAATCAAGCAGATCGGCAAGGCGATGGAGGTGATAAGCCGGGGGGATTTCTCAAATCAGCTCTCCATCCGTTCCGGGGATGAGTTTGAAGAGCTCTCAGAGAACTACAACACCCTGAAAAACCAACTGAAGGAGAAACTGGATTCGGTGCTCGATTTCATGTTCCGGATCGGAGGCTTACAGGCCAGCGACCCGGACCCGGAGAAGGTACTTCATATCGTTATTGAATCAGCCATCGAAAACACCGAAGCAGATGCGGGAGCTCTCTTTCTTGTTAATGAAAAAAGCCAGCAGATCAAGGCTGCAGAAATAATCGGTCTCTTTCCGCCACCCTTTGCTTTTCCCGAATCGCTATCCAGAAAGAAGGAGGCGGTGGACCAATACCTTCACAACCACCCTCTGCGGCTCGGAGAAACGGTAATAGGAAAGAGCATTGCGGAGAAACAGCCCCTCTTCCTCCGTGATGCCCGGGAAGAGTTCGGAGATATCCCGGTTGATGATCCGCTATACCTCTCAAGTCTGATCATCGTTCCCCTATCCCTACCAGAGAGACTTCTTGGAGCGGTGGCTATCGCAAAAAGCGGCAGCGAAGCCTTCTTCAGCGACCTCGACTTTACCCACATGCGCACCTTTGCTGACTACGCCGCCCTCACCATCGACAGTATGTACAACTACGCCGAGATGATCGAACGAAGAGAGCTCAGCAGGGAGATAGAGATTGCAGCGGGGATACAGAAGGATCTGCTCCCGGGGAGGCTCCCGGAGATAGAAGGAGCAGCAATTTCCGCTTCCACCTCCGCTGCAAAAGGGGTAAGCGGCGACTACTACGATGTGTTTCACCTTGGAAACGGTATCTATTCAGTAGTTATCTGCGATGTAGTCGGCAAGGGGATTCCCGCTGCCATGCTGATGGTTATGATCAGGACCATTCTACGCCTCTCCTCCACGGCGGATCGAAAACCGGCCAAAATCCTCTCCTTTATCAATAAAGGTATTACCGGTAAAATCGGGGTTGACCATTTTGCCACCATGGCCCTTTTCCATTTCGACAGCAATAGAAGCACCATCTCATTTTCAAATGCTGCCCACCTCCCCCTGCTCATCTACCGCCAAAAGGGAAAGGAGTTTATTGAGCTGGATACTCCGGGCCTACCCATCGGCATTGAAGCTGATGAAACCTACTCACAGCGGCAGTTCCAGACAGAAAAGGGAGATATCTTGCTGCTCTATACCGACGGTTTAACCGAAAGCCGAAACCTGCAGGGGGAAGAGTTTGGTCTTTCCCGGCTGAAAGCTCTTATCGCAGAAGACGCCACTCTTTCAGATAGCAAGCTGGTGCAGAAGATCAACAGAAGTATCAGCGATTTTGCAGGTGAAGCGGAACAACATGATGACCAGACCTTCATTGTACTGAAAATGGCGTAGCGAGTCTGGCGACTGCCCCGCCGCTTAGCTATCGGAAATGGAGGGCCAGCCGGATCGCCGCTGATCCCTCCCTTCCAACCCGGCTGGCATGGCTTTCAAAGCGAATATTCTCTTCAGCACAAATCTCTTCTATCCGGTTTAGATAGAGGAGACCCGGATCATCACCGGAGAGGAACAGCTCTTCATAGAAATCTCCAGGGGAATCCTTCTTTACATCCAGACTCTTCCAGGAAGCCACCCGCTCTTTCAAACCTTTCTCATCCTGATCGCTCCCCAGGATGATTATCTCCAGACGATTGTCGGTTCCGATGGAATAACGGCTCCCCCGAATCTTCCAGAGAACTGCGGGACTTTTCCCCTGCTTCTCCATGGCCGCTAAGAGCTGCTTCCTCACATCACTGTTTTGAAGCACCGTTTTTAAATCGAAAGGGTTTTTCATCTGCTGAGAAGCGTGCTTGATAATCTCCGTCTCACTTCGTATCACAAGCTCCACAAGCAGGAGAGCAATATAATCGCTGATCCTCGATTTTCTGAGAAAGGCTTTCAGTAATCCTTCAATTTTATCCACCAGAGCTTGATAATCAGCCCTGTCACTGGAGCCAGCAAAGAGAAACCAAAAGGGAGACTTAATGTTTGACAGGTAGCGTATGGCCAGAGAGTGCTTATTGCGCCGCTCCTGTTCATCAAGATCCCTAATCTCCCGTTCCAGAGCCGTTGAAGCTCT
Source organism: uncultured Sediminispirochaeta sp. (assembly GCA_964394395.1). Classification (GTDB taxonomy): domain Bacteria; phylum Spirochaetota; class Spirochaetia; order DSM-16054; family Sediminispirochaetaceae; genus Sediminispirochaeta. The sequence continues at coordinate 6,645 of CAYMWV010000140.1, forward strand.
CCAGGCAATCTCATTCAGAAGCTTCTTTGCTTCCCCGGCTGCCTCTCCATCCATATGTTCGATGGAAGATCCATGACTCATATGCTCTCTGATAAAGGGAGCTTTCGGATGGGAGCGGTTGTATCTGACAAGAATATCGGAACGTGAAAAAGCTTTCCAGACCGTACCATTGAACCTTCCGTAAAGAGCGCTATACATAATCAGTTTTGAGAGGTCGATCAGCTCTTTCCTGTTCTCGGAAAAGCCGCTTCCGCCAAGCTCCACCAGGGATATGTAGTCAGCCATAATGAGTCGCTGCAGGGTAGAGGCGGGGAAACTGTCGAGACAAATGCCCTGGCTGTTCCCTTTCGGAAGGCCAGCTGGATGCTTATTGAAGAAGTAGCGTCCTTCATCGGTCAGCTGCAGGGCCACCGGTAATGTTATACGAGGATCTTTACCGTTTCTGCCCACAGCTCTTCCTATATATCTCCATGTTCGAGGGCTATTCCGGGACGGCTCTGTCTGTGAAAATGGCGATGAACGGCCACACCATTCTTTGTATCATTGAAGACAACCCCACCATCCCAATACTCCAGGGCTGCAAAGAGGGCATTTCCTCCATCATTATCATCACTTTCACTGGTTCGATAGGCAAAATAGTTTTCCAGCTCCCCATAATCGTTCTGCCGAAAGCACTCATTCCGCTTTCGGTTAAACTCGTTCCACTGATCAAGCTCTTTAAACCCCTCTCCCTCATCTTCCACTATTATATGAGCATGGTTGCGGCTGAAAGAGGCCCATATGCGAATTTTCTTTCCTGGATCCCGCTTATTACCGTGGCGAACCCCATTTTTTATCAACTCACTTACCTGCTGCTCAAGCAGGTTGATCTCCCGTATCTCCGGAGGAGCCTTTTGAACCACCAGCATGGAGTAAAAACGGACCTGTCTGATGTCGCTGGCGAACTCTTTAAAGAACATTCCCTCTTTGTTGAAAAGGGGATGACTCCCATCCACCAGAATCATCTCATTGCCCGCCATCACCACTCTCCTTACCGCTAAGTTGATAGAGGGCATCTTTTACCGTAGCAACAATGGGAAAATAGTCTGTCAGTTTCGTGAGACGGATCACCTTTTCCACAGAACCGTGGACATGGGCAATCTTCAGCTTCAGATCCTTCTGTTTTACCTGGGTATATATGTGGATAAGGGCGCCCACTCCGCTTGAATCGAGGTATTCAACCCGTTCCAGGTTAATAATCAGCTCACTTACCCCTTTTCCGATCAACTTTGCTACCACTTCCTTCAGACGGTGGGCATTGTAGAGATCCATATCTCCAGTGATATCAATGATGTATATTGTATTGTAACGCCTCAGTTTGATTTCCATCTGCTATTCTCCGAGGCTACGGTACCACTATATACTCGGGGCGTCAAGTTTGGATTCTATTATTCTATTACCTGGTGCGGGTGTGGGTGAGCCAGTGGATATGAGGCTTCAGTATTCACTCGCTTTCAGCATTCACTCGCTTAGAGCGCATTGATTGTTCCATTAGAAGCCTCCAAAATGGTAACAAGTTCCATTATCAATGTATTTCTTCTAAACGGGTGATCTATGACAAACGTACAGGCCCTGATGGTGCTCAATCTCAGAAGGATCAGGCGATCCCGCAGCCTCACCCAGATAGCCCTGGCGGATAGAGCGGGAATCAGTTACGGATACATCGGCGATATTGAGGCAGGAAAGAAGTTTCCCTCCGCCACTACCCTACAGAAATTATGTGACGCTCTTGAGGTGGAACCCCATCAGCTCTTTATCCCCGAGGGGCCCAGGGAGGATGGCTTTATCTCCTCCAAGACACCAACGGAGAAAAGCAAGGTTCTGGAGCAGTCAATTATTGAGCGTTCCGAGAATTGAAGTGGTGTGGGGAGCCTCCATAAAGTGGAGAGACTCGGTTAAGCCGAGAGGCTCGGTTAAAAAGTGGAGCCCTTCCACCCCCACCAGGGTCCCTGGGCGGAGGCAAACTCAATATAGATGCGCTCCGCCGGGATCTTTAGCTCCCGGTTGAGCAGATCACAAAGGGCCTTCGAAATCCCTTTTAAGCGATCCTCCGCTAAACCGATACTTTTTACTTCGATGTAGGCGGCAGGGGCATCGGAACCGGCAAAGAGAAGGCTCTCTCCTGTGCTCACCTGACAAAGCACATAATCCTCGGGCTTTCCCACCGCCTGAGCTCCCTCTCTGCTAAGAAGAGCACAAACTTCCCTTTCCCGTTTTCCTTCCAGGCTTACGTTGGTCTCCATCTTGATATACGGCATAAGATCCTCCTTATAGGAATATGAATGCAGCTGCAAACCGGATGAGCCGGCGGGCTTTCGTCCCCCCCGCCCC
>CAYMWV010000141.1:0-5742 GCA_964394395.1 uncultured Sediminispirochaeta sp.
CGAACCGGTTCGGCTTCGGGAGGAGACACTGCTGCTAAGTGACCGCTCCGGGGCAGGGATGGCGAAACCGGAGGCGAAGCGGGCCAGAGATGGGGTGTCGATAGAGCTTACCTTTCAGGAGTTCCCCGGTCCGGGGGAGCGCTGCACCCTCACCCTTCAGGTCTCCGATGACGGGGGCAACAGCCTGGAGCTGCTCCTTCCCTTCTACGGCTATAACCCGGATATCCCGGATATGGTGATAAACGAGGTGACCACCCAGGGCTCCTCGGCCAGCCCGGATCGAGTGGAGATTGCCGTCCTGAGCGACGGATCTACTGCGGGAGTTCTCTTCTGTGAGGGCATCTACGGGGATAGTGAACAGGAGATCATCTTTCCGCCAATTCAGGTTAGTGCGGGAGACTATATCATCATCCATTGCAAAGTAGAAGGAATAGCCGAGGAGATCAATGAGGTGGATGACAAGAGCGCCTCGGGAGGAAAGAAAGCCCACGATGAGGCTTGGGACCTCTGGATAAGCGGGGGAAGCGGACTATCGGGGAATAATGGGACCCTGGCTCTCTACAGCCGCCCCGGTGGTGAGGGAATTGACGGATTCCTCTACAGCAACAGGACCAGCAGCTCCGATACCAACTACCGCGGTTTTGGCAGCAGCAAGGTGCTCCGCCGGGCGGAGGGATTGGTAGCAGAGGGGCTCTGGATTGCCGAAGAGGGGGCAGTGAGACCCGAGGATGGGGTTAACCCCGATGACTCTACCGCCACCCGTTCCATCTTCAGGATGCCCGGCAGTCCCGATACGGACACCAAAGCCGACTGGTTTATCGGCCCCACCAGCAGCGCAAGCTTCGGCACGGTTAATGGAAGCGAGATCTACCAGCCCTGAAGGGTGGGATCGGTCGTGGTATCGGGCATGCTGGAGCAGCAGCGGGAGCTGGCTATATATAGTCGCTGAAGAGCTTCTCAATGGCCTGACGGCTTCCTGCTCCTACCTGCTGGTTCACCACTTCGCCGCCCTTGAAGAGCATCAGGGTGGGGATACTGATCACATTAAACTGTCCGGCCAGGTCTCCCTCCTGGTCCACATTCAACTTTCCAACCTTCAATTTACCCTCGTGAGCCTGAGCAATCTCCTCCAGGATGGGGCCGACCATCTTGCAGGGGACACACCACTCCGCCCAAAAATCGACCAGAACGGGGATATCTGATTCTAAAACCTCGTTTTGAAAGTTGGCGGATGTAACGGTAATTTCCTTGGACATTAATCTACTCCTTTCTTCGCTTTAAATCGTTCAATCTGAAATCACTTTTGACATTATGCACGAAATCGATTGCCCTTTCCAGCTCTTCCCGCTCTTTTTGATCAAGAGAGGGCTCTGTAAGCAGCTCTTTCATCGCATCTTCAAGGTCGTGGAGAAAAAAGGAGAGATCCAGCATGCAGCGCATCGATTCCCGACTCAGCTGCTGTTCGTTTCGAGGGAAGCGGTTCTCACAGTTGATATAGCCGTAGAGGTTGGGGGGAAATCCCCCGGATCCATAACCGGCAAAATTGAAGAGTTCCCGCTCTATCTCCACCAGAGGACCGGAATAGCGGGAGGGGTAGATCCGGCGAAAAATGGCAGTTACCGGAGTCCAGAGGCTCTCTTCAAAGTGGCGAATTGCCCCGTAGAGCCGATCCAGATCGTAGGACTCTTCCCAACGCAGGCCTATGGCTGGGTACTTTACGATCCGTTGCCGCAGCTCCTCAATAACCCGGTCGGCAAAGTCGGGCCCCTTCCTTCCGCCAGAGCGGCCGTTACCCTTTCCGGCTCCCCTCTCTCCTGAGCCAAGAAGCTGGCGGTTCTCCGCATCCATCCGGTTTCTGCTCTTCTCGGCAGAAAATTGCTGCAATGCCTGCATCTCCGCCGCCAGAAAAGAAGCCATATCGACCCGGGCCCGGAGGGCCTGGAGGTAACGATCTTCAAACCCCGCCTTCAGTTTGGGAGAAAGCATAAAGTCGATAATCACCCCGTTCCACGCTTCCCGGATCCTGTCGACCATCTGTTCAATCTCCTCACTGCTCAGGGGTTTTGCTTTTTTATTCTGCTTTTTATCTTTCCCGTTGTTTTCTCGCTGCATTTGGAACAACCTTTTCCTTCCTGCAGTAATAATGGTGGGAAACAGCCGCTTTTGCAAGCTAATCTTCGTTAATTGAGCTGTTGAAAAAAGAGCTTCCCGGCGTGGAAGAGGCACCGGGAAGCAAGAGCCATAGTTATACCGCCTTCAGCAGATCCTCCTGCTCCACCTGGACGATCTCAGATTCCACCTCCGATTCGGTCCGTTCCGGATCCAGATCCTTATTCCGGGGTTTTCGGCCGAATTTTACCTGGTTTGCCACAATCTTTACCCGCTCCCGCTTGTTACCATCGCTGTTTTGCCAGCGATCCTGACGAAGCCGGCCGGTAACCCGCACCTCCTGCCCTTTGATCAAGTGCTTGGCGCAGTTTTCCGCCAAAGCGGCCCAGGTTTCCACCACAAAGAAGGAGACCTCATCCTGGGGCTCTCCATCGAGTTTGTAGCTCCGGTTTGATGCCAGCGAAAAGGTGCACACCGGCTTGCCCTTCGGGGTCTCCCGGAGCTCCGGTTCCCGTACCAAATTCCCTGTTACAAACACATGATTCTCACTGTCTACCATTCTTTCCTCCTGTCGTTTTCTCTTATCTTTGACGCTTTCCGGAATGTCGTCTCATAAATTTCATACCAAAAAAGTGTCCCAAATGACCGATTTTTATGGTACTATTACGAAATTTTTTTTTAGAACCCAATTTTGGAGGCAATTACATGAGACGATTTGTTATTTCTGCTGTGGTGCTGCTGATCCTTGTGACAAGCCCGGCTCTTCTGATCGCCGAGACAAGTAAATCTCTCACGGTCATCGGCAGCTCCGCCCCGGAGATTCAGCTCCACGGAAAAATCCGTTTCCAGAAGCCCTTTCTCACCGGCGATGGCCCTTTAAGCGAAGGAAACAACATTAAACTGGATATTACCGGCAAGCTCTCTCCGGTAAGCACCAACCTGGTGCTAAACGGAATCCTTACCCCCATCGCCTTTCTGGAGTTCTCTGCGGGAGGACAGATCGGTACCGGCTGGACCACGCCCCTGCCGGGACTTGGGGATCTGCCGGGTATTACCCTCAGCAGCAATCCGGGCACGGTAGAACCTGCCGCAGACCCCCTGGGAGGAGCGGTCTACCACCTACGGGCCGGCGGTGCTTTCCAGTTTGACCTGGCAGCCATATTTCCCGGAGAGTGGAATCACGTCTTAATCAGGGCTTATCAGGAAATCAATTACCGGGAATATACCGGCGCAGAGGAAGGGGAGCTGTGGGACTATGAGATCTCCGGCGGGCTGGTCAACGGCTACAGCTGGTTCGCCAGCTATGTACTGGCCTACCAGGTGCCCCTCTTTGGCGGCCGCTTTTCCACCTTCGGCCTGATGGGTGAGACCGAGATGATCGACATCACCGAAACCACCAATATCTTCGGAGATCTCTACTTTACAGGCAGCATTCTGGCAAACCTGGCTATTACCGACACTTTCTCCATCACCTTGATCCCACAGATCACCAACAAGTATAGCCATGAGGATTTTGATACCCCAAGTGTGGGAGATCTGCGGTTTAAGCGGTTTGCCTTCCAGTTTACCTGGGCTCTGTAGGATCTGCTCCGGCCCGCCGGGGCTTCAAAGATCCATGGCGGCAGGATGTTTCACTGTTATAGCAGCTCAAGATAGTATATACTCTGAGCTATGAGACAGCACCTGACCACCACCATCTCCACCTTCCGGGATCTTATCCGGGAAAACTGTCTCTATGTGGATAAGAGTGAGTATCTCCACCGGCTTATCAGTAAACCGAAGGGGCAGTTTTTCCTTTCCCGGCCCCGGAGGTTTGGTAAATCCCTGACACTCTCCAGCCTGGAATCCTTTTTTCTGGGGGAAAAAGAGCTCTTTCAGGGCTTGGCCCTCGGGACCCTGCAGGATCCCTGGAAGAGCTATCCGATCATCTCCCTCTCTCTGAATAAAATCCCCCCGGGAGATGGGAAGAGCATCGCCGGGAGCCTTGCCCTCCTTATTGCACGCAAAGCGGAATCGGAAGGTATCTCTCTGCAGGCGGAAGGCGCTCCAGCCATGTTTGAGGAGCTTATGTACCGGCTCTACCGGAAATCGGGCCCGGTGGTGGTGCTGATTGATGAGTATGATAAGCCGATCCTGGACGCCATCATCGAGGAGGAGAAGGTCGCAGATATCCGCACTCTGCTGAAAAGCTTCTATGGAATGATAAAAGCGTGTGAGGAGTATCTTCGCTTTACCTTTATCACCGGGGTGAGCAAATTCACCCAGGTATCCATCTTCTCGGACCTCAATAATCTGGAAGATATATCCATGAAGGACGATTTCGCCTCCCTCTGCGGTTTTACCCAAGAGGAGGTGGAACACTATTTTGAACCCTGGATTGGAGAGAACCTGGCCAAAAGCGGTTTAAGCCGCATGGAATACCTGGAACAGTTAAAATTGACCTACAACGGCATCCGTTTTACCAGAGCCCCGGTACAGGTATACAACCCGGTCAGTCTTACCCTGGCCATGGAAGAAGGACGATTCGATCACTACTGGTTCAGCACCGGAACACCAACCTTTCTCATCAAACTGCTGAAGAAACGCTTCACCGAACCTCTGTCGAAACTGGAGGATCTCCAACTCCCCCCCGAAGCCTTCACCAGTTATGAAGTAGAAGAGGCAAGGGTGGAAGCGCTGCTCTACCAGACCGGTTACCTGACCATCAAAGAGTACAACGAAGAGAGCAATATCTACACCCTCTCCTATCCAAACGATGAAGTGCGCCGCGCCTTTTTGCATCAACTGGCCGACAACTTTACCGCCACCCCGGGCGGTCGGGCTCCATCCCATATTGAAGATGTAAAAAAAGCGCTGCTGGCCAGCGATATTGATAGAGTGATGGCCATCCTCAACACCTTCTTCTCAGGCATCGATTACGCCATCAAGATCAAACGAGAACATTACTATCAGAGCATCTTTTATATCATTTTTTCTCTTTTGGGATACCGGATCCAGACCGAAGTGCACACCGGGGAGGGTCGGATCGATGCCTTGGTAAAAACAACCGAGCACATATTCCTCTTCGAATTTAAACTGGATCAGAAGCCAGAGAAAGCACTTGAACAGATTATAAAGCGGGGCTACTACAAGCAGTTTGCTTCAGACCCACGAAAAACCATCCTTGTGGGAGTCAACTTTGACTCTGTCCGGGGGATGATTGGGGAGTGGAAGATTAAACATGTGTAATCAAGGAAGGTAATTCCCTAGAAAAGCAGTTCCAGAAATTCATTTAAAGAAAGCTTTGACTCTGCCCGGGAGTGGAATATCGGGAATTGCATACATGCACCCGTTCGGGTACATGTCCATCTATTTATATCTTTTTATACCATTACGGGTATAAATGAAAAGTTTTTTCTTGCAATTATACCCGTTCGGTACTACAATCTACTCATGAATCGCGACAACCCCATAGCACAGTGTATCCGGGAACACCGGAAAGCGGCGGGTATCACCCAGCAGGAGTTTGCCCTCCGGTCCGGTCTGGGTTTACGTTTTGTCAGGGAACTGGAGCAGGGAAAACAGACTCTTAGAATCGATAAGGTGGAACAGGCTCTGGGGATGTTCGGCTATACCCTGCATCCGGTGAAGGAC
>CAYMWV010000141.1:5842-8986 GCA_964394395.1 uncultured Sediminispirochaeta sp.
CAGCGGGGATTCTGGAAGAGGACGATGAAGGGTATCGATTCACCTACCTACCCGAATGGCTCTCCGATCCCGGGGCAGAACCGGTATCCCTGACCCTACCCCTTTCGAAGGCGGAATTTCACTCCCCCACCATGTTCCCCTTCTTTGATGGTCTTATTCCGGAGGGTTGGCTCCTTTCGGTTGCCGAAGATAATTGGAAGCTAAGTCCCCGGGATCGGATGGGCCTTTTGCTGACCCTGTGCCGGGACTGCATTGGGGCAGTCAGCATCGAGCCGGGAGTTTCGGAATGAACTTCTGCCGTTGCTGTGGCAAGCCCCTGGGGGAGGGCGAAGGGGGGCAAACCTTCTGGCATCGAAACTGTTCAAAACAGTTCTTCGAAAGTCCCTCGCCGCCCCCTGTTGAGATAAGCCGGGAAGAACTGCGATCCCTGGCCCTGCGAAACCTTCAGGCAGGGCAGATCGTAACGGGAGTACAAAAGAAGCTTTCCCTGCACCTTTCAACAGTGGAAAAAAATTATCGCCTTACCCTGGTCGGACATCCAGCCGGTTACATACTGAAACCGCCCTCGGAGGATTACCCGGAGCTGCCGGAGTTCGAACACGCCTCTATGCTCCTGGCCGAGGCAGCATCAATTCCCACAGTCCCCCACGGCCTGATCCGGATCGCCTCGGGGGAGTGGGCCTACATCAGTAAACGGATTGACCGTGTTAAGGGTGATAAAATCCCGATGGAAGATTTCTGCCAACTCGCAGGCAGATTAACCGAGGATAAATACCGGGGCTCTGCCGAGCAGTGCGGGAGGATTATCCGGACCCACTCCTCCAGGAGCGGGCTCGATCTCACCTATCTCTACCAGGTGTTCCTCTTCTCCTTTTTAACCGGCAATTCCGACATGCACCTGAAGAACTTCTCCCTTATCCGGAGTAAAACAGGCTGGATGTATGCTCCCGTCTACGACCTGGTGCCTGCCAATCTGCTTATCCCGGAGGACAAAGAGGAGAGCGCCATGCCGGTCCACGGCAAGAAAGCCAGGCTCAGCAGGAAGGATTTCCAGGCCCTGGGCCGCTCCTTCGACTTGGATGACAAAGTGATAAGCGGCCTGACCAGCGGTTTGCTCAAAGTTCTGTCCGGCAAGACCCGGGATATTCTGGCCCAGTCCGGCTTGAGCGAATCCGGGCAGGAACGGTTTCTGGAGCTGATTCAGACGCGGGCAGATAGCTTCCTGCGGTACAAAACGTAAGTGAAGAGTTCTGATAGCCTCCTGTTCGGCTATTCACCTGCGAAGGGGTTTTGAGATACAGATTTTACCGGCATTGATGATGACATTAAGAATACCTTTACATTATATCTTTTTTGGTATAATTTATACTTATGGGATATGAGGTCAGAGTTCTTCAACCAGCAGTACAATTCCTGGAGGAACATAATGAGTAAAATAACATCTTTTAATTTCGACGACTTGCTCAGCAAAGAACTGGGGAATCCAGATTTTAGGGCTGCATACGAGGCACTTGAAGAAGAGTTTACCCTTGCAAAGGAAGTACTACAACTCAGGAAAAGCAATAACTTGAGCCAGAAAGATCTTGCCAGGTTGGCAGGAACTTCGCAACCCGCTATAGCAAGGTTAGAATCAGGTACCTACAAAAATCTTTCTCTCAGGTTCATCCGAAAAGTAGCTGAAGCATTAGGAGCAGTTCCAGAAATTCATTTAAAGAAAGCCCAGTAAAGAACCTGGTAAAAACACCGGGATTTCGAAGATTCATAGCGTTGGCTCGGCTGGAAGAATTTCCAGGCCCTGGGCCGTCGGTTCAGCAGAGGTTCATCTGTGCAAGGGACCAGTTTCGCAACAGGTTTGTTTCCCCGTTTTATATACACCTCTTCCCCCTTCTCCACCTCTTTCAGCAGCCTTGAAAGATGAGTCTTTGCTTCATGGATGCCCGCACTGATCATGAATTAAAGGTAGCATTTCTACTTAGCTTAGTCAGGTTTTAATAATTAACAGGTTTAAAAAGTTGACTATGTACTTCAATATGTAGTATTATACGTATGGAGGTATGATGAAAGTAGAAACAAAGCAGATCATTTCTGTTACAACACTTCAGAGAGAGCTTACAAAAAAAATCAGGGAGCTTTCTGAAACAGGAGAAACTCTCTATATTCTCAAAAAAAACAGTATGGAGGCGGTTATGCTTCCTTTCGCCCATTTTGAGTATTTACAACAGATTGAAGAGATGATTGAACAGTTAGAAATCAAGGAAATGGTTGATGCCCGCCTGGGAACCTATGACAGAAGCAAAAATATTCCCTGGGATAGCGTTTTACAGGAACAATGATCTATTCAATAGAGTTTATTCAAGCTGCCTATAGGGAGTACAGCAAGCTGGACGGCAGTGTTAAAAAAATCGTGGATAAAAAGCTTGGAGAACTCTCAAAGAATCCTTTTCTAGGAAAACCGCTTGGGAAAAAGTACAATATAGACCTTACCGGATTTTTTAAACTCTATGCAGCAAAAAAACAGTACAGAATCGTATATAGGCTTTTATCACCAACAGAAGTTGAAATAATCGAGATTTGGGGAATTGGTAAAAGAGATAAAGAAGCAATCTATCGGCTTATTCATCAACGGTTTGGTGAAAAAGATCGTTAGTATACGAGAAGAGAACTTAACGGTGAGTATTTCCGTTCCTTTGATCCTTGAATATGAATCCATTTTTGTAAAGCATCAGCAAATGATTGGTCTTTCAAAGAGTGATATTTCGGATTTCCTTGACTACCTTTGTATGGTAGGGCGTAAAACAAAGATATTTTACCTGTGGAGACCAATGGTAAAGGATCCCCATGATGATCATGTACTTGAAGTGGCTGTGGCTTCAGGGAGCAGGCATATCATCACCTTCAATAAAAAGGATTTTATCCCAGCAAAGGCATTCGAAATCAGCACAGTGACTCCAAAAGAGTTTTTAATGAGGAGGGAGAAAAATGAGTACCCTTAGTATTAGAATACCCGAATCACTGCATGAAAGCTTGAAAGTGATTGCCAAAAAAGACCGGGTTTCCATCAATCAATTCATCGCCTCCGCAGTGGCGGAAAAGATAACCGCCCTTGAAACAGAAGTATATCTGAGCAGTCGGGGTGAACGAGGT
>CAYMWV010000142.1:0-8839 GCA_964394395.1 uncultured Sediminispirochaeta sp.
GTAGATAAATTCAGTGATGACTTCATGGACGATCGAGGGGCCGATATTCCGGATCCCCGGGAACATCTGTAAGTGTACCTGCTGGACACGAACATTTTGATCTACGCAAAAGAAAAAAGGAACCGTTCTCTTCGCGATACAATAAGGAGTCATGATTCTGCCCTGCTCCATATCTCCATCTTTACCGTTGCCGAGCTGGTTTTTGGCTGTGCGAAGAGCAGGGATTCGGTTGGCAATAAAAGAGCACTTATGGAATTTCTCCTGCCCTTTACCATAGTACATTTTGATCAAAGTGATTGCGATACATATGGAACGGTTCGGGCTTATCTGGAAACAAGCGGGCAGCCCATAGGCACCATTGATACCTTTATCGGAGCTTTGGCGCTGAGCAGGCAGTTCACCCTGGTTACCAATAACGTAAAAGAGTTTAGGCGGATCCCCGATCTAAGCATCGAGAACTGGGCAGACCCATAAAGAAGGGCTCTCTTCAAGGAACCACCACTTTTTTTGGGTCCACCGGTGGCCCCTCAACCCCCTCCACCAGATAATCCATGGCGACGATCTGCTCGTAATCGAGGCTGTCTCCTTCAGAGAGGCGCAGCTTTCCGTACCGGTCTGTCAGGGGGCCGGTGAAGGGTGAGAAATCGCCCCGCTGCATCAACTGTTTCACCGCATCTACCAGGCGGCACACATCCGGGGGAACCATCTCCCGGCTCAGTCTCAGGTCCAGGATGCCGTTACGGATGCCTCCCCAGTAGGTGAGGAATTTCGCCTCCCCGGAGAAGGCTGCGGAGGATGAAAAATCCCTCACTCCGCCGGAGATGATATTCTCCACCACATCCCGGTAGAAATCACGCCAGTCGTAGACCAGTTCGGCATAGCTGACCGGCTTGCCGCTGCCGGCGATATCCCTCCAGGAGTAGAGACCGTAGCCGCTGTTTTTCACCTCCGGGGAGGGGAGAATGTTGTGGAAAAAGAGCTCTGACCCACACAGGAAATCTTCCGGAAGGATCCCGGGGGAGAAGTATTCGTTCTCTTTATGTTCGCTCCAGAAGAGCCGCACCTGCTTATCCCCCTGTACCCCCCGGGCGCCCAGGGTGAAGGCGTTCACTGATGCAAAAGCGTAGGATGAGTAATTGGAGACCACAAAGCCGATGGGACACTCCTGGCAGAGGGCTCCTGCCACCATCCCCGCCAGGAAGTGAGCTTCATGGGTCCGGGGGGAGTAGGTCCGCACATGGAATCCGCTCTTCTCCCTGCCGGCTACGAAAAAGCGTACCTCCGGAAGCTCCATAGCCACCTTTCGTGTCTCGCTGTAGAGGATTGCGGCGGTGGAAAAGACCACATCAGCATCCTTCGCCGCCTCCCGGATGAGCGTTCGAAAGGTTTCACCTCCGCCGGTGGCCCAGAACACCCTGGTGGAGACCTTCTTTCCCAGGCTCTCCTGGAGAAAGGTCCGCCCCTCTTCATGCTTTTCGGTCCAGGTTGCAATAACCGGACTGGCGTAGTGGACGAAGGAGACCTTCAGGGGGCGTCCACCCTTTACCAATTGGCTGATCGCCCCTTTTACCGTCATCCCGGAGGTGGAGAGAGGTTCGGTGGTAATCCCCACCTCTTCCCGTTCTACATCCAGCTCCTTCATCACCTCTTTCAGCCTGGGGCGGTAGCGCTTGCCGAAGGATCGGGTGGGAAAGCCGGCAATATCGGCGTAGCGCAGGAAGGCTTCGCCGGTAGTCAGATTCAGTTTATCCCCCCCCAGTTCCTGGTAGAGTTCCCTGAAGGGGAGGTAGATTTTGCTCCGAAAGTACTGAAACGCCTCCTCCCGGCTCTCTACCGCCACCTTTCCAGATGCCGCATTGGAGAGAACCTGCTCAACAAAGGGTTCCAGATAGCCAAGCATCCGGTCGTATCCATCTTTATCTCTGATCCAGAGGTCGCTGAGTCCCGTACTGTTTCTGAACTCCAGAAAGCGATAGTAGGTTTTTACTGTCGGATTATCGCTATCCCGACGAGGCAGGAGCCGGGTTACCCGGGCATCTATCTTGAAAGCCCCCAGATACTTGAGCACACTGACCCGTTTGTTTCCCTCCACCACCCAGTACCAACCCAGGTATTCCCGGAGGATTACCGGATCGGTGATACCGCTTTCACTCTGGTGTTTGTAGACCTCCATCCATTTCTGGGCGAATTCGGTTCGCATCTTCGGCAGGGGAAGGAACTCAGGAGCGAAGGAGCGGGCCCGGGAGTGGGTCAGGGTTCCCACAATCTTGTGGAGCGGGACCTCCTCCAGCCCTACGTTCTGCTCTGCCCCGATGAAGGTGTGTTCCAGCGCCCCTTCCAGGTCTGGAAGATGGCCGTTCTCTCCCCGGTTAACCCTCTGGGAGTAGCGATTCTTCCCCTTTCGCCGCGCTTCGAGATATTGCTCCTGGATAGTGTTTGCATTTTCTTTCATTCGACCGCTCCGCTTTTCTTTCCCATACCAATGAGGTAGGTCTCAAAAGAATCCTTCCGGCACGCCTTCGGCTTCAGCATCCGGGCGGATTGATACTGCTCCTTCATCCGGGCCAAAAGCTGCTGTTCATCCCCCCCCTGGAACAGTTTCACCACCACATTTCCTCCCGGCTCAAGGATTGATTGGGCCAGTTCCATTACCGACTCCACCAGGGCTGTAGATCGCCCCGTATCGACAAGTCGGTTTCCCGTGGTTGCCGGGGCGGCATCGGAGACCACTGTACCAAAAGGGCCGAGCTCTTCCAGTTCCCTTCGGATTCCCGGGGCAAATGCGTCGCCGGTGATACAGGTGATACCGCTTTTCTTCGGAGCCCCCATCTCCTTCAGATCCACCGCCACGATCCGGGGAGCCTTCCCCTTTTTTTTAATCCACCGGGAGATGAAGAGGCTCCAGCTTCCCGGGGCGGCTCCGATATCCAAAACTGCCAGGTCGGGGTTGAGGATGCCGATTTTCTCTTCAATCTCTTCCAGTTTATAGACCGACCGGGCCGGGTAGCCCTCTTTTTTTGCCCGTATTGTGTAGTGATCGGCCTGGGCCCGTTTCTTTGATGCCATAGGCTCCTCCTTTTCCCTGCCCCTTCAGGTGCCTGGTGGATCTACCAGATCTACAGATCTACCAGATCTATGCCTCGCCAAGGGGATCCCGGGCCGAGGCGTGGGGGACAAGAATGAAGCGCTCCACCGCCTCGGCCACCCCGTCGTGTTCGTGGTCGGCGATGGTGATCCACGATGCCGCAGCCTTAACCGGTTCGTTGGCATTAGCCATGGCAATTCCCCGACCTGCCCATTCTACCATACCCAGATCGTTATCTGAATCGCCGATAGCCATCACAGCCTCCCGGGGCACCGAAAGCTTCTCTGCCAGCCAGGCCAGAGCGACGCCCTTGTCGGCTCCCTTGGGCAGCACCTCTAGGAAATAGGGTTTGGAGATGAAGATGGTAAACGCATCACCGTAATCCTCGGTAAGTTCCTCTCTGAACCGGGCCACCAAGTCCGGCTCGCCGGGGATAATCAGCTTTACCGGGGGATGAACCCGCAGCTCCTCTTCAAATTCGGGGATGATCTTTTTGCCAAGCCCCGAAAGGGAGCTGTCCAGATCGGTCCAGCTGTTCTCCCGATTGGTGCAGACAAAACTCCCCCGGTACCGCTCCACGGGAAACCCTGCCTCCTGTGCCCGACGGTAGATATCCACCGCCGCTTCACCGTCGATGGAGCGACGGTAAAGCTCCTCCCCGGTGTCGCTGCGATGAATCGTACAGCCGTTGTTGCTGATGATGTAGCCCGGCCTGCGGTGCATATCCAGTTCCCGGGCATAACGACTCATCGCCTCAGGGACCCTTCCCGAAGCGAGGAGCACCGACACACCCAGATCTTCCGCCGCCTTCAGGGCCCGCAGATTCCCCTCGCTGATGCTAAGATCCTCCTTCAGCAGGGTATCGTCCAGATCCACCGCCAAAAGCTGGATAGCCGCAGTGGGTGAGCTGGGAGCGGTCGGGTGGCGAGCTGCGTCTGCGGGACTCGCTTTGTCTGCGAGAATAGCTGCGTCGCCAAAGCGAGTTGCACCAGCGGGATTGGTTTCGTCTGCGAGGCGAGTTGCACCAGCGGGACTTGCTGTTTTTGTATCATCCTTCTCTGTAATCAACATGGGTCAAGTATACCCGGAGGGAGATGTTTTTTATAGGGCCGGGGCGGGATGGGGGAATGCTGAGGATATGGAAAGGGGGCGATACAGCCATTTTTTCAACTGGTGGGTAGCCTCAATTTTACTTCTTGAACCTTCACCGTTTCGGTTCTAAGATAGCGCCATGTTGAAACGGTTTATCGCTTTTTACCGCCCCCATCGGGGGCTTTTCGTTCTAGATATGACTGCGGCGTTGCTCATGGCTGGGCTCACCATCTTCTTCCCCTACATCACCCGGGAGCTGCTGCGGGTGCAGATTCCGGCAGCGGATGTTCCAGCGGTGATCCGCTCCCTGTTCTTTTTGGGAGGGATCTATCTGATCTCCATGGGGCTCAACTATATCCGTATCAAATGGGGCCACATCCTTGGGGTGCGGATGGAGACGGAGATGCGGAAGGTTCTCTTTCGGCATCTGCAGAAACTGAGCTTCTCATATTATGATCGGGTGAAAACAGGTCATATTATGAGTCGTATTTCGAATGACCTTAATATGATAACCGAGGTGGCTCATCACGCTCCGGAGGATCTGCTCATTTCTCTCGTGGTGCTCATTGGCGCCTACATCTTTATGTTTCTCTTTTCTGCTCCCCTGGCACTGATCAGCTTGATTCCTATCCCCCTGATGCTCCTTTGGGGGCTCCACATGGGGGGGCGGATGCGGGGGGCGTTTCGGATGATCCGGAAGGAGATTGCCGAGATTAACAGCACCGTGGAGAACTCGGTGCAGGGGATCCGGGAGGTGAAAGCCTTTGCCAACGAGGAATTGGAGGAAGAGAAGTTTCGTCTCTCCAATGACAACTTCCTGGTGGCCAAAGCGGGAGCTTACGAGCAGATGGCCCGGTTCCACTCGGTGATGCATTTTCTCCGGGACCTCTTTTATCTCACTGTGGTGGGCGGTGGGGTACTCCTGATCCTCCGGGGTGTGGTTGAAACCTACGATCTGCTCTCCTTCATCCTTTTTGTGGGGATCATTCTTCCTCCTATCGACCGGTTGATCAACTTTAACGAGCAGCTTCAGCAGGGTACCGCCGCCTTCGAGCGCTTCATCGAGATCATGGATATTGAGGCTGACATCACTGACCAGAAGGGCGCCTCGGCGCTGCTTGGCAATGACTGGTCTATCCGGTTTGAAAATGTGACTTTTCGATATGGTGATGAAAGCGAACCGGTCTTGCGGCAGGTTGACTTCTCTGTCGAAAGCGGCGGCACTGTGGCAGTTGTAGGGGAGTCCGGGGTGGGGAAAAGTACGCTTATATCGCTGATCCCCCGGTTCTATGAGCCCAACCGCAGCGACGGCGGCCGCATCCTGGTAGGCAGCAGGGATATCGGGACCGTGACCATGGCATCCCTTCGGGAGAAGATCGGAATAGTGCAGCAGAATGTCTTTCTCTTTGATGCCACCATTCGGGAGAACATCATGTACGGAAGCCCTGAGTCGGGGGAGGCGGAGCTGCGGCAGGCTGCCCGGGATGCAAATATCCTCGACTTTATCGAGTCTCTCCCCGAGGGCTTTGACACCCAGGTGGGGGAGCGGGGGGTGCTGCTCTCGGGGGGGCAGAAGCAGCGAGTCTCCATCGCCCGGGTTTTTCTCAAAAACCCGCCTATTCTGGTTTTTGATGAGGCCACCAGTTCCCTGGATAATGAGTCAGAGGCCTTGATCCAGGAGGCGATGTTCCGTCTTTCTAAAAACCGAACCACCATCATCATCGCCCACCGGCTCTCCACGGTGCGCAACGTTGATACTATTCATGTGATGAAGGATGGCCGATTTGTAGAGACCGGCAGCCATGAGGAACTATTAAGCCTGGGGGGCTACTACGCTTCCCTCTACCAACGTCACGCATTTTAGGGACTTCGCTCCAGCCCGGGACGGCCCCGGCCCAGGCCGCCTGGATGCGTATGGACGGCCCCGGCCGGAGCGGGGCCTCAGGGCCAATCTGGCAGCTGGAACGTATTCATACAAAACTAACACAGATTTCATGAAGCTCTTGTTTTTCTATGGATATAGTGGGGCACGATGGAACACGATGCCCTTATTGCTAGCTCTCCTGAAGGCAGAGATTTTCTCGAATACCTTAATAGTGATCGGCTGCGCAGTTTTTTCCAGCCCATCGTCGATCTTTACACTATCCGAATCTACGGCTACGAGATGCTGGTTCGGGGGGAGGGAGAGCTCTTCACCCCGGCGGCCCTTTTTGCCAAGGCCCGAAAACTTGGACTCCTCTGGGAGCTGGAGTCCGCCTGCCGGAAAGCGGCGATCCGGGCTATTGAGCACTATCAAGATCTTTTGCCGGCGGTTCGCTTTTTCATCAATGTCAGCCCCGATGTTTTTACCAGTTCCCGGTTTCAGAACGGCTTTTCTGCAAACAGCTTGCGGAACCGGGGGGTTGACGTCAGCAGGATTGTTCTGGAGCTTACTGAGACAGCCAGTGTGAGCGATTACCAAATCTTTGAAGAGATGATTCGTCACTATGTTGAGCAGGGCTTTCACATTGCTCTAGATGATTTTGGGGCTGGTCATTCAGGGCTCATCACCCTGGTAGCTGTCACACCCCATTTTCTGAAGCTGGACCGGGAACTGGTACAGGGGATCCACCGGAACCACTACAAGCAGGGTCTGGTCAGGCACATCGGCACCTTCGCAGAGAGTGTGGGAAGCCACCTGCTTGGAGAGGGAATTGAAAGCACCCAGGAGCTGCAGACCCTCTATCGGCTTGGAGCCAGATATGGACAGGGCTTCCTTTTCGGCCACCCGGAACCGGAACCGGCGGACTTGGGGGATGAGAAGCGGCAATATCTGGAACAGCTCTCCCAGGACTACCACCGGACTTACTGGTCCCTCGACTTTACCCTCTACCGGATGCTTGTCAGGCCGGAGACCTGGAAGCCCGGAGAGTTAAGCTGCCAGGAGTTGGATACCCTTTTTTCCAGCCACAACAGCGTGAGTCATGTCCTGGTGGTGGATGAAGAGGATAAGCCCCGGGGGCTTTTAACCCGGCAATATTTCTATTCTGTCCTCTCGGGTGCGTATGGTTTTTCAGTTTTTAAAGAACGGCCCATGGATGTGATAGCGAAAACAGAATACCTCACGGTTGAGGAGGGAACGGATCTGCGGATGCTGGGGAAGCTTGCTATGGGTCGTTCGGAAGAGGAGCTTTACGATCCGGTGATAATAGTTGATGGAAAGGGGGCCCTTGTGGGAACCATCACCATGAAACAGCTGATGGCCAAGGCCTTCGATGTGGAGGTTAAGTTTGCCGTCAGCGCCAACCCTCTGACGCAGCTTCCCGGTAACATGGTGATCCGGGTCTGGCTCGAAGAGCTGCTGCTTCAGGATCATTACACCATCGTTTATGCCGATCTGGACAAGTTCAAAGAGTATAACGACTGTTACGGATTCTCCTCCGGGGATGACATGATTAAGCTTCTGGCGGATGTGATGCAGGACAATATCCAGTTTCTGGAAACAAAGGCCAGGTTAGGACATGTAGGAGGAGATGATTTTATCATCTTGATCGAGGGTCATCCCGATGAATCCTTCCTTGGCCGGATCTGTGAAGATTTCGACCGGCGTAAAGAGAAACTCTTTACGCCAGGAGATGTAAAAAGGGGCAGCTACTTCTCTCATAACCGGCAGGGGAAAAAGGTCGAGGTTCCCTTAGTGACGGTAAGCCTTGCGGTAATCGCCGATGAAAACTTTATCAGACCTCCCCACCCTGGAAAGGTGGGCCAATCGGTAGCTCACCTGAAGCAGAAGATCAAGGGAATCAATGCTAAAAAGGGGTACAGCGGCTTTCTCCTTGAGCGACGGATATATGAGGATATTTAATACCTATCTAACATTCATTTCATAGGTTTTTAATAATGAAATCCTACTATCAAGGTACTAAACAGACAAAGAACTGCACCCGTATGGGTAGGTTTTTTGCTGAATCCAAGGAGGAATTTATGATGAAGATGAATAAGAGTGTGCTCTTACTCATGGGAATGATCGCCCTGATAGGGGTGATTCTGGTCTCTTGTGAACCTGCAGGTGCAGGTGGTGATGATACCGCAGCACCTATTGCTCAGGTTGGAGATGAGCTTGTAGGTGGTTGGACGGTTACTGCGGTGGACAGTAGCGGTAAAGGGTATCTGGCAGAGCGGACAGCAGATTTTGTTGTAGACGATGAAGCACAAGGTATGATCTTTGGAACACACTATGATGATGTAACCTTGGCAGACACCAAAGACGCCTGGTTCCTGGTTGGGGCTGTATTTATCGGTAACAATGCCCAGAATCCAGCTAAAGCGAAAGGTAACACCATCACCATACCGGCAGGTACTGTTGTTCGGGGTGATGTAAGTTCAACAAGTCCCGGAACATTGATTATCACCCGGGGATCAAAGATTAATGCTGAGGGAACTGACACCAATCCGATTGTTTTCACCTCTGCCAATAAGCCTGGTTTTCGCCAAGCTGGCGATTGGGGCGGTGTCATTATAAACGGTTATGCCCATGTTCAGGGTGGCTACGTCGAAGGCGAAGGCGACACCGGTCAGTACGGCGGTGGGTCAAATCCTATAGATGATGATGACTCCGGAATCCTCAAATATGTTCGTACCGAGTTTGCGGGTACTCTCTTCAGCGATGGTAACGAGCTTAAC
>CAYMWV010000143.1:0-8786 GCA_964394395.1 uncultured Sediminispirochaeta sp.
TATGGGGCATTCTAGGGAAAAGAGAATGGTGATGTCAAGTGGAGGTGATAAAAGCGCAGCAGTTCTGATATGCTCTATTACGCATCGGTGTGGAGCTGTTTCAGGTAGATTCCTTTCTCCTCCTGGGCCCGGCTCTTCTTCTTTTTATCTTTCCGGTTGAGAAACTCCTTTCCATCAACAATTTTTCGGGCCTTTACATTATCCTTCCACTCAATGGCAAAAAGATCTATCAACTCCTTCTGCAATTCCCGGTCCCAGATAGGGCAGGTAACCTCAACTCTTCGATCGATATTGCGGGGCATCCAGTCTGCCGAGGAGAGCATCACCTTCACGTCATTGTCAGGCCCAAAAATGAAGTAACGGGAGTGTTCCAGATAGGAGTCGACAATGCTCAGCACCTCGATATTTTCGCTCAAGCCCTCCCGTCCCGGAATCAGGGAGAGCATCCCCCGGATAATGAGCTTAATTTTCACCCCCGCCTCTCCAGCTTCATAGAGTTCTCTCACTAAAGAACGGTCTGCCAGGTTATTAAGCTTTATCCTGATCAACCCCTCCTTTCCCCTTTTAACCCGCTCCACCTGCTCATGAATTAATGATGAGAAGGATTCCCGGCTGTAGAAGGGACTGACAATGAGGTGTGTATACCGGTTAGCCCGGTAGTTTTTCTCAAAGAAATCGAAGAGCTGATCAACTTCGTTACAAATTTTCTTGTTTGCGGTCAAAAGATAGGTATCGGTATAGAGTCTGGCGGTATCTTCATTCATATTGCCGGTGCCAATTGCACAAAAGTGTTCTTCGCTGTTGCGGTTCCGTTTTCGGGTAATGATGCAGAGCTTTGAATGAACCTTCAGTCCCGGTACACCGAAGATCACTTTTACCCCTTCGCTTTTCAATTTGTTTGCCCAGGCAATGTTGGCCTTTTCATCAAACCGGGCCTGTAATTCCAGGAGAACAACCACCTCTTTACGATTCTTTTTTGCGTTGATCAAAGCGTTGATGACACTGGAGTAACGGGCAAGCCGGTATAGAGTAACCCGAATACTGCTCACCTTGGGATCGAGGGAAGCTTCTCTAAGCAGATCGATAATGATACCAAACCCGATGTAGGGAAAGTGAAGCAGCATATCCTTCTTTTTTATTCGCTCAAGAATATTGGGACTGCCCTTCAAATCCCGGTGCTCAACAACAATCTTGGCCATCTCTTTTCCGTCATCTTCCAGGATGTCAGGAAAGTTCATGTAATCTTTTGAATTGTGGTACCGTCCTCCGGGAAGGATGGTATCCAGAGGTTTCAGCTTCAATTTACTGGCAAGAAATCTCACCATTTCCTCGGGCATCTCTGTATCGTAGGTTAAACGGACCGGGTTCCCGCTTTTCCGCTGCTCCAGACTCTTGTGTATTTTGTTGAGATAGCTCACCTCAAAGTCATCATCAATGTCGAGCTCCGCATCTCGGGTAATCTTGATATCATAGGCGCTGAAATGGTCAAAATCGAGGGAGTGGAAAATATATTCCAGGCCGAAGCGGATTACATCCTCCAGCAGTACCACATACTGATCATCTCCTATCTTCGGAAGGATAAGAAAACGGGAACAGCTCTTTGAAGGGATCTCGATGAAGCTGTAACTCTTCTTCTTCGTGCCCCTTTTACGAAGTTCTACAAGGAGGTAAAGGGCGGTATCACTCAATTCAGGGAGACGATAACGGCTATTTACCATAACGGGGAAAATTTTTGGCCGAACTTCCTTGATCAAATAATCTGTTACGAAGCTCTTATGCTGCTTCAGGGAGAGATCGGTCTCTTTTAGAAAGAAGATGTGCTGTTCCGCTAGCTTTTGCTTAATCTCGTCAAAAATGCGGTCAAATTCCGCATGCTGCCGTATTACCCGCTCCTGGATCTCATCCAGAATTTCCTTTGGATCGGCACCTATCAGCTCTATGCTCCGACGGCCCAGCTTTGCGATCCGCTTCAAGGTGGCCACCCTGACCCGATAAAACTCGTCCAGGTTGTTGGAATAAATTCCCAGGAACTTTAGCCGCATACTTAAGGCTACGGTTGGGTCCTTGGCCTCCTCAAGCACCCTTTGGTTAAAATCGAGCCAGCTTAGTTCTTTGTTTACAAATGTGTATTCAGCCAAACCGTTATACACTCTTATCACCAAAGCAGGTGCCCAGGGATCGGGCCTTCTGCAGAAGGGGGAGATCCGCCGGGACCAGCTTTAACTTGCCCGCTACATCCTGGAGGGGTACTCCCTGGATCTGCTGATTATTGAGTGCTGCCATTACTCCAAATCTCCCCCTGGAAGCTGAATCGGCGGTAAATGCTCCAAGCCGGGTTGCCAATATCCGGTCAGCAGCACTAGGACTCCCACCCCGCTGAATGTAACCCAGGATGGTCTCCCTGGTAGCTATTCCGGTCCGTTCCTGAATCGTATTGGCAATGTACTGGGCAGCGCTTCTCTTTTTTTTCTTCTTCTTGGGAAAATCGATGCCTTCAGCTACAACTACGATCGAATAAGGCTTTCCCTGGCTGGATCGCTTTTCAAGATATCCGATGAGCACATCTTCATCGTAGGGAATCTCCGGAAGAAGAATGAGGTCTCCCCCCCCAGCAATACCGGCGTAGAGAGCCAGCCAGCCAGCATGATGTCCCATAACTTCAATCACCATAATTCGCTTGTGGCTGTTGGCGGTGGTGTGAATCCGGTCCAAAGCTTCGGTTATAACCATCAGGGCAGAATCAAAACCAAAGGTAAGTTCAGTTCCCCATACGTCGTTATCAATTGTTTTGGGAATCCCGATGATATTCAAACCGTAATCAGATAACTTGTTTGCAGTCTTCATGGTCCCGTTACCGCCTATGCAGACAAGGCAGTCGAGACCCAGTTTTTTATAATTATCAAGAATGATATCAGGTTTACTCCGGATGTAAGCTCCAAAGGACTCCTCTTTGAAGGGTTTTTCCCTGCTGGTTCCAAGAATTGTTCCACCCAGGGTCAATATTCCGGAAAGGTCGAGCTCACTCAATTTCCGATAGTCCAGTTCGATCATGCCGAGATAGCCTGAGGATATACCATAGACCTCCATGCCGTATTCAAGCATGGCAGCTTTCCCTACCCCTCTAATAGCAGCATTCAATCCAGGGCAATCCCCCCCAGCAGTCAAGATTCCAATCTTCATCCCCTTACTCCTTCTCCCACCATTGTATTGAAAGGGTAGAACTAACTCAATTACCGTTACCAATCGTAACAGATTTCTAACAAAAGAGCCTCTTTTACCCGAAAAAATATCTTAAGTCCCCCTGGAAGATACCGATCATCATACATGACGGACAAGGATGTCCCGACATATTTTCAAGGAGGATTGTATGATAATCAATCACAACATGAGCGCCATGTTCGCTCAGCGTCAGAACAAGTTCAACAACTTTGAGGTGAACGGCAACATCGAAAAGCTCTCCAGCGGACTGCGGATTAACCGGGCCGGTGATGACGCTTCAGGTCTGGCGGTCAGCGAGAAGATGAGAAGCCAGATCCGCGGACTGATTCAGGCTGAACAAAACGCCCAGGACGGAATCTCTTTTATCCAGACTACAGAAGGATACCTCCAGGAGAGTCAGGACATTCTTCATAGAATGCGGGAACTGGCAATTCAGGCCTCCAACGGTATATACACCGATGAGGACCGGATGCAGATCCAGGTAGAGATTAGTCAGTTGGTGGATGAAGTGAACCGGATTGCCAGCCATGCCCAGTTTAACGGCATGAATGTGCTCACCGGCCGCTTTGCCAGAGAAACTGGAGAGAATTCCGTCACCGCAAGCATGTGGTTCCACATTGGTGCCAATATGGATCAGCGGGAACGGGTTTTCATCGGAACCATGACTGCCCAGGGGCTTGGTATCCAAGGGCTTGGGGCTATGGCTCATGCAGCTACCTTCATCTCCATGTCAAGTCCGGACAACGCCAACATCTCCCTCTCTGTTATTGATGCTGCTATGCGGAAAATCAACAAACAGCGGGCCGATCTTGGTGCCTACCAGAACAGGCTGGAACACGCCACGGTGGGACTCTCCATCGGTGCGGAAAACCTCCAGGCTGCCGAAAGCCGGATTAGGGACACCGACATGGCTGAAGAGATGGTGAAATTCACTAAGAACCAGATTCTGGTTCAATCTTCTACCGCCATGCTTGCCCAGGCAAACATGAAGACACAGTCGGTTCTTCAGCTTCTTCAGTAGGTGATGTAAAGCCATCAAGGTATAAGGCCGCCGGTTCATCCGGCGGCCTTTTTTTCCCCTTCCCATCCCTCCTTCCTTCTATTGACATAAGCGTTCAGGGCTGGTAATAGAGACAGGCATGTTTCACAAACGTTATCAGCTACCGGGAGAGGTTCGCATATTTGGCCAATTCTTTACCCGAGCCGGCTTCTCCTGCTATCTGGTCGGTGGAGCAGTCCGCAATCTTGTGGCTGGGCAAAAGCCCAATGATTACGATTTTGCCACTAATGCCCTTCCGGAAGATGTGATGCGAATTTTCAGAAAAGTTATCCCCACAGGAATAAAGCATGGAACGGTTACCGTTCTCTTCAAAGGAGAGCAGTACGAAGTTACCACCTTCAGGATTGATGCCGATTATTCCGATGGCAGAAGACCCGATGCAGTTACCTACACCCCCGATATCCTTCAGGACCTCTCACGGAGAGATTTCACCATCAACGCAATGGCAGTAGAACTGACCAGTGGTAACCTGGTGGATCCCCATGACGGAAGGGGTGATATAAAACGGAAGTTGATCAGGGCTATCGGTGATCCGGAAAGCCGTTTTCGGGAGGATGGATTGCGACTCATGCGGGCCTGCCGCTTCACCTCCCAACTGGGCTTTTCTCTGGAAGAGAAAACCAGAAATGCCCTTTCCCGCTCCAAAGGCCAGCTCTTCTCGGTCTCTCCAGAGCGGATTCGGGACGAACTAGTTAAGATTCTTTCTTCCCGCCTCCCCTCTGTAGCCTTCCGGGTTATGGAAGAGAGCGGTATCCTGAATGATATTCTACCGGAATTGGCAAGATGTAGAGGAATTGAACAGAAGGGGTTTCACGATTTTGATGTCCTGGACCATCTCCTCTTTTCCTGTGACGGGGCGCCGGAAGATAATCTCTCTCTCCGTCTGGCCGCTCTTTTTCACGATATCGGAAAAGTAGATACCAAATCGATCGACCAGGAGGGCTTTCCTACCTTCCACCACCATGAACAGCTATCGGTGCAGCTCACAGCAGATATCCTGGGAAGATTCCGTTTCTCTAACGAGATTAAGGATTCGGTGCTCCACCTGATCCAGTTTCATATGTTCCATTACACCCCTGAATGGAGTGATGGAGCGGTACGAAGATTTGTGGCAAAGGCGGGCTTGGATACTCTGGAGGATCTTTTTACGTTAAGACGGGCAGATCAATACGGGATGGCTGGAAAGATGATCGATTCACCCCTTCTAGAGGAGTTTCGTCGGAGAATAGAGAAGGTGGTGGAAGAAGAATCTGCCTTCTCCATAACGGATCTGGCGATAAATGGAAAAGATTTACAGGGCGAAGGGGTTCCCTCCGGCCCCTTGATGGGCACCATCCTGAGGGAACTGTTTGAAGCTGTTCTTGATGATCCCGGGATGAATGAAAAAGAGCGGCTGCTTCACCTTGCCCGAAAACTGCACGAAAACTATTCCTGAGCCGGGAGGCAAAATCCGAAAAAAGAGATTCGGATCAGAACAGCTTACAGATCCCCGGTTATCTGTTGATATGCGATTCCGGCGGCATTCTGTTCCGCCTCTTTTTTATTCTTCCCCTTCCCCGGTCCGAAGCTCTTTCCATCAATCTTGACCTCAATCCAGAAGGTCCTGTCGTGATCCGGTCCGGTTTTCTTCACCAGTGCGTAGCGGGGATAACTCTTATACTGCTTTTGAACAAGCTCTTGAAGGAGCGTTTTATAGTCCTTTTTGTGACGGTTTTCCATCACTTTATTGATTTCCGGAATCAGGTAGCGGAGAACGAAAGAGCGGCTCGCCTTAAACCCTGAGTCAAGATAGTAGGCTCCAATGATAGCTTCCATACAGTCAGCAAGAATGGCCTTCTTGCTTCTACCACCGGAATATTCCTCTCCCTTACCAATGAGAATGAAATTGTCTACTTTGATATTTCTGGCAATTTCTGATAGGCTCTCTTCACTCACCACAAAGGATTTTATCCGGGCGAGATCTCCTTCAGCCTTGTCAGGCAATATGGTAAAGAGATATTCACTTACCACAAGACCAAGAACACTGTCTCCGAGAAACTCGAGCTTTTCGTTATTATCTACGCCACCGCCATGCTCGTTCGCAAAGGAACGGTGACAAAAAGCGAGGTTCAGGAAATCGAGTTTCCTGAACCTGATACCTACATGTTTTTCAAACAGCTGCAGCTCCCTCTTACGCTCTGTAGAGACAGAAGGCGTATCAAGGGGCTGCATTTTTGGAAGAAGCGCCACAGCTCTTAACTACGACTGGCTCCGCAGGAACTCCACTGCATCGCCAACAGTTTCAAACTCATTCGCCTTCTCATCGGGAATGGTAATTCCCATCTCTTCTTCAATTGCATAAACCAGCTCATAGGTGTCAAGGCTATCAGCACCCAGGTCCTGGCGAAAAGAAGCCTCCGGGGTTACCTTGTCCACTTCAACTTCCAGCTTCTCTGCAATAAGCTTTTTTACCTTCTCAAACAGTTCGTCCATATGCTACTCCTTTTTTATGCCATATCCTGCAGTTCAAGGATCTGCTTACCCCTGTAGTGTCCACATTTAGGACACACACGATGGGGAAGAACCTTATTACCGCATGTTGTGCACTCAATCAGTCCCGGACTTTTCATCTTCATATTTGTAGATCGTCTCGACCGTGACCGGGCTTTTGAAGTTTTGTATTTAGGTACTGCCATACTTATCCTCTCCTTGGAGCAGAAAATTTACTCATGCTAATAGTCAAAAGAGCCTACCGTATTACTGGATGCTGTGTCAACCACCCCTCTTTCCATAGCGCTGGTAAATCTTTTCAGCTACCAGAGGCGGTACCATTGCATTAATATCTCCCCCATATTCAGCTATCTCTTTGATTGCAGAAGAGCGAAGCACAAAATACTTTGGGTCCGTCGGCATAAACATGATCTCCAGCTCCGGCGAGAGCCCCTTATTGGTCATGGCAAGTTCGAATTCATAGCTAAAATCGGCAAGGGCCCGTACCCCCCGAAGCATCACTTTTATCCCCATTTCTGCCGCAAAATCGACTACCAGACGATCCCAGAGTACCAATTCCACATTGGTGTAGGACGCGAGGAGCTCTTTCAGCATATTTAGACGTTCATCCTCATTGAAGAGACAGCTTTTACCCCTGTTTACCGCTATAACCACGTAAAGGGAATCAAAAATCCCCGCAGCCCTTCTGATCAGGTTAAGATGTCCGTTTGTCGGAGGGTCAAAAGTTCCCGGAAACATTGCTTTCAACATGGTCTGAAAGTGTAAAAGATAGCTAAAAGTACGTCAATAGAGACTCTATAGAACACTTTTAAGAGAACTTGAGGAAAAGGGTTTTGACAAAGAGCTGCTCTATAGATACACTTACAGTGTGATGAAGGAGTTTGTGAGCATGACAGTTACCATACTACCTCGCTTATCTTTTCTAAGGCTCTTCTTTCTTAGCAGCCTCCTGATGCTCCTTTTTTCCTGCGCCAGTCAAACACCTGTTGTAATGGAACCTGTAGAGGAAAGGGTCGAAAAAGAAGCTCCACCGGAAGAGAAACCTGCGGAGGTGCTTGAAGACGAGCCGGGGATAGCTGAGGAGAAGGAGCCGGAAGATGATCCTGCTCCGGAAGAATATGTCATGAGTGAGGAGGACTACCAGGAGACAAAACGTAATCTCTCTGAACTTGTTCAAGAATTGAACAAAATTGTATCTTCAAAGGATTACGAAACATGGCTCTCCTATCTCACAAAAGAGTACCGGGATTACTACAGCCGAACCTCTGTCCTGAAAGAGCAGTCCGAATCGCCACTGTTGAAGAAATATGATGTAGTGCTGCGATCTCTCCGGGATTATTTCCTCTATGTAGTTGTGGGAAGCAGACAAAATGTGCGGCTCGACGAAATAAAAGCTATGGAAGAGGGGAGAGTTCGCGCATATATGTATATAAACGGTGATCCTGTGATAATATATGAACTACAGAAGGTCGATGAAGTATGGAAAATCGGCGTAATCAATTAATATTGCCCAAACGGAGTGCATGTATGAAAAATTTTACTATTATGGTTCTTCTCTTCGGGATGATCTTCTCCCCGGTAATCTTCTCTCAAAGTGATGAAGAGGGAGGAGAAAAAACAGTCGAGGATGTCTTCCTGCAGAGTGTTGAATTGAAGATCATTGGTGAGTTGGCTTTCAGCGCAGACAGGGACATGAAGATCGATGCCCTGGATAGTCTTGAAGAGATGATGGAGGATGGGAAGGTAGGTGAGGGTGACGAAGAGGTACACTATATCCTTGACTCCCTCTCCTTGGAAGGTACAGGAGCACAGTTTCGGGAAAGGGGACGCCTGGTAAACAACTATCCGGAGATCCGTAGACGCTCCTGCGAGCTTTTGGGGAAAATGGGTGGGGTAAACGCAAAGGATTCCCTCATAAATGTCCTGCTCAATGATGATGAACCGATGGTAAAAGCTGAAGCAGCTTATGCTTTGGGAGAATTGGGATACAATGATAATGGCCAGGTTACCGAAGCGC
>CAYMWV010000144.1:0-8775 GCA_964394395.1 uncultured Sediminispirochaeta sp.
AGAAGCTTTGCCGATTCGAATGGGGATGGTATAGGAGATTTGAAGGGTATAATCGGCAGGCTTGATTACCTCAAGTGGCTTGGGGTGGATATTATCTGGCTCAATCCGGTCTATAAAAGCCCCGATGATGATGGCGGTTATGACATCTCCGATTACCGGGCGATTCATCCCGATTTTGGCACCATGGAAGATTTTGATCATCTCCTTGAGGAGATGCATAGACGGGATTTGAAGCTGGTGATGGATCTGGTGGTGAACCACAGCTCCGATGAGCATTCCTGGTTTCTGGAAAGTTCGAAGGGTGCCGACTCCCCTTGCGCCGATTACTATATCTGGAAGAAACCCGCCGCAGATGGGGGACCTCCCAACGACTGGCTCAGTTTCTTTGAAGGTTCTGCCTGGGAGTACCACAAAGAACGGGGAGCGTACTATCTACATCTTTTTTCCAGAAAACAGCCGGACCTCAATTGGGAAAATCCCAGGCTTAGAGAGGAGGTTTACGAGGTGATGCGCTTCTGGCTTGATAAGGGAATTGACGGTTTCCGGATGGATGTGATCAACCTGATAAGTAAAAACCCCGGTTTCCCCGACGCTCTTCCCGGAAGTTCCTCAAGAATCAGGGGGGGGGAGCACTTTATTAATGGACCGAAGGTGGTGGAATATCTTTCGGAGATGCACCGGGAGGTTTTAGCAGACCGGGATGTGATGACTGTGGGAGAGACCCCCGATGTGAGCCCTGAAATTGGTCTGCACTATGTGGGCAAGCCGGGCGGCCCCTTGGATCTTCTCTTCCAGTTTGAGCATATGGATATTGACTATGGCCCGGAAGGGTACTGGGATATCGGTCTCTGGAAGCCGGCTGAGCTTTTTTCCACCCTTGCCCGGTGGCAGAGGGGGATGGAGGGGAAGGGATGGAACAGTCTCTTCCTGAATAACCATGATCAACCGAGGCAGGTAAGTCGTCTGGGGAATGACAAAGAGTACTGGAGAGAGTCTGCCAAGCTGTTGGCGATATTCAACCACACCTTGAAAGGAACTCCCTTCATCTACCAGGGAGAAGAGATCGGTATGGTAAATACCCATATAGATAATCCCGAAGAGTTGCAGGATATTGGAGCAAAGAATTTTTACACAAGAGCAATGAGTGAAGGGATGGACCGGGCCGAAGCGATGAGGCGGATCAACTACCGGGGCCGGGATAACGCTCGTACACCCATGCAGTGGGACGGAACTGCCTATGGCGGATTTAGCGACAGCAGCTCCTGGATTCCGGTCAACCCTCGATATCGCAAGATCAATGTGCAGCTCCAGAAGGATGATCCTGAATCCGTTTTATCCACATACCGTCACCTTATTGCATTGAGAAAAACCTATCCGGTATTTGTCTATGGTAGATTTAACGAGATAGCCGGCAGTGATGGAGGCCCCATCATCTACAGCCGCCGCTTAGAGGATGAAGAGCTGCTCATTATCCTGAACTGGGGGGATTTCCCGGCCGACCTGGCCCCGGCCGACCTTGACCCGGCAGAACCCGGCCAGGGGGTTCTTAAGCAGGGGGGCCAAACGCTCCGGTCCACCTTGAACCGGTTCAGCAAAAGCCGGCTTCTGATAAGCAGCTACCCTGACACAGCAGGGAACCCCCAGGATATAGAGCAGCTCCGGCCCTGGGAGGCTCTGGTCTACTACATGTGTTTCCAGAAACGGTAATTGATCCGTTCCAGCTCCTCCTGCTTCGGCAGGGGGAAACAGATCTGCTTGCCTCCGCCGGCGAAGACAAAGCCCCGGCGAATGTAACGATATCCGATGTAGTCCAGGGAGCTATCCAGGCAGAGCCCTTTGGTATGTTTGTCCGGAGTCTCTTTTATCTCCTGGTAAGCGTCCCGTAAACTGGAGGGGTGGATGCTTTTTATTGGAGCCTGTTTGAAGGGGTTTTCCTCCAGCTCCTGCAAAAAGGCTTCAATATCAATATCAACCTGGGTAAAGAAAAGCTTTGGTGCCCCCTTGGGATTATCGGGTCTGGTAATATACTCTCCATACTCCCGTATGCCGTAATTGGAGAGAACCAACATTCTTAGGGGGGCAATTTCGGCGTAGATACGAATACCCTCTTCTTCCATTTCACATTCTGTAGTGGAGGCCGAGAGGGAAAGGCAGTCTCCCTCCGGAGTAACCAGATGCAGAGTACGGATACAGTCAATATCGATATGTTCCAGGACACGATAACTGGCAATAAATTTTGTCGCCTTTGGCCTCCCATCTTCATGAGGCACTATATCGGGCAGTAGTGTATCAATTGGAAAGAAGGGGTGTCGAAAATCGGGATCAAGTTCGGCGAAGATCACCTTTCCGCTGTAGTACCGGGAAGAGCCGCTGGTGTAGTGTTCACTGAATTTTTCCGGCGGATAGTTGCTTCCCACCAAAGCCACATTGGGATGAAGGATAAGATATAGGTACACTTGTTCGCTCACTGTATTTGCCTCCTTTTAGACTCCATGAATCGTTTTAAGCAGTGGTGCCAGAACCAGGCTCACTACAGCCATCAGTTTGATCAGAATATTGAGAGCCGGACCGGCGGTGTCTTTGAATGGATCCCCCACGGTGTCTCCAACCACCGCCGCCTTATGGGCTTTTGAGCCCTTTCCCTCTTCACTGCGCTCTTCAATCATCTTTTTGGCATTGTCCCAGGCTCCTCCGCTGTTGGACATAAAAATAGCCAGCACTACTCCGCTGGCGGTAACCCCGACCAGGAGTCCCGCCAGCATGGAGGGACCTCCCAAAAATCCAACCAGAGGGGGAGTGAGGGCCGCAGTTACCCCGGGAAGGATCATGTGCTTTAAGGCTGATGTGGTGGAGATATCCACGCAGGCCCGGTAGTCGGGTTTCTCTGTCTCTTCAAGAATTCCAGGCCGTTCACGAAATTGGCGGCGAACCTCCTTTATCATTGCGAAGGCGGCCTCGCCTATGGCATCCATGGCCATGGAGCTGAAGAGGTAGGGGATTACCGCTCCCAAAAGCAAACCAGATAGAACAGGAATCTCCGTTAGATCGATAATGGTGATCCCTGCCTGCTGTCTGAAGGCGGTGAAGAGGATGATGCTGGTGAGCGCCGCCGAACCGATGGCAAAGCCCTTTCCAATTGCGGCGGTGGTATTTCCTACTGCATCTAGCTTGTCGGTGATGGAGCGAACGCTGTGGGGCAGCTCTGCCATCTCGGCAAGACCTCCAGCGTTGTCGGCAATGGGGCCGTAGGCATCCACTGCAAGCTGGATACCCAGGGTCATCAGCATTCCCAGGGCGGCCACCGCAATTCCGTAGAGCCCCGAGAGGAAGGAAGAGCCAAGAATGGCCGCTACAATAATGATCAAACTGGGAAAAGTGGAAAGCATTCCCACTCCCAGGCCGGTTATCAAATTGGTGGCGGTGCCGGACTCGCAGGCCCGGACTATTTTGTTAACCGGCTTTGTATAGGTACCGGTATAATGTTCAGTTAAAAGGCCGATAATGATTCCCGCCCCAAGGCCGATTACCACTGCCCCCCAGATACGAATAAAGGTGACCGCTGTTCCGGTATCAGTTTGAAGAACCGTTGCTGTACCGAACAGGAGTCGGGCGAAAAGCAGGGCCAGCAGTGAGGCAATAATAGCTGCCGTAAAGGTTCCAGTATTCAGCGCCTTCTGGGGATCTCCCTTTCCGGTATGGCCGGAGCGAACAATCAGAATGGCGATGATGGAGGCAAAAACTCCGCCGCCGGCAATAAAGAGGGGGAAGATGGTAGCCGGTATGGCCGAAGCGGTGGCAAGGGCAGAGCCGAGTATCATGGTTCCGATAATCGATCCTGCGTAACTCTCAAAGAGGTCTGCCCCCATACCGGCCACATCACCCACATTATCTCCCACATTGTCGGCAATAACTGCGGGGTTTCGGTGATCATCCTCCGGAATCCCTGCTTCAACCTTTCCAACCAGGTCAGCACCGACATCTGCCGCTTTGGTAAAGATACCTCCCCCAACCCGGGCAAAAAGGGCCATGAGGCTTGCTCCCAGGGAAAATCCTGATAAAACGGGGAGGGTAAGAAGACGGAAGCTTGCCATATCATCATGGCCCAGAAAAGAGAGGAGTGCGATTAGCAGGACAATTCCAAAGAGAACAAGTCCGGTAACCATCATCCCCATAACGCTCCCGGCTCCAAAACTTACTGCCAGGGCGTGGACGATGCTTTTTTCTGCCGCCTCGGTTGTCCGGGCGTTCCCGGCAGTGGCAACCATCATTCCGATATATCCGGAAAGAGCGGAGAGAAGGGCACCCAGGATAAATCCCGCAGCTTGAAGCCGCAACAGCCCCGTATTGATAAGTAAAAGCAGCAGGGCAACCCCAAGACCAAACCAGAAGAGCACCCGGTACTCCCTTCCCAGAAAGGCCATGGCCCCCTCTCGGATGTATCCGGAAATCTCCCGCAGTTTGGGATTCTTGACAGGTTTACGGTTGATCCATCGGGCTGTCAGGTAAGCATAGGCCAATGCGAAAAGCGCCGCCGCCGCCGGTAGAAGGAGCATCTCAATATTCATGTTACCCATTATAGCAGTTTTGCTATAAGAGGCAAGAAAAAACGAAGGCTTCATTCAGGGCTTCATTCAGGGCAGAGGCATCATTGAGGCTCTATCCTACCTTGAAGACCATTGAAGATCCTAGGTAAAGAGCGCCTTAATCTCCTTTTTATAAAGCTCTCCAATAATGTGGCGCTTAATCTCCTGCTTTGCCGAGAGTTCATTGCCGATTTCAAAGCTTTTCGGAATGAGGGCAAATCGGTATATGCGTTCAAAATGTTTGAACCCGTTCTTCTGGCAAATCAGTTCCTGAATCTCGCTGTTAATCAGCTCCTGTACATCTGGAAGTTCGAGCATATCGCGTCTGGAGATATAGGGAACATGGTTGGCCTTCATGTAGTGTTCAATAGCTTTTGCATCGGGAACAATGAGGACTCCCAAGAACTTCTTATCCTGGCCGACCACCATGGCTTGCTCAATATATTCCGATTCCCGTAGTTTTGCCTCTATCGGCCCCGGCTCGAGGTTCTCTCCCCCGGATAAAACGATGGTATCTTTAAATCTTCCCCGGATATCAAACTCCCCGTCCATGGTCCAGACCCCCAGGTCGCCTGTATCAAGCCACCCTTCATTATTCAGGATAGAAGCAGTAAGTTCCGGTTTTTTATAATAGCCTTTCATTACCTGGGGTCCCCGGGCAAGAATCCTCCCCTTGCTGTTGGGAAGGA
Organism: uncultured Sediminispirochaeta sp.; assembly: GCA_964394395.1. Classification (GTDB taxonomy): domain Bacteria; phylum Spirochaetota; class Spirochaetia; order DSM-16054; family Sediminispirochaetaceae; genus Sediminispirochaeta. The sequence continues at coordinate 5,273 of CAYMWV010000144.1, forward strand.
CGTCCTTTCCCGATTCGTCAACAATCCGGATATCCGTTCCGGGGAAGACATCCAGGGTGAGTGGTATGGGTCGGAAAAAATTTCTAACCGCTACCACCGGACCGGTCTCGGTAAGACCGTAACCGTTCAAGAGAGTGATACCTGCAGCCTGGAAGAAGGTATCCACCGATGCGGCTAGTGAGCCACCCCCGGAAACTCCTGCCCTGAAGCGGCCTCCCAGCTTCTTCTTGATCGCCGAGAAGACAAGTCGATCCCCAAGCAGTTTCAGGGGAAGAAGCAGAATGAAGGGGACTAAGGCAAGCAGACGATCGAGCAATTTGGACCGGTACCGGAACCTGGGCATCCTTCCCAGCAGCATGTTCTTCATCTTTGCAGAAAGGCCCCCCGTCAAAACAAAGAAATGGAACAAGGCCCGACTTACCGGGGATTTGGTGGAAACATTGCGGTATATTCCCTCCTTGATCGATTCCCAGATCCTCGGTACCGATCCCATCCACTGAGGTTTTATCGCCTGAAAATCCTGGAGCATGATCTTTCCAATGGGTTTTGAATAGGCCAGGGCACTTGCTGTTCCCAGGGCCACATACTGGAGTACCCGTTCAAAGGAGTGCCAGACCGGAAGAACCGAGAGCCAGATATCCCCCGGTTTAATGTCCACAATTTTGGAAACACCGGAAATCTGATGCAGGTAGGCCCTGTTTGTCAGCATCACCCCCTTCGGTTCCCCGGTAGTTCCGCTGGTAAAGATGATAGTGACCACATCATCGATATCCCCTTTATCTACCTCTTCTTCAATAAGAGCGGGTCTCTTCTCGATCTTCTTCTTCCCCAGTTCCATGACAGCATCAAAGGTGATCACCTCCACCTTTTTCGGTACATGGTCCAGCTGGTCAGTGGAAAAGCTCCGATCCAGAACAATAATCCGCTTCATGGAGGATATCTCATCTTTGAGGGCAAGCACCTTTAGGGTCATCTCAAGGTTTTCTGCAAAGATGGTTTCACACTCAGAGAAGGAGAGGATGTAGATGAGCTCCTGATCAGTAGCGTCCCTTCCCCGGGGAACATCCATCGCTCCAAGGCTGATGGTGGCCAGGTCGGCAATAAGCCACTCCTTTCTGTTATCTGCAATCAGCCCCAGGCGGTCACCCCGGGCAATACCGAGCTGGTGAAGACCGGCAGCAAAGTTGGAGACCTCTTCATAAAGCTCCCTGAATGTGGTGGGTACAAAGGACCCTTTCTGGTTTTTGGAATACTGGGCAGCTGTTACTGGATAGTTACGGGTAATTTCCCGAAACATCAATGGTATTGTGTTGTTCATCCACCTACTATATCTGTTTAAGAATCTTCAGGCAAGAAATATATCGGCTGTGGGCCGAAATATAGGCTCAAAGAGCTCCTTTTTCTTGCCAATTTTCCCCGCAGACCGGACAATCCGGATTTGCCCGAAGGGCAATCTCCTGGTAATCCGCAGCAAACCCGTTACAGATAAGAAGCCGCCCTGTAAGGGGCTCTCCGATGCCGGTGATAAGCTTCATCACCTCCAGAGCCTCCATGCTGCCCAGAATCCCTGCGGCAGCCCCGACCACTGGAACATTCTTCTGATCCGGTGCCTGGGGAAAGAGGCACTCCAGGCAGGGTTTCCCTCCTGCAGAAATAACGGTAATCTGTCCCCCTCCGCCGGATATTCCGGCATGTACCAGGGGAATCTCCATGCCCACCGCCCAACGGTTCAATACCTTTCTGGCAGAAAATGAGTCGAGGCAGTCCACAAGGATATGGCTTTCCTCACAAAACGTCTCCGCCGTTTCATCGTTAAACTCCGCCTCCAGGGCTTCAATTTCGATAGTGCTGTTGAGTGTGGTCAGCCGCTTTTTCGCCGAATCTGTCTTGACCATCCCGATTGAAGGCTCTCCGTGGAGAATCTGCCGGTTCAGGTTGGAAAGTTCCACCCTGTCCCTGTCGATAATCCTGAGGTGGCCTATCCCGGCGGCAGCAAGATAGAGAGCCACCGGGCTTCCCAAACCTCCAGCTCCAACGATGGTGACCCGGGCCTGGGCAATCTTTTCCTGCCCCGCCTCACCCCATTGGTCAATTATCAGCTGTCTGTGGTAGCGTTCCTGATCTTTTTCGTTTATCATAGGTAAAGAATAGGAGTTTATCCTGCTATAATCAATAGTATAATCAATAGAAGAAAGGAAGCAGAATGGAAAATGAGAGAGCCCAGGAAACCTTTGTTTGGAATAAGAGCCGTATCTCCTACCCTGCAGATGAATATCCGGAAAGTCTCTATATTGAACTCTCATCTCGATGCAATTTCAGCTGTAAGGGGTGTTTTCGGGAAGGTTTTCAGGAAAGCTTTGGAGATATGGATGATGCCACCCTGGAGTCGATCCTTTCGTCTCTGGCCCGGGAGCAGCCAGAGAACCACGAGCAGCCAGAGAACCACGAGCAGCCGGAGAACCACGAGCAGCCGGAGAACCACGAGCAGCCGGAGAAGCAGCCGCAGGAAAACAGGGTGAAGCGGGTTTTTATCGGCGGAATTGGAGAACCTCTGCTCCATCCCCGGTTTACATGGTTTTTTAAGCAGCTGTCGGCTCTTGTTCCGGAGATAGAGCTGCAGAGCAACGGATCTCTCCTTGATGATGAAATGATCGCTTTTCTTATCGATGCAGGTTTGGAGAAGCTCATCCTCAGCTATGAGACCGGCTCCCTGGGGCATGCTGCGGGGAGTGCTCTTGATGATGCAGCTACCTCTGCAGCTACGCCTGCTGGTGCGTCTGAGCTCCCCTCTGCCAGCTCCCCGGATGCCATCTCGACGTCTGTCCCAGGGGATTTGCCTGGAAATGATTTTCCCTGGAAGGTGATCGAAAGGCTAAGGGAAGCAAAGATACGAGCCGGAAAACGGAGGCCGATTATTGCTCTTGAATGGGTATTAAGCCGGGAGTCTGTTAAGGATCTGGAAGCCTTCGGAGCTGCTGTTTTGGCTGCCAAAGTGGAGGAGATTATCATCTCAAACATCCTTCCCCTGGATGAAGAGGGAGAGAAGGAGATTCTCTATCGGACTGATGGGTGCAGAGACGGGGAGGGGGATCTCCTTGAACCCCTCTTCCGCTCCATTCGGCACCGGGTCCATTACAGGGTTCCCCAATTTTCCTTAAGGACTGAGCGGTACTGCAACTTTATTGAAAAAAAGAGTGCGGTGATCCGCTGGGATGGAGAGCTTGCCCCCTGTTACCGTTTTCTCCACGACGGTACTGAGCGGGTGGATGGTAAGGATATGGAGCTTATTACCCACTCCTTTGGGAATATCGCAGAGGCTTCTCTCTACGATATCTGGAACCGCCGGGAGTATATCTGGTTCCGCTTCTCGGTTTCTCACAGCCTCTACCCCTCCTGTACCGACTGCACCCTTAAAAAGGGATGCGAATACCTGCGGGACAGTTCCGGCAACTGCTGGGGTATTGAGCCCAGCTGCGGCAACTGTTTATGGGCTCGTCAGATTA
>CAYMWV010000145.1:0-8643 GCA_964394395.1 uncultured Sediminispirochaeta sp.
ATGGGAGAACGAAGGAAGTTCGGCACAGCTTCAATTGAGGCTTGATATCTACCTGGCGGGAGGGACTTCCAGACGGAAGAGAAACCTATGCCGCCATGCACCCGGGAGATGTTCCAGTGGGTACTTTTCAGAAAATATTGAAACAGGCGGGATTGAGCGAAGAAGACGACCGGTGCGGGTCGAGCGAGCCGGGTTCTGAGTTCATGGCCATCCCGAAGGTGACCGGTTCATCCATGACGTTGCCCTCCTACATACACCTGTGGCCAATGCGGAGAGCGCAGACAGGAGTACAAAGCTGAGTGCGAGTAAGCCCCTGCGTAATGTCTGTTACATGATGATCTCCTCGGAGAGGAAGTCTGGGGCCTGACGGTTGGATTAGCTCCGGAACAGGATTGCACTAAGAATTGGGTCGATCCGTCTGTGCCATCCTGATCGAATGATGCGAACTCATGTTGCTTGGAACCCCACCTATTTCTTGTACAGTTCAATAAAGTCGATCACCGCCTGGTTGAAGCCGTCGCGCTCTTCGAACATGGGTGAATGGGCCGAATTCTCGAAGATGATGATAGACTTGTCCGCCGCCGGCGTCCCGAGTCGGTCGTAGGCATCTTGGGCTAGGGGTACTGGAAGAATGCCGTCGTGCCGACCCCACACGATGAGAGAGGGCAGCGTGATCAGATGCATCTTGTCGGTCGTAATTGACCGCTGTGATTCCCACAGGGGCGTACCCTGGTCGGTGAACCAGGCCCACGCTCCGGAGAACGGCATAATGCGATGGAAGTCGAGTCCGGGGATCTCTGAAAGGTGCTTCTCGACCACGTCCCCGTTGCAGGAGAGAAAATATCCGTCTGCGGCTTCCACGTAGGCCACGTGCTTTAGTATCCACTGCATGGTGTCTACGTTGTCCCACTCTCCTACCGGATGTGCCTCATACCAATTGAGTGCCTTCCGCCAATACTCCTTCTCGGAATTCGATGATTTGAAATCGTCTATGAAGTCATTCGCCTTTGCCTGCACCCAGGCGACCGACAGTTCCTGGCCCAGTTCCCAGTTGTGCCCTCCGCTTACTTCGATCCATCCGTCGACCTTCTCTTGCCGCCCTACGCCGTTTCCCAGGAAAGCGGTTCCCAGCACACCGCCCCAACTGTGTCCCAGAAGGAAGGTGCTGCTCGGCGAATACTTTGCCTTGATTACGTCAATCACTGCCTCGAGATCTTTCGCTGCCTCTTCGGCGTTCAGGTAATCCTGGCCGCCCTTTCCGTTTCCCTGAGAGTATCCCGAAGCGCGCTCTTCCCAATACACCACGCCGTACTCTGCTTCCAGTCCCGCAAAGGCGCCATAGTGGAAGTACTGAGTGCCTGTGGAACCGGGCCCTCCGTGCACAATGACCACGAACGTGTCATTGTCTTTGTCTCCGCGCACCCAGACCGGGAAGCGCGCACTCTCGCGTTTCACATAGAAGAAGTCGTCTCCTTCTTCTGGTGAGAATGGTGTTGAACACGAGAAAAGCAGGAACGCTCCGAGGATCAGGAAGAGACACGCATAGCGCATTGTTTACTCCTTGGTAAGTTGGTAGGTCATGCCGATGTATAGCTCCAGGTGGAACTTGAGCACGCCGAAGTAGGGCTCTGCTGAGATGCCAAAGTCGGCAAACACAGCAAAGGGAAGATTCGTGACGTCGGAGAAGTCGTATTCCACACCCGTTGCGATAAGGACGTTCAGATTTCCGTAGCCGGGATCGCGTATCAACTTCACTTCTCCGTCCTCAACCGTGTAAACCTCGGGGAGCATAAACGTGTGCTTGTACAACGCAGTGAGACCGGCAATACGAAGTCCGAGGCCAAACGGAAAGTGCAGCTTGTATTGTGCGCGTGCTCCGAGCAACAGCGAGGTATAGAACGGTCGAAATACAAAGAAGCCAGTATTCGCCGAAAGCACCAGCTCCTGTATCCCTTGCTTCACCGGTGTAACATTCAGTGAGGCAAGCGCCCCGGCGTGGATGATGTTCTCACCGGCGTATGCAAGCGACAGAGAAACCGGAAGTTGTTCCTCGCATGTATCATCTGCCTGGGCAGACAATCCAACGGACCCGGTACAGACTAAGAGCATCGCCACTAGGCAAAAGACACTGTGTTTCATCTCAACGACTCCTGTGTGAAGAGTGATGATCGGCCATCAACAGAATAAAAGAAAAAGTGATCCGAGGGGTCAAAAGGAAGGCACAGAAGCTGTGGCCCAGGAAAAAAGCGATGATAAAGAGAATCGCAAAAAGCATAAGAGATTCGGACACAAGCCCATGTGCGGAATGGTATTGTTTTCATAAAGCCAATGTAGTCCGGGAAAAGGGATTACACCATAGGGGAAAACTCCCGAAATAAGCGGGGAGTGCAAACCGGGGGTTTACTCCCTCCCCCAGTCCCTCAGGGTCTGTACCAGCTGCACCCGGTTTTTGACACTCATTTTCTGATACACCTTATGAAGGTGGTTCTCGACGGTTTTCCTGGAAATAAAGAGCTGGTCCGCCAACTCCTGGTTGGTTTTCCCCTTCAGCAGGTTTTCTATGATCTCCGTTTCACGATTGGTCAGCTGATAGTTGGCCCGGCAGGATGAAGTAACCTTGCCTCCCTCCATCAAGGGATCGGCGCTTAGAAACCGCCGGGCAAAAATAAAACTGCCAATGTTCAAAGCAATAAAGTAGAGGGGAAGGCTGGCGTTGTTCAGAAAGGCAAGTTCTTCAATTGCAAACCTGAAAACAAGAATATCAGGAATCAGCAGCACCAGAAAAAGGGCGCTTATCAGGAAAAAGGCCTGCAGACTTCGCCGAAGGTCAAGACGGGGAACGGTTTTAAGCTTGATGTATAAAACAGTCAGAGAGACAAAAATGGTAAGCACCAGCTGAATGGTGATAATGGTTGCAAACAGTTCCGGATCGGCAGCAAAGGGATACGCAAGCCCTGCCGCCAGGAGAATAACATCCCAGAGAGACAGAACAGTTTTCATTCTTCCCCTTATGGGACGGGAGATCAGGGCGGCAACCAGGTAGGGTACAATTATTACATTGAGCAGCAGCCCGGGAAGAGAGACAATTTCCATAAGCACCAAAGCCGTTTCGGAAGAAACTGAAGTACTTATCTCCGCCAGGGCATCTATCCAGAAGCCTGAATTGATCAGAATCAGACTGAACAGGAAGAGAAGCACCAGATACAGGATTCTGGTACGATGCTGAAGATAGAGGAAGGCCGAAGCACCGCAGGAGAAAAAACCCGCAAAGAGAGAAATGGTTATAAAGAGAAATGTTCCAGGGGGCCCCACTGAGTATCCTCCTGCCCTCATCCACCTTCAAAAGGGTTAAAAAAGGGCTATTCCCAGACTCTGGAAATCCTTGATATTTCTGATCGCAAGGACAAGTCCGTAATTGCGGGCGGTGGCTGCGACAAGACAATCAGCCATAGTCCTGGGCCTTCCTGCCCGCTCCTGCTCTCCCCTTTTCCACTGGAAGAGCCTCAACCTTCTTCTGGAGAAAGCGTTGAGGTTCTTCCGGGCTCCGGCAGATCCTCCTCCTGCACCCCCCTTTTGATCTACTATATTATACTATCACACTCTTTTTTGTTCTATGGTAAAGCGCCAGGGATGCGGAGGGCGCCCGATCGGCAGGGAGGGCGGTCCGGACAAGGGGACGCAGGACCCGCAGGCCGGACGGGAGCGGCGTACCGGCGCACGAAGCAGCCGGTGGATACGCCGCACACCCCGGAGCAAGCCCGGCCCCCCGGCTGAATGCCGGGGGGAGGCGCCCGAAAAGAGATTGGCGATGCTTATAGGAAAAGTGATCCGAGGCGTCAAGGCGAAAACAGGGAAAAATGGGGACCTTCCGCCCAAAATTGGTAGAAATCGTCGCTCTGGAGCGAACATGCCCATCCTGTTGGTCTTCAAAATCCTTCAAACCGGGCAATAGGACCGCTCCTCTAACTGCTTCTTGCTCCGCTACGCCCGGTTACCATAAACTTTGCGCTGCCGGTGGCGTAGGTGATCCCGGTGTCGTCCTGAAGGGTTCCTTCGGTCTTCACAATCCGCCCCTTTGCATCTTCAGCGGAGGCCACCACTTGTATCGTGGTTCCCACCGGCAGGGGGCGCTTGAATCGCACCGTCAGCTCCGCCGTAACCCCCTGCAGCCCCCTTCCAATGCAGGCGTGGGCCATCACCTCGTCCAGGAGCATGGAGATGAAACCGCCGTGGGTCAGCTCCTCCCAGCCGGTACAGAAATCCGGAACCGTCAGACTGCTCCGGGCGGTTCCCTCTTCGGGGTATGAAAACTCAAGGTGAAAGCCCCGGTCGTTCTTCTTACCGCAGCAGAAGCAGTGCTCATCATTGCTAATCTTCTCTAAAGCCATCTACAGCCTCCTTTGCGCCATCATAGCCTTTTTCCTCTGGATTGAACATAAAGCACCAGGGATCGCAGCGGAAATCCCGCAGCTGGCCCCTGCCTTTCCGGCGGCGCGGAGCAGAGCCGGGTAAAAGGCGGGAAACCGGGCCGGCGAGGAATGGAGGCTGTCCCGCAACCTATTTCGAGTACCAGGCTCCTACATATAGTGGTGATAGAATTGTAATAGCACCATATATGGTGGTTTGGACAGCCTCGATTCAGTGGGATTAATGTTGCGGGACGGGCTGCATTGTGGCGGAGAGCTCGGTTCCCGGCCTAAGGAGGAGTAAAAGCCTAGGTTCTGCCTAGCTGAATATTCCTGCCAAAAGTGCTGCGAGAACAATGACCGGCGCCGGGATTTTGGTGAGGAACAGCAATGCCGCTGTGGCGAGCATCACGCTGAAATTGAGAAGTGACAGCCCGGTGGAGCCGGCCAAGACCAAAATTGAAACCGCAATCAGGCCGCCGGCCGCCGCATTTATGCCCTTGAGAGCAAGGCGAACCGCGCGAATGCCTTTGAGCCCCTCCCAGACCGGATAGACGAAATAGATGAGAAGGATCCCCGGTAAAAAAATGCCAATACCCCCCATGGCCGCACCCAGGACCTGCATAACCGGGCCTGCTTCGCGGCTTGCCATTCCTCCCGCATATGCCGCAAAGCTGAACATCGGTCCGGGAAGTCCCTGCACAAGCCCGTAACCCGTTAAAAATTCCTGGTTCGTCATGTAGTGACGCAGCTCTACAAGCTCGCTTTGCATAATAGGTACGACCACCTGGCCGCCGCCGAAGACGAGATAGCCGTAACGATAAAAGTTTTCAAACAACTGTACCGGCCGGGCGTCGGAGATGGCTGCAAGGATCAGCGCCCCAAGGGCAATAATCCCAAAGATGATAAAAAACCGCCAGGGGGGCTGGAGGGGCAGACTGTTCCACATCCCCGGTTCCCGGTTCAGTGTGGCGGAAGCGGCGCCTCCAGACAGGAGAACCAAAGGGAAAACCCAGGGCTGCCGGAAGAAAAAGCTTGTTATTCCGCTAAAAAGAAAGAGAGCTGCAGTGGTTTTGTCGATAACGACCTTTCTTCCTATTTTAACGGCAGCATAGATAATAAATCCAACCGCCATCGGGCCGATGAACCTGAGAACAGTGGTGGACACGCCTTGCCTCTCAAGTAAAGAATAGAGAAAGGAGGCAAGGGTCATCAGGATAATAACCGGAAGAGCCCAGACCAGCAGCGTGAGCAGCGCAAGCAGTTTGCCGCCAACTTTGTACCCAATGGAGACAATGGTCTGTGTACTCGTTGGCCCGGGCAGGATACTGTTGAGGGCAAGCAACTCAATAAGTTCTTCTTCCGAAAGATATCCCTTTTTATGGACCATCTGTTTAAGAAAGACGCTTATGTGTGTTTCAGGGCCGCCGTAGGCGCCTAGAGAACAGATCAGCACATCCTTGAGGAATGTTTTCCGAAACGCTCCTGTCCCATAATGGTTTCCATATGGTGGGATCTTCATGTATGGTCACAAAATCCACTTTCGGCGGATATTTCGCAGACTGACGGCGAAAAGAAACAGGCAAAAGGCGGATAGGGCCGCAAAGTTCAGAGCCAGCGGCATGGCACCGGAGCCGCTGATGGAGTGGTGCAGGATGTCCGCCCCGTAGGTCAGGGGGAAGGCATAGGAAAGGGGCCGCAGCCACACAGGCAGGGCGGCCACGGGTACGAAGAGCCCGCAGAGAAAGATCATGGGAAAGCGGAAGAAGTTGGAGAAGGTTTGGGCTTCGAAGACCTCGCTGACCGACACGGCAATAAAAAGGCCGAGAAAGGTTGAGCTGACGGCGATTAATACCACCACCGGGATGAGGCTTAACCAGTCAATGCCGCTCAGGTCGGTAATGAAGGAGGCGATCAGGACCGGGATAAAGGCGTTTACCGAACCGAATAGAATAGATCCTGCCGTTTTGGCAAGCATCAGCAGCTCCAGCGAGATGGGGGCCAAAAGGAGCCGTTCGAAGGAGCGCCCCTTTTTTTCAAAGGTGACGGTAACAGCCAGCATGCTGGTTGTACCGAAAAGGACCGATACCCCCATCACCCCGGGAAGGATAGAGGCAAGGCTCTCAATACCGCTGCCGGAACGCACGAAGAAGGCTGCGGTCCAGGCGAGGGGGAAAACCAGCCCCCAGCTGATATTTGGGGGTTTGAGGTAGTAGCTGCGCATATCCTTGACGAGGATGTTCCAGAAGGCTGTCCATTTTTTCATCCTTTCTTCCCCCTCTTTTTCTCCTGATCTCCACTCATCTCCCGTGCCTCGATACCCGTCACCCGCACGAAGACCTCCTCTAAAGAGGGGCGGACCCTCCGGGCTTCGAATATCTCAACCCCCTGATCTTCAAGAACTCGGACAATCGGTCCTACCCGGATGGTTTCGGACGATTCGATGCGAATCCTCTCCTCCGAGTCGGCTTGGCAGTCGAGACGGGGAAACTCTCCGCGCAGATGTTCACACATGGAAGCGGCGCCCCCGGATACTTCGATGTGCATCACATTTCTCTCTTCACTCCCACGCATGAGGTTTTCCACGGTGTCTACCCGCTCAACCCTTCCCCTTACGATGAAGGCGATTCTGCTGCAAAGCCTCTCCGCTTCCTCGATGTAGTGGGTGGTGAGGAAGATGGTGCTTCCCTTCGCATTCAGGTCGGCAATGAGCCGCCGTAGTTGCCGGGCGCTGGCCACATCGATACCGCTGGTCGGCTCGTCGAGAAAGAGGATGGGCGGGGAGTGGATGATGCCTGCGGCGATGGTGAGTTTGCGTTTCATCCCCTTGGAGTATCCGGCGAATTTTCTCCCCGCCGCTTCGGTAAGACCGAAATAGTCGAGGAGTTCATCGGCCCGCCTTCGCCGTTCAGGTTTTTTCATGCCGTAGAGGGCTCCGCAGAAACAGAGGTTTTCAAAGCCCGTCAGTTCGGGATAGAGGTTGCTCTCATCAGGAACAACCCCCATCAGGTGCTGGGCGGCCTTCGGGTTTTTCGAACAGTCGATACCGGCTATGGTGACGGAGCCTGCGTCCGGACGGGCTAAGCCGGTGAGCATGTTAATGGTGGTGGTTTTCCCGGCTCCATTGGGCCCCAGGAAGCCGAAGAGCTCGCCTTGCGAAACCGAGAATTCCACCTCCTGAACAGCTTTTACATCCCCAAAGCTCTTTGCCAAGCCTTTAACTTCAAGGGCGAGGCTGCGGTTGGATATCATGGTAATCTCAGTCTCTGCCATGCCCGCAGCACGGGTGTTTATCTCCTGTTTCACCGTGACATTCCCGAATCTGTTCCGGTGAGCAGTTCTCCGGCTCGTCTTTCAGGTTTTCGGGTTTCCTGCACTCTTCCTGTTTTTCTTCATCACAGCATGGCATGAATGAAGCCTCCTTATTTATAATAGTAGTTACTAATATACTATTATAGATCCAGAAGAGTGTCAAGGCAACGAGGTCAACACCCCTTGCATTCTTTACTTCCCGGATCCTCGGGCCCCTCTTCTGGAGAGAGAATCTGGTCGATTATCTTCTTCCACTGGCTGAGAACATTTTCATCGAGGCGGTAATGTACAAAGTAGCCATCTTTTTCATCTATGAGCAGTCCCGCTTCGCGCATGATCCGGAGGTGCTGCGAAACAGCCCCCTGGCTGATATCCAGTCTGCAGGCAAGGGCGTTGACACACATTGAGCCTTTCTTAAGGAGCGAGAGGATCTCCAGCCGGGTACCGACCGAGAGAACCTTGAGAATCCGAGCCCGTTCTTTCATATTAATAGGTTTAATAGGTTGCTTTGTATCTGTCATAGGTATTTTAGTATCCGCTAAAATACTATCATAAAAAATAGCAATGGGCAACAGGGCAACACCTGCTCTATCTCCCTACGCCTCTGAGCAGCCGATAGAGGTTCACTTTTGGAGGCTCTATGAAACTGTTGCTAGTAATAAGCTTATTCGCACCGCTTCTTACATCCTGCCTTGGTAATCCCTCTGCCAGGCCCGAGCAGATGTACCAGGAGTTCCTGTCGGCACAGCGCTACATGGAGCTGCAGGAGCCCGGGCCCGAAGGTGAGCCTTTGAGGATAGCGTACACAGACCTTGGGCACCCTCGGGCCAGGCTGTTCTTCTGGTCCACGGTGTTCCCACATCCAGCTGGGGTGTTCCCACATCCAGCTGGCTTTACCGTGAGATCATCCCAATAGTAGTTGCTA
>CAYMWV010000146.1:0-8612 GCA_964394395.1 uncultured Sediminispirochaeta sp.
AATTGATGAATATTAAGGATTTCAAGGCTGGAGCATTTAAAGAAGGTTACCAGTATACGTTTTTTCTCCCTGAGAGAATAAACCATGCTTTTGTATGGACCGATGAAACAATAAATGAACTATTGGAGAAGGCATCCCTGAAATTGGGTGAGCTGAACTCTTTTTCCCGGATCGTGCCGGATACTTCCATGTTTATTATCATGCACATATTTAAAGAAGCAGTGCTTTCCAGCCGCATTGAAGGAACCCGGACGAACATGGAGGAGGCTTTGGCGGATATAAAAGATATCGATCCTGAAAAAAGGGACGACTGGCTGGAGGTAAACAACTATGTCTCTGCTCTCAATGCTGCCATTGAAGAACTGAAGGTGCTGCCTTTGTCAACGAGACTGATACGGGATACCCACAGGATTCTCCTTTCCAGCGGAAGAGGAGAACGAAAGTCCCCTGGCGAGTTCCGCAGATCCCAAAACTGGATAGGCGGAGCGTCCCTGGCAGATGCAATTTTTGTTCCTCCAGCTCATACAGAACTGCCTGATCTCCTTACCGATTTTGAGCATTTTTTGAATAATCGTGAAGTGAAGATTCCTCATCTGATCCGGATTGCAATAGCACATTACCAGTTTGAGACGATCCACCCCTTTCTGGATGGAAATGGCAGAATCGGTCGACTGCTTATCACCCTGTACTTGGTTTCAAGCGGGATCCTGGATGCGCCGCTTCTTTATCTATCCGATTTCTTTGAGAAAAACAAGACTCTCTACTATGATAACCTCACCTTTGTCCGAACGAAGGATGATTTGATACAATGGATACGTTTTTTTCTGACAGGGGTTGTCCAGACTGCGGAGAAATCAGTTGAAACGTTGGGAAAGATTATAGAGCTGAAAGAGACTATCGAGAGGGAAAGCATAATGGGCATAGGAAGGCGTTCCAAAACAGCCATGGAGCTATTTCATCAATTGTTCAAGAAGCCAATTGTAACCATCAAGGATGTTCAGCATATGACCGGGCTTTCAGTCAAGGCTGCCGGAGATATGGCTCAGCTTTTTGTTGACAAGAAAATCCTGGTGGAAAGTACGGGGTTTAAACGCAACCGGCTCTTCATGTTTGATTCCTATTTGAAATTGTTTTAGCAGATACTGCGGGTTGGCCATTCCGAGCTTACAAACCTGTATGGGAGACTTGTAACCTGCGTTTAGCGGTGCGAAAATGGGCGAAAACACAATTTATCCATATATAGCGTGCAGAACCCCGTATTGACCAGGAAAAGCACTATATATAGGTATGTGTTCACTGGTGCGGAAATGGGCGAAAACACATTCATTAGCCGTTACTTATTGGCTTTGAACTGCTCCAGAAGGGAATATAGGCAGAATCGCGTCTTGAGTCACTCATGGGATCAGCTTGTATATAACCAGCTTCCAGAGTTGCGTTGATTATACGGGATACCATAGCTCCTTTTGACTGTTCCAACCCGAAACGTTGCCTTAGACTTGCATTGGTCATCTTTTTTCGCTGAACGTATTGAAGACAGGCATGTAGATAGCACGCCCAAACTCGCTCCTCTTTTGTCATTTCATCCATAGCCTTATGGGAAAAAAGAACGGTTCGGGTGAACCCTGGCGCTGTTTCAAATATGGGAGCGGGCAGCTGATAGAGCTCTGTCTGGGAAACCACCTTGTCGATTCCAGTTCCTCGTTCCTCACAAATACCAAATCTTCGCATGAAAGATGCCAGACTTTCGTTTCTGGATTTTGGAGGAGAATCAAGAAAACGTTCGACCGAGACCAGAGGCTGTCCGGGATTTGTGATTTCGATTCTGTCGGAAAAGATTTCGATCATAGGGCCAGTACCCGTTTCAAATAGATCCTGGTGGATTAAGGCATTTGCTACCAATTCGCGGACCGCAAGCTCAGGATACATCGGAACAGTCTTTCTCAAAGCTGTTCCAATTATCTCGTTGGAAGGAACCATTGCAGTGATAAAGGCTATTAAACCTTCAAAGCCGTTAGCGTAGCCTTTGTTTCCTACTTGCTCTCTAATGGTTTCCACCCTGTCGATGCTCTTATATTGAATCACCCGCATAGCCTTTCTTTTCAGCTTGGGAAAATCCTCCAGACGTCTTGCTATTACCATGGCACCCAGATTGGTTATATCGTAGCCCCCCGCCGGGCAGGTTACAACTATCTCGTCCTGCAGTAGTGCCTCAATAATTGCCTGATGCCCGTCCGGAATATTTCTTTCCAGAAGCTCAAAGTAACCTGGATAATCGAGGAGGTTTAATACTTGTTCACTATCTATTTTCTCTTTTGCAATTCCTGCTTCGAAGGGTTTTCTGTCCAAGGTACGCCATAATTCGCGTTCCTTCTCCGGGAAATCTTTGAGCTTTTTTTTTATGCTGCCAATCCGAATGTATTCCACGTTTGTAAACTGTACCGGGTGCTTGAATGCTGGATCAATTTCAAGCAGTACAACCGTGTTTTCTTGCACAGAGAGACGAAAAAACTGGAAGTTTATTTTCGGGTTCAACCTTTGAAGCAGCCAGTTTTCCAGCTCCTCATTACCAATCTTGTACCTGGATGGAGAGAAATCAGTTCCGATTATGTTATGGGTGGAATCTTCAACGCCCCACAGCATGTATGCCTTTGTTTTACCCAGTAGAGCGGCAGAATTTGCGAGAGCCGACAAATATTCGCCTAATTTAGTATGCTCAGTTTTGCCTGATTTAAACTCAACCCACTCCGCTTCAGCCGAAAGTCTGCAAAGTTCATGTACCACGCCGATGTAGTAATCATCTGTTCGTTGAATCACTGCACCCCCCCCTTTGCAATCTTGTATGTTTACTACTTTTCAGACTCAGCCGGATTTCTACGGCGATTTCCTTGGTAGCCTGTGATCTGCAGCCCTTGACGGCCTGGTTTTCCGGGGCTATCCTTACATCAATCCGGTTTACCGGAGGTGGAAGGTTGGTTCCTTTGGAGTCCCTGCGTTGGGGACTTTTTTTATGGAATAGAGTTTTTGTCAAAGTCATTTCCCATCCCGCTTATGCTCAATGCTCACACCAGCCTCACCTTTTCTGTCAGCAGCTACCTTCAAGGGGAGGGAGCCGGACCCGCAGGTGGGGTCGTAGACCGAGGTCTTGGCGCTGGTGGCTGCATTGTCTATCTCCAGGATCTGGGACAGCACCCGGCTTACCTCCGAGGGGGTGTAGAACTGCCCCTTGCTCTTCCCGCTTTCGGTGGCGAAGTGGCGCATCAGGTACTCGTAGGCATCACCCAACAGGTGATCCCCCTCGGCCTTGTTCCGGGAGAAATCGAGTTCCTTGCGTTCAAAGATGGCGATGATCCTGGTGAGCCGGTCTACCATGTCCCGCCCCTTGCCCAGCTTCTCCGGATCGTTGAAGTCGGGAGGGCTCATGAGGCCGAACTCCTTCCACAGGGGGGCGATGATTTTCTTGTTGATGTCGTCCCCAATGGTGTCCTTGCCCTTGAGCCAGCACATATCGGGAAAGCTCGCCCAGAGGGATGAATAGAGTTCGGATTTTTTGATTGCCATAGGGCGGTCCTTACATGATCGTTCTGGTTTTTGGTCCTTTGACTATACCATGGATTGCAAAATCTATGAAGATAGAAAAAACCATCGCCATCTCAACGAAGAATCTGGAGTTCCTCAAGGAGGCTTCGAAAACGATACATGTGCCATAGCAGCAGCTTATCCCATCAACTGCGCTCAGCCCCTCTACCCGCTACCTGCGAACCGCGAAACCTCTTTAATCGGAAAGCGTATGGTAAATACCGGGTAAGGTGTTTTTTGAAGCTCCAGGGTCCCATCGATTTGCGTGATTAAGGCGCTTATCAAGCGCAGGCCGAGGCTGTCGGGATTCTCGAGATCAATATCCTCCGGGAAAGGCTTACCGCTGTTTGAGAGGGAGAGCAGATAGCGGCCATGCTCTTTATCTATCTCCATGCTTATTGAAAAGAGGGCCTCTTCTCTGGGGGAGAATCCGTGCTTTATCGCATTGGTGGCGATCTCGTTGATAATGAGCCCCAGGGAGAGGGCTGCTTTTGTTGGAAGTTGAATATCGGCAATATTGGATTCAATTCTCACCGGCTGCTTGGAAAAAGATGAGAAGATGGAACGGAGAAGATCATCAACATAATCCCGGCAGGAGATTTTGGTGATGTTTCCGGTTTGATGGAGTTTTTCATGGATGAGACTGATAGCCTCGATCTGGTGCTGTATGTCGGAGAGGTCAACCGCTGTTTCCGAATCTTTTAAACTGATAAGGGAAGAGATCATGATAAGATTGTTTTTTACCCGGTGGTTGAGCTCTTTCATGAGGAACTCTTTTTCCTGCAGCGCTTCTCTGAGCTCCTCTTCCGCCTCTTTTCGATCGGTGATATCCTGGGTTACACCAAACCAGCGAATATCCCTGTTTTCAAACAGTGTTGGAACCGATTCTATACGCAGCCATCGTGGATCTCCATCACTGACAATGAATCGGCCCTCCCAGAGGAAGGGCTTTCCGGTTCGGGCTGCTTCCATGTTGCGTCTGTGAAAATCCTCCCGTTCTTCAAGGGGCACTTGGTTATTCACCGTTGCGGCATCAGCAATCACTTCTTCCCGCTGCAGCTTGTGGATGGCGCACCACTGGTCGCTGACGTATTCGAATTGCATGCTCCTGTCTGCTCGTATCCAGACGATATAGACGCCCACCGGTATGTTTGCGACCAGTTCATCAAATCGGGATATGCCCTTTTTATCAAGGGTATCTTCATTTCGTTTGAGCTTGATAATCCGACCCAAATGTGTAGCGGCTATCTGTATACGCTCTTTTGCGTAGTCGATAATAAATTGGGGTCGGGGCTTGTACGCTTCTGCCTGTCTCTTCAGTTCATCAACGGGAATTGCATATCTTTGCGAGAGCGTTTTTAGTGCTGCCTCATCTGTTGGTGGAGAGCCGTAGCCGAAATTTATCGCCCCCACAGCCTCACCATTGACGAGAACAGGGAGGGCATACAAGTTGATTCCGCCGCTGCACCTGGCATCTACAGCTCTCTTTTCTCCCATGGCAAGGGAGGAAACGTTCCAGCAGGATTCATGGCATAGCCATTTCCCACTCTTCAGGGCCTCTCTGTTGTCTCCGGTTTGGCACAGTTTGCGTGATGCTGAGTCCATCAATCGGCACCATCCGGAAGTGAATAGTCCGAGAGCATAACTGCCCTCCTTTTCATAGACAGCTGTGGAAGTTTCCAGCAGATCGAGGTACTCCGAGGCAATCTCTTTAAGCTGCTCCTTCCCGACAGAGTGCAGGATGAGCCCCTCCTTGTTGAGCTCGCTTAAATCGCCATAGCCGGGAATGGACTCCTCCTGCCGGGTGGTTTTGTTTGAGAGCATCCATTGGATGGATTGTAACTCCTCCAGGCGCTCCTTTAGTGCTTTCTCTGCCCGTTTGCGTTCGGTGATATCTCGGAAGTGTTCTATTATTTTTGTAACATTGCCCTGTTCATCGAGAATGGGATAGGCCCGTAAATCGAACCACTTGTCCAGGGCAGGTTCATATCTCTCATATTGCTCAATACGCTTTGTGGTGTAGCTCTCTTGTACCGTACAGTTAGTGCAGGGTAGAACTTTGTCAATCAATTCGTAGCAGGTTTTGCCCTCTACTTCTTCTTGAGTTTTACCGAGAAGCTGATACCCCGCCTGGTTGTAGCAGATCACCTTGAAGTTGCTGTCCAGTACGCCGATGGTATCCGGGATTGCGTTCATGGTATTTTCCAGCACGCTTTTTGTTTCTATGATTTCTCTGGTGGCGGCAATATTCTCCAGGGCGTAGGAGATATCCCCGGCAATCTCTTCGTAGAGGCGCTGATCGTCCCGGTTGTCCGCATATAGCTTTGGTACAAGCACGCTTATCCAGCCCTGCAGCTTTCCGGCATGTTCAAGTTTGGCTGTAAGGAGGGTTCCCTCTTCCCCGGCGCAGCCTCCAGTCCCCTCCAGGTTTCGGAATGGACAATTGCCGCAGGCAGCACTATCCTGCACCTGTGTTTGAATCTTGCCCTCTTTCAGGACGGCGGCGGCACAATCCGGAATAGTGCCGCCATTCAGGAAATCGGTCATGGGAGCAAAAGTACCTGAAAAACCGGCATGAAAATAGGGATCTTTGGGTTTTCCATCCTCCAGGAGCACAATCCAGGCCTGCTGGTAACCGCTCGTCTCGATAAGCAAGCTGCAGGTTTTATCCAAAAGTTCTCTGGTATCGGTTTCCTTGGTAATAAGCTGGTTGACGTTACGGATTGAAAGAAGCAGCCTGTTCAGATGATCCAGCCGTAGTTCCCGCAACTCTGTTTCCCGGAGGTGGTGCTGAGCTTCCCGTTTCGCTTCAAAGAGATTCAGTGCCATGTGTATCGATTCAATCAGCACAAACTCACCTGAGTTTTTCAGGATATAGCCCGAGCCGGTGATGGTTTTTACTCTGTCCACATACTCCTTTTCCGAGTGGCTGGAGAGAAAGACAATGGGCAGCTCCTGGCTTGCAAGGATCTTTTCGGCAGCCTCCGGCCCATCAATGCCCCTACCAAGATCGATATCCATCAGAATGAGCGCAATATCGGGGTCTGTTTCTGCCGCTTCAACAGCTTTCTCTCCGCTGTGAACAGTAAGCACCTCATACCCATGCTTCCTGATCATCTGAGCCTCTGCCATGGCGATGAGGGCTTCATCTTCTACAAGGAGGATCTTTTTTGACATACTATTCATGCTGTGCACCTATACCTGCTTCAAACTATAGGGTTCATGCATGGATAATGCAAGTGAGAAGTGCTGGATTCCTATACTGAGCATTATGCAGATTGATGTAAATCCCCCTCACATCTGAAAGGCAAAGGCTTTCCGAAAGAGCTTGGTGGTGTTGTACTCTTCCTCGGGGGAGATGTCCAGAAGGCCGAAGGTGTGACAGAACCGGAAGAGAAAGAGGTGGCTAAAGATTATCTGTAGAAAGTTTCGGGCACCCATATCGTTTCCCCCATCGGCGTGAGCAAGGTAGATGGGGAAGGCACGGCAGAACCGATCGAAAAGTTCATTGATACTGCCGGTGGGGTATCTGTGCAGCAGGTAGAGCAAAAAGGGTGCGGCATTCTGGATGAGGGTAAAATGCTCAATTTTATCCTCTTCCATCTCCATCTCTTCCATTAGATCCTCAGCCCACCGCTGGTGGCCGAACTGGTAATCCAGGACTGGGTCCGGCTTTCATCCAGATAAGCCAGGGTACAGAGGATCTCGTGGGCGAAATAGAGAAGGGGGATTTTCTTCTCAGAGGGTACGGGATCTCCCTTTTCATGGAAAGGGTCGTAGCTTAGATGGGTAGCATCGTCTTGTGCCACAGCAAACCGCAGCAGCGATACGGAGGGCGCCGACCGAAGGGAGGCGGTCCGGTTGCGGGCCCGGCAGGGACCACAACCGGACGGGAGGCGGCAGGCCCGCCCACGATAGTAGCGGGCCGGATAGGCCGCCGCACCCCGGAGCAGCGCGGTCCCGGGGGCGAAGCCTCCGGGAGCTGCCCAAGGGATAGGTAATGTTACGTTTTTTCATCGGTGATGACGAAAAAAATGGGCTAAAGCTTTTGCTTATATCGTTTGATAACGGTATAGTAGCGTTATGAGAAACATAAAATTATTGGTAACAATGATACTCTTGATGCTGGTGGCACTCCCCCTCTGGGCAGATGACAGCGGTCTGGATGGAAGTGTCCCGGATGGAAAGGAGCTGGATGGAAAGGAGCTGGATGAAAGGGAGCTGGATGAAGCGGCTATCAGGCGCCTGGGGGATGTGAAGATTGCATCGGTTCGCCTGGAGGGGCTGAAGAAGACCCGGCCGGAGATTATTGAGCCTATTATCGGGATCAGGGAAGGGACGAGGATTGGGATGGTGGATTTTGGGGCCCTGGAGCAGGAGCTTCGAAAGACCGGGCTTTTTGGGGATATCAGTTTTCGATATCGCAGGCAGCCCGGGGGAGATGTGGAGCTGGAGATTGTTCTGCAGGAGCGGCTCTCCCTGGTGGGGATTCCGGTGGTGGCTACGGATGGTGAATCCTGGACCTTAGGGGCGACGCTTTTTGAGGCGAATTTCCTTGGGCTTCGGAGGATGTTGATTGGTGCCGGATTTTATACCTTTGATAAGGGGCCGGTGATCACTGTGGGCTATATCGACCCCACTTTTTTTGGGGGGGATGCAAGTTTGGCGATCTTTACCGGGGGAGGGAACAGCGACCGGGAGGATCAGCTATCCGATGGCGAGGTGTTTCGTTCCTTTACCGGGGATGCTCTGCATTTGACGGCGGCGCTGGGTTTGCGGACCCGGAAACGGTTGCAGCCGGGATTGCGGTTTAAGTATAAGGGGGTGTTTGTTGATTATGGGAGTACCGACTCGGGAGGCGCCGGGGCTGATGGGGCCGATGTTGCATCAGCGGAGATGGTCGGGGCCGGGGTGAGTCTTGGATGGGAAGATCTTCTCTATCTGCGCTTTTTTCAGAAGGGGCTGCAGGCCCGGGTGGGAGCTTTGGCGGGGTATGATTTCAGAGCCTCCGGGGAGCCCTGGTTCTACGAGTTGAA
>CAYMWV010000147.1:0-5790 GCA_964394395.1 uncultured Sediminispirochaeta sp.
TACTGCGCAGAAATCATGGGTTTTGCATCAAATTTCAGCTTATTTCCTTGCCACATTGAGAATTCCTTTTCCTCTATGGTTTTTATGGTCGACCACTGGTCGTGGTCGTCTTACTTTGAGAATGGCTGGCGAAACAAAGAAAAAAATCGTTATCCCTCTTGACGCCGCTTCATCGTTGTGTTATATTATCAGTGTATTAGATATGTAGAACACTGATATGGAGGTTTACTATGATAGAGGCAAATGAGATCAGTTTTGCCTATGGCAGGGAGCAGCTATTTAATCAACTCTCCCTCACTATGGAGCCGGGGAATATTTACGGTCTCCTTGGAAAAAACGGAGCGGGGAAGACAACCCTGCTCAGGATCCTTTCGGGACTCACCTTTCCCACTTCGGGAGCTGTATCGATTATGGGAGAGAACCCGGCATTGCGGAAGCCGGAACTGCTTTCGGAGATCTATTTTCTTGCCGAGGACTTTCACGTTCCGGCCTTACGGGGGGATGAATATCTGCGGCTTTACGCTCCCTTTTACCCCAAATTTGATTACCAGCGCTTCGAGACGATTCTTTCGGAGTTCCAGGTGGATGGAAGGAAAACGCTTACATCCCTCTCCTACGGACAGAAGAAGAAGTTTCTTCTCTCCTTCGGTATCGCCTGTAACAGCACTCTGCTCATTCTCGACGAACCGACAAACGGTCTTGATATCCCTTCAAAGAGTCAGTTTAGAAAGGTCGCTGCATCTTCCTGCAGTGATGATAGAATCATCATCATCTCTACTCACCAGGTGCGGGATATGGGGCATCTGATAGATCCCCTGCTGATTGTGGATGCCGGGTCGATTATCCTCAACCGTTCCCTTGATCAAATTGGAAAGCATCTTTCCATGCGCCACTGCCGAACCCTTCCCGAGGGAGGATCCATCCTCTTCAGCGAACAGGCCATGGGGGGCTATGTGGTGTTGGAGGAGAATCAAACTGGCCAGGAGAGCCAGCTTGATATCGAAGTTCTCTTTAACGCAGTGATGCAGTCCGGGGATAGAATACAAGAGTTGCTTGAAAGGAGTGTCTCATGAGTGACAGGCTTGAAAAAATGACAGCTGCGGCTAAAAGGATTGGACTTTTCATGAGGCGGGATCTCCGCACCCAGTGGCGTTCCGGGCTTATTCAGCTTGCCGCTGTATCAGCTATAGTCTTTGTAATTATCCTTCTTACGGCGTGGCAAGGGAACAATCCGGGGATCCTGCACAGCTGGCTCTTTCCCCTCTTTTATCTGATCATCGGATATGTGCTTACCGGGCAATCCTTTTCGGATCTTCACAAGAAGGATTCGACCCACCAGTTTCTGATGCTTCCGGTTTCAGCGGGAGAAAAGGTAGTCTCGAGGCTGCTATTTACCGGTATTGGCTATACGCTGATCTTTGTGGCGGGGTACTGGATTACCTCTCTTTTGGGCTGGATGATTTCCAGGCTGCTGTTTGAAAACTCCGTACCCCTCTTTCGCCCCTTTGCTGTTGGGATGTTTCGGCTCTACGGTAAGTATCTGGTAACTCAGGGGATCTTTTTCCTCGGTGCTGCCTGGTTTCGGAAGCATTCACTTTTTAAAACAGTACTTCTCCTTTTCGGACTTGCAGTACTTCTTGCCCTTTGGGGGCTTTTAGGAACCCGGATCCTTTTCTGGGAACTCTTTACCGGAAAGGCTCTTCAGTTTAACACCCTGGTATCGATGCCTGGGGCTTCCTACACCTTGATGAACATTGCGGAGGCCACGGCGCAGATTATGTTCTGGGCTTTTCTTGCTCCCTTTTGCTGGATTATGGCCTGGTTCAGAGTGAAGGAGGCAGAAGTCCATCATGGAGTTTGAAGAGAATAGACCAATTTATTTACAGATCGGAGATTATATGTCGGAGCAGATTGTAACCGGAGTGTGGAAGCCTGAGGAGAGGGTCCCCTCGATTCGAGAATTGGCAGTGGAGATGGAGGTGAATCCCAACACGGTGGTACGAACCTACAACCATCTTCAGGATTTGGAGATTATCTATAACAAACGGGGGATTGGATACTTTGTTTCCCCCGACGGGGCGAAACTGGTTCAAAAAGAACAGAGGGAGCACTTTTTTCGGGAGGAGCTGCCCAGGCTCTTTCACCGAATGCACACTTTGGGAATAGATATGGATGAAGTGATGACCAGGTACCGGGAAACCGAGGAGGAGCTGAAATGAGAACAATGAGAACCAGCAGCAAGATCATGCTTATCCTGCTGATTGTACTGCTGCTGATGATTACAGCGGGGCTTGTAACCGTAAGAATCTGGATGAGCCCATATCTGGGTTCCGGAAAGAATTTTGGCGAGATAGATCTGAGTAAGAACGATCTGGTCAGTCGGAATATTGATTTTAGGGATTATCAGGAGCTGCTCCTTATCGGCAGCTATTCAGTGACCCTCCAGCAGGGCGACTGGGGAGGGGAGATTCAGTACCCTGAATATATGGAGAGCTTGCTCAGTGTAGAAAAGAGGGGATCCACGTTACGGTTCAGCCAGGAGCGCACTTTCCGGAATGAAGAAAAGCAGATTCAGATTCACCTTACCCTGCCGGAATTGCAGAAGCTGGAACTATTTGGGGGTGCCTCGGGTACCATGAAAGATTTTTCCCAGGAACTGTTTGCAGTAAAGAGTGAAGGGGGTATTGCGATCTCCCTCCAGGACTGCGATTTTAAACAATTTGATATGGATCTCACCGGAGGATCCATGATTCATGCTTTAGAATCAAAGAGCAGAAATGCCGATGTAAGGCTCCGAGGAGGCGGAGATGTGAAGCTTCATATGAATGGGGGAGAGCTAAGCGGTTCGGTAGAAGGAGCTGCCTCTATTAGCTACACAGGTGAAGTCTCTATGGAGAATGTAAAAAGCTCCGGAATTGCTTCAGTTAAGCGGATTGGAGAATAGCTGCAAGAGCGAAGGAGAGAGGAACGGTTATAACAGAAAGGGCACTGGTGGTCACTACGATTGCCTGGGCCCTTTCACTATCTGCCCCGTAGCGGGCAGGAAGAACGTAACTAAAAACAGCCCCGGGAAGTGCTCCTGTCACCAGGATCACCGTGGCAGTGAGACCGGTAAAACCGAAGATGGTGACCACCACCATTCCTATAAGAAAACCGATCACGGTTCGCAGAACCACCCCTGCCGCAAGATGCCGGTCCATAACAGGTTTTTTTCTGTTCAGGGAAACCCCAAGTACAAACGCTGCCAGGGGAGGTGCTGCGGCTCCTCCGAAGCGGCAGGACTCCAGTACCGGTTCGGGTAGACCGATCCCCAATAGATTAAAAGCGAAACCGAGTATCACCGCCCAGAGAATGGGACTAAGCAGAGAAGAACGGATCGCATCCCGGTTGATTCCTCCCCGGATTATAAGAAAGCCCAGAGTGAAGATGTAGAGGGTTTGAATCTGGTCAAAGATGATGATGATGTTCATCGCCTCCATGCCTCCCCACAGTTTCATCAGAGGGATTCCAAGGAACCCTGAGTTCATGAAGATGATGGGCATGGAAAATCCCCTGGAACTGATTCCCGCCATTCGGCTATAGATGAGTGCGGCGGCTAAAAGAAGGATGATCATCAGAGTGCTTGCCCCAAAGAGGCGCCCTATCTCTGTGGGACTGATGGTAGACTCATAGAGGGAAGAGAATACCAGAAGGGGCATAAAGAAGTCCGTCAGCACCCTGATCAGGCTCTCCTCGTCAATCTGGAAGAGTCTGGCCAACAGTAGACCCGCCGCCACAACAAGAAAGAGGGGAAGCAGGATGAGGATGGTAGAGAGAAAGAGAGCCATGATCAGTACCGAAAACCGCTTCCGCCCACAAACTCCCGGAGGATCGAGTGGTCCGGTACATACTGTACAGGAATGGTGGAGAAGTTGTTCAGGAAGGCGAGGAGCCTTCTTGCTTCGCTGTACTCCCTTTGCCCAGGTTTAACGGTATGGAGCAGAGGCTCTACATAGGGTTTCAGCACCGCCAGTTCGTAGTCCAGGGCGCTGTTGAAAACTGAATCGGCCAGGTGCTGGTAGGGGAAAATATTGGTATCCTCTCCCCGGCGTACCGACGGCCACATCCTCAGGGTCCCCAGGGCGGGATTACCCCGGAACTGGTGGTCCCGGACCATTCTCCTGCAAAGCCGGTTGTCGGTGGTGGCGATCCTGTTGTGGTCGTCCAGGTTGAGCTGGGTGAGCGCGGAGATATAGACCAGATGCTTCTGCTCCCTGGGGATATCCGGGGTGAGGTTTGGGTTTAGACCGTGAATCCCCTCCATCACGAGGATACTTCTTTTAGAGAATTGCAGCTTCTGGCCCACATCCCTGGGCTTTCCCACTTTAAAATCGAAGATGGGAATCTCCACCTCCTTTTCGTCAAAAAGGGAGAGAAGATGTTTATTGAGCTGAGGGATATTGAGGGCGTAGAGGCTTTCAAAGTCGGGCTTCCCCTCTTCATCCAGAGGCGTTTGGCCGTGGGGCAAGTAGTAATCATCCAGGCCAATCACCACCGGATTGAAGCCGAGAACCCGGAGCTGGATGGCCAGCTTCTTGGTGAAGGTGGTCTTTCCTGATGAGGAGGGACCTGCAATAAGCACTACCCGGACACGCTCTTTCTTTGACTCTATCTGGTCAGCTATCTGGCTGATCTTCTTGTCATGAAGCGCTTCAGCAACCTGGATAAAGGGCTGGATGTTCCGATCCTCTATGAGCTTATTGAGCTTTCCCACGCTGTTGACATCAAGTATCTTCCCCCACGCCTTATACTCTTTAAAGATGGAGAACAGCAGGGGGTGCTCTGTAAACTCAGCAATTTCCCGGGAATCCTTGGCTTGGGGATATCGGAGGAGGAAGCCGGGAGCATAATTTCTCAGCTGGAAGATGGAGAGTAGAGATGTGTTGGTAAGAATCGGTTCAAAGGATAT
The DNA here is from genome assembly GCA_964394395.1 of uncultured Sediminispirochaeta sp. Taxonomy (GTDB): domain Bacteria; phylum Spirochaetota; class Spirochaetia; order DSM-16054; family Sediminispirochaetaceae; genus Sediminispirochaeta. The sequence goes on from CAYMWV010000147.1 coordinate 4,949, forward strand.
CGAGAAATGGGCACCGCATCTGTAGAGAGGAATCTTTGGATCGTTCCTGTACTGCAGCAACATGGCAGTGGCTGGAAGGTTTTCCTGTTTAACCTTTTCCAGGGCCTCCTGGTAACTGATCACCTGTCGGCTTATGGGAAGTTTCTCTTCCACCAGCCTTAGCATCTCCTCCTCCAGGAGTTTGATATCTTCGTCGGCAATTCCTGACATGCCGTTGTAGTAGTAATAGTAACCATCTCCCAGGCTGTGACCGATCACCAGGTGCCTCTCAGGGAAACATTTCCTGGAGGCCATCCCGAGAAGGAACGAGAGGGATCGCCGGTAGATCCGGTTTCCGTAGTGGCTGTAGAGCCGCACCGGTTCAACCAAGCCATTGACCTCTACCTTGAAAGAGGAGCTTACCAGGTCGTTGTTCACCAGGGCGGCAACAATCGGCCCCTCCGGGTGCTCTTGATTCAGATCTCCAAGCAGCTCTGACACTCTCGTTCCGTAGGGAACGATCCGCTTTTCTCCTGATATGAGCTTAATCTGCACCTCTTGCATTCAACGCCTCCCGGATTCTCTCGCTATCCTAAGTTTAGTACCTAAGTTTAGTTCCCCTCCCGCTCTTTTGTACAGGCCGATTGAAGAAAATCTTTCATATACTTTTCTGAAAGCTTCAACCACGCCTCCGGACCAATATAGTTGGGCCGGGAGCTGATTTCCCTGTCCAGGGAATCGATCGACTCCAGGGCTTCTGGTGACAGGAGCTTCTTCTTTATTTCCTCTATTTCCATGTTGTCGACCATGTTATCCTTCTGTTATCCTTCCTGAAGAGGCATTTACTATGCGTTTACTATGCG
>CAYMWV010000147.1:5890-8601 GCA_964394395.1 uncultured Sediminispirochaeta sp.
TTTACTATGCGTTTACTATGCGAAAAGTTCTAGCTGCACCGGCTTTTCCAATCTCTTCTTTTCCGGTCTCTTCTTTTCAGAGCGTTCGGTCCTCTCCAACCTCTCCGCCCTTTCCGGTTTAACCATTGCCATCTTTCCGCCCTCTTCCCCATCCCCGGATACGTCAAGGCTCTCCGGGGTGGAAAGGTTCCCCAGGGGGGGAATGTTCCCCAGAGTAGCGATTTCCCCCAAGATGGCTTCACCGCCCATCTGTGCTGCCCTGCTTAATCGGGAATAATCCCCCCGGAGCGTGAGATTATCTGTCAGGTGCCGCACCAGGGAGGAGAGGGAGGAGAGATAGGTGTTCCACTCCTCCGCTTCATACCCAAGGGAGGAGGAAAGCGAATCATCTCCCCCTATCTGTGATAGCTCTCCGGCGGTGGTGGCGATGATATCCAGATATGCTCCTATCTCATTATCATCGATTTTGTCTCCCCTCAGCCGGGAGCTGAGGGAGCGAATCCAGAAGAGCAGGCTGATTTCAGTCTCCTCCTTTGCCAGGGCAAGGGCACAGAGTCGGAAACTTTCAGCAGACCCATAGATCTGTTTCAGCTGGCTTAGAAGAAGATCCGGAGAGAAACCGTATTGAGAGGCGGTTTTCATAAGCCAGATAGATAGCTTCCTGCACGCTTCAGGATAGTCGTTTTTGATCTCCCGGATAAGGAGTATTGCGGTTTCAAGGAAAGGTTCTTCCATCTCCTCCTCGAGACTATCTTTGAGCTGGGATTGGGCACTGGAGATAAAGGAGCGATCTTCGCTTATTCCGTTGTAAAGCGCCTGCTCAGCTTTATTGAGCTGAATTTCATCTCCCTTCACCTTCTTGAGCACCGGAATAAAAGCTGCGGCAGGGGACTCCCCCGGGATGGTGTCAAGAAGGAGCTCCATCTCCTCTTTGTTGTTGCTGTAGAAGGCGAGGATTGCCAGAGTTGCCTGCTTCCAGCCGAAAAAGGGAGATGTTTCATCGATCTTTTTCAGAGCTTCAATCGCCTCGGGGTTGTACATTCCATTTGTCGCCGATTCGAAGGCGTCGCTGATAATCAAAGCCTCCTGACCGACAATATCCTGGGCCGGGATACGCTCGGACCGTTCTATCGAGGAGGGGCTGCAGATAAGGGGAGTAATCTCTTCCCTACGGCCCTGTTGAATTAGTTTTACCATTTCTGAAAGATACGCTTTCTGATTGTTCTGCTGCTTCATAGTGTTTGCTTCAATGGGAAAGTGGTAGAAGGCTAACCGAAAGGAGGAACCGTGTCAACTTACGTGGCCAACTATTGACATGGCCCCGGGGCTTTGGATATAGTTGGCACTATCGTGGACACGTAGCTCAGCTGGATAGAGCGCCACCCTCCGGAGGTGGAAGTCGTGGGTTCGAATCCCGCCGTGTTCAAATATCATTTCGTAAAAATGAGAATCCCTGAGAGGTTTTTCCCATCCATGCCCAAAACCTACCGGTTCCGCCTTTCCGCTATCATGTTTCTCCACTATTTTGCTGCCGGGGCGACCCTGCCCCTGATGAGCCTCTATTTTAGTCAGGAGCTCGGTTTTGGCGGCGCTGGGGCGGGGCTGATTCTTTCCCTATCTGCTCTTTCCGCCATGCTTGCACCACTTCTCAGCGCCTTTGTCAGTGACAGAGTGCTATCAGCGGAGCGTCTTTTTGCCCTTGCTGAGGCGCTGGCGGCTTTTTTTATGTTAGGCCTTGCTTTAAGCAGCCATTTTCTGCCGGTTATCATCTTCTACCTGCTTTACATGGGCATGTTCATCTCGGCAATGGCCCTTTCCAATGTGATTGTCTTTCACCACTCCCCGGATGGTGGGCGCTCCTTTGGCGGGGTGAGGCTCTGGGGTACTGTCGGCTGGGTTGTCTCGGGGTGGATATTCGGCTTTTTCTATCTTCGTCTCTCCCAGGGGACGGTGGGGGATGCGCTCTTTTTTACCGCCGGGGTATCGCTTTTCCTCTCCCTCTTCTCTCTTTCCTTGCCGGGACAGAAAGGGAAGGCACCCCGAAGGAGCAGGCTTCTACCCGATGCGGCTTTGAAACTCTTTATGAGACCGGAACTGCTGCTTCTGGGGGTCACAGCCTTTCTTATGCAGATTACCCACAAGTTCTACTACTTTGGAGCGGCTCCCTACCTGCGGCACCTGGGATTCTCCGACGCCATGATCCTTCCTTCCATGAGTCTGGGTCAGGCTATGGAGGTGGTGAGCATGCTGCTTTTACCTTTTCTGTTTAAGCGCTTTCCCCCCCGACGGATCATCCTCTTTGGAACCATAATGGAGCTCTCCCGGTTTTCCATTTTTGCCTTTGGCAGTGGAGGCATTGGTGCCCTGGCGGGAATCGCCTTTCACGGCCCCTCCTTTGCCTTCTTTTTTACCGTCTCCTTCATCTACCTGAATGGCTTCGCCGATACAGAGTCCAGGGCGGGGGTGCAGCAGCTCTTTTTCTTCATTGTCGAGGGAATGGGCTCCCTGGCCGGCAGCCTTTTAGCTGGTTTCAGTTACGATTTGAACATGCAGATTGTTCCCGGATCGTTCCGTCTCTTCTGGATGATCCCTACGGTGCTCACCCTGTTTGCCATAAGTATCGCTCTTCTTATCAACAGGATGGGAGATCGAAGGGAGTTCGGCACAGCTTCAATTGAGGCTTGATATCTACCTGCCGGGAGGGACATTCA
>CAYMWV010000148.1:0-8574 GCA_964394395.1 uncultured Sediminispirochaeta sp.
GCAGGGACAAGCAATGACAAGAACGGTGATGAAGACAAAGAGGGCGGTGGCTCCTGCTCCCATGTCACTTCTCACCCAGGGCAGGAACTGAGCGATCTGCTTCAGCAGGGGGTGAAAGGTATCGTAGGAAAAAAACCACAGGGTGCCTGAAAGGAGGGCAAGAACCAGTACAACCGGTACAAAGACCAGACTGATCCGATCCGCCAGGGCCTGCAGGGGAACGGTGGCAGATTGCGCCTCTTCCACCAGCTTGTACATCCGGGCAAGGAAACTGTCACTCCCTGTGGCGGTTACCCGCACTTTGATAAAGCCCGATGAAACGATAGTCCCTCCAATAACTGCATCGCCGACACGCTTGCCCACTGGAAGGGGCTCACCGCTGATCATCGATTCATCCACAGAACAACGCCCTTCGCTTATTTCACCATCCAGGGGAACTTTTTCTCCGCTGCGGACAATCAGAATTGCATCCTCTTTGACACTTTCGATGGGCACTTCCCGGATGGTTCCCCCCTCATCTATTCTTGCCTGTTTTGCTTCCTGCTCCAGGATAGCCCGGATATCTCCGGTAGCTTTTCGCTTGAGCCGCGCTTCTATATAGCGTCCAATAAGATGGAGGGTGATTACCATGGTACCGATGGTTCCAAAACTGACGATTCTGAGGGGGGTCAAGCTCAATGGAGCACTCAACCAGGCTGCAATGGCCCCGGCGGAAACCAGGGTATCCATATTGGTATGGCCGTGGGCCAGAGCGATTACCGCACCCCGAAGGGTTTTCCGTCCCGGCCCTGCTAAAAGGATCAGCCCCGCCAGGCTCTCTATTACGATAAATCCGGGAATGTGGTAACCAACCATATGAAAGATCATCAGAACCATGAGGGGCAGCATGAGGGAGAGGGAGATAATTGCCCTCAGAGCAGCTTTTCGAAAATCTTTCTCCAACTATCCGCCTCGGGAGCATTTTCCCGGTATCCATAGCCCGTTGATTCAACAATCTCCTTTAGAACTGATCTATCTATCCTCTCATCGGTAACCACATAAGCCTTCTCGGTGGCCAGGTTTACCGAGACATATGCTATCCCTTCAGTGCGTTTCAACTTCCTTTCCACAATTCTGGAACAGGAGGCACAGGTCATTCCGGAGACGGTAAATGTATAATGCAGCTCCCTTGCTTCTTCTTTCATAGTGTTAAAGTATGATAAAAATAGTATGAAATCAAGCGCTGCCAGCTCTTTCCACAATTTTGGCAACACCATATAGTGCACATGCTGCATTCGCTGCTGCCAAAAGAGCTTGCAAGAGCTTGCGTATAAGGTTATCCTCTTTGTAATTGATCACCATTGGAGGGAGACATGATAACCCAGTCCAGCCATTTCTATGTGAAGATAAAACCGGATCTCAAAAAGGCCTTTGATGATTTTTTCCCCCATATGTCCACCAACTACATCTCTACCGCAAAGCTCTTTGACCGAAAAAAACGGTATCCGGTCCTGGCCATAGAGAAGGTAACAGTTTTTTCAAAGGACAATGACGAAGTGGAATCTGCACGGTTTCTGATACCAACCGAAAACGGAAATTTTGTATGGATTCAGTCGGAACTGTTTGAGTTTGCCGGTTTCAATTGCGGTTGTCAGGAATAGCTAGGCATAGAGCAGGGGGGCTGACCATCTTCTCTGCTCTCTTATTCCTTTCACTTGTAACACCCCATGGTAATCTGTTTTCTCAGAGCAACAATGAGGCGGAGTTGCCCCTCAGGCCTGAAAGAGTTTCAGCTGACTTTACTAAAAAAGTAGCGGGCTTTTCTGCCGGTATTTTTTTAGGACAGCCCTTGGGATTATCGGTAAAATATAGCTGGGAAAGACGACTTGCCCTGGAAGGAGCGTTCGGATATTCCCTGCTGGGGAACACCTCTGGGCTAACACTCCACAGTTCCCTGATTTACCATCTGGAGGGGGCCCGGTTGACCAATGGACATTATCTCCGTCCCTATATCGGCGGGGGTGCTGCCCTCTTCTTTGTTGAAGAGCTGGAGGCGGCCCTTCGTATCCCCCTGGGGCTCAATTTTTATCTTGGTGTACTGCCCATAGAGATAGCGGTGGAGGGAGCTACCGGGATGGTGCTTTTCCCTGAAGTGAGGGCATATGTCGCCGGAGGGATCATCCTGCGGTATCGCTTTACCTCCCCTCTCTCTTCTTCGGAGGCTTCTTCGGAGGAACAAGAAAAAAGGTAAGGAGGACCAAAGCCCCAAAGCCTACATAGAGGAGGGTAAAAAAGATAGGCGGAAGATCGTAGAAGATAATGCTTCGAATAAGCCTGCCGACAAAGGTGATATCTCGATCTCCCATCTGGCCTGCTTTATCCCGGAGTAGATATTCCAGCTCTGTTAAAGGGCAGCTTGTTCCTATGATCGCTTCCAGGGATACAAACAGAACAGCAGCCAGATGGATAAACCGGAATATCCTGTTAGCTACCCATCTCCAGTGGAAAAACCCCCCGATAACGATGACAAACTCCCCCCCCACTGCAAACAGGACGTAGAGAAAATGGAAAAAAACAACTATATCAGCCGCAATTGCCGCAATTTCAGTCAAAACCATCTCACCTCCTAAGGATATCAGGTTTTCTGGATGAGAAAATCCTGAAGGATGGAATCGGTCTTCTCGCTTGTTACTGCATCAACCAGTATCGATGTGCCATCATGCTTTTCATCCAGCACCTTCGCTTCCCGATGAAGCAGGGCCACCAGATCGTATCGGCTTGTCGGAATGGTGTAGCTCCGTCTCTTTCCCCACGCCGCTAAATGGCTGGAGATAAGATGCAGGAGCTCTTCGATACCCGCTCCAGTTTTTGCAGATATGTTTACCGATTCGAGCTGATACTTCTCAGAAAGCTGATTGAAGGATTCCGCCCGGGGAAGATCTATCTTGTTCATAACCAAAACCCGGGCTTGGTCGGATGCGCCAATCTCCTCCAGTACCTCAATGGTAGTTTTCAGCTGCTCCTCCGCTTCCTGGTCAGATGCATCCGCCACGATCAAAATGATATCAGCCAAAACCGTCTCTTCCAGGGTTGCCCTGAAGGCATCAACCAGGGAATGGGGAAGTTTCCTGATAAAACCAACTGTGTCGGTAAAAAGGAGCGTTCTTCCTCCGGGAAGGTCAACCCGCCGGGTAGTGGGATCAAGGGTGGCAAAGAGTCTATCCTCTGCAGCTACTCCAGACCCTGATAACGCATTTAGCAGGCTCGATTTTCCCGCATTGGTATATCCGACAATTGCCGCTGTGGGCACCGGCAGAGAGCCTCGCTGCTTTCTACCGGTGGCACGGATGCCCCGCACCTTTTCCAGCTCCTTTTTCAGACGGCTGATTTTTCTCAGGACGATACGGCGGTCCGCTTCAAGCTGGGTTTCTCCTTCTCCTCTGGTACCCTTTGTTCCACCTCTCTGCCGGGAAAGGTGAGTCCATGCCCTGGTAAGCCTGGGGAGGCTGTACTCCATCCTGGCTAGGGCTACTTGCAGAGTCGCCTCCTTTGTGGAAGCCCGGTCGGCGAAGATCTCCAGAATAATCTCCTGCCGGTCCACAACCGCCAGATCCGAGAGGCGTTCCCAGTTTCGCTGCTGGGCGGGGGAGAGCTCGTCATCTATTACAATGATATCAGCTTCGATATCCCTGGCATCAGCGGTTATTGCCTCACTTTTTCCGCTTCCCAAAAGAAGGGCAGGGTATATATTTCGCAAAGGAGCGATTGTTTCTCCAGCTACTTCAAGTCCCAGACTTTCACAGAGTCCTTTTAATTCTGCTAAATGGGCCTGGGCTTGCTCCTGGCTCTGGTCGCTCTGCTTTATCTCAACAAGGTAGGCTCTATCGTTCATCTGTTGCTATCCTACACCCCGGATCAGGGTCTGTCCATGGTAGGTATCCGGAGAACTACACTTCGCTCTTCCGGCAGCTCTTTGAGATACGATTTACCTGTTTTGCACTACTGGATGCCATCTAACAATACGCATCTAAATGATCAGAGCAGAGCGACCCCAGTCGTAATCGATCTCCTTGATCTCCTTAAGCCCAGGCATGCGGTACATGATTATCTGCTTACCGTCGCTTATGTAAATTCCGTTATTAATTACCTGGAAGGTGAAGGATTCCACATGGGAGCGGTCGAAGGTTTTGTTTTTCTTTGATGCATCCGACTCCACTGCGGCGATACATTCAAGCAGGTGGTTCATCTTGCCGGAGTACATGGAGCCAATGTTTCCGGAATTATCCGGGTCGTCCAGATTGGGGGTTTTCAGATCGGTAAAAACAATCTTTGGAACCGATATCTTGATCTCCGGATCGGTGATGTATGAGCAAAATTGATCGGGTTTAAGGGCGCTGACCACCACCGGGCTTACCGGGCAAAGCTCTTTGTAAACCACAAAGTTTTTACGAGTTTCTATGGCTTTGTACTCTTCCCGTTCAAGCTCCAGGGTCCTACCATCCTGGGTAGTGAGAAAGAGGGATTTGAAAGCCTCCATCGGTATTCGCTCCAGGGATCGATAAACCGCAATATAGACCGAGTGTTTCGGATCTCCGTTGGGGTGAGGCTGGCATCTGTTGTGAGCATACTCCCAATCAAAATCTCCGGGGAAATCACCTTCAACTTCGATAAAGATAAGCCGCTCTGCTGAACCCTTTCTCGATCCGGTGGACATATAACTGCCAAACTGCTTTGGTGTCAGCTGACTTGCAATAAAAGATTCAGTGGGAAAAACGGTTAAATAGTAGTGGGTATCCATGGTGCACCTCCTTGTTTCCGCCCTGCTTATAACGATAATCCTGGTATCCACGGATGTCAAGTAAAAGGATCAGCGAAAGGAGAATAGAACAGTGAAGAGTTGCTGGAGGTGAATATGCGACAATCGCACAATCGGGATGGTTTTCTTTTGCAATGGAAAAACCAGAGCTTGTACTATTGCCCTTTTTTCTGCTATAACCCTAGAAAGGAAAGCATGTTTTGGGGGTATTATGCAAACATTATTGTTTATTCCACTTGTAGCAGGTTTTTTGTCAATTGTTTTTGCATTGATAAAGATGGCCTGGGTTCGAAAACAGGATCCCGGGGACGATAAACTGAAGGAAATTGCCAAGGCTATCCGGGACGGAGCCATGGCCTTCCTCTTCCGGGAGTACAAGATTCTTCTCATCATTGTTGCGGCAGCGGCAGTGTTGCTAACCCTTACTGAAGAAGGGGTGGGAAGGCTTGTGGCGCTCTCTTTTGTTGTAGGAGCCCTCTTTTCCGGCCTGGCAGGTTTTATCGGCATGAGGGCAGCGACCCTGGCAAATAGCAGGACCGCCCATGGTGCCAAAGATTCGCTCAACCGGGCTCTGTCAATCGCCTTTAACGGCGGCAGTGTAATGGGCCTCTCTGTGGTGGGTCTTGGTATCGTTGGCCTCTCGGGACTCACCATAGTCTACACAAGCCTTTTTGGCTCCGATGCAGCTACCATGAGTCAGTCGGTTCTTCCCATGCTCTCCGGCTACAGCCTGGGTGCAAGCTCGGTTGCTCTCTTTGCCAGGGTTGGGGGAGGGATTTTTACCAAGGCCGCCGATGTGGGGGCCGACCTGGTGGGGAAGGTGGAGGCGGGCATCCCCGAAGATGACCCGCGAAACCCCGCAACTATTGCCGATAATGTGGGTGATAACGTGGGCGATGTGGCTGGCCTGGGCAGCGATCTTTGTGAGTCCTATGTGGGGTCAATCATCGGAGCCATGGTCCTTGGGGCAAGTTTGAAAGACATCAATCTGACCCTTCTTCCTCTGATGATTGCCGGAATTGGGGTGATTGTTTCCATGGCGGCTACCCTCTTTGTCCGGATGAAGGAGGATGGGGATCCCCAGAAAGCGTTAAATCTGGGTACCATTGGTGCGGCTGTTATCATGTTATTCGCAGTTTTTCCGGTTATCCGTGCACTGGCCCCTGCAAGCTATGATGGCGGAGCCTACACCAGTACCGGTATCTTTATCGCCGTGGTCTGCGGCCTCCTGGCGGGGGTCCTGGTGGGTATTGTCACTGAATACTACACCGCCGACGGGAAGAAGCCGGTAATGAACATTGCAGAACAGAGCAAGACCGGTGCGGCTACCAATATCATCGCCGGAATTCAGGTTGGGATGCTGGCAACAGGCCTTCCTGTACTTGTGCTTGCTCTGGCAATCTTCCTTGCAAACTTCTATGCAGGGCTGTACGGCATTGCCATTGCAGCTCTGGGTATGCTGGCCACCACCGGTGTTCAGCTTGCTGTTGACGCCTACGGACCGATCGCCGACAACGCCGGAGGGCTTGCAGAGATGAGCGCCATGCCTCCTGTTGTCCGGGAGCGAACCGATAAACTCGATGCGGTGGGAAATACTACTGCGGCAATAGGAAAGGGCTTTGCCATTGGTTCTGCAGCCTTTACTGCCCTGGCCCTCTTTGTTGCCTATAAAGAGACTGCCGGGATTGAAACTATCGATGTAACTAAATCAATTGTGGTTGTGGGTATTCTCATCGGGGGGATGCTTCCCTACGTGTTCTCCTCTTTTTTGATTGGAGCGGTAGGACGGGCAGCCTTCAAAATGATCGAAGAGGTGCGCCGTCAGTTCCGGGAGATTGCCGGAATCCTTGAAGGGACCGAAAAACCGGACTACGTGAGCTGTGTTGATATTGCCACCACTGCGGCCCTTAAAGAGATGGTTGTTCCCGGTGTTGCAGCTGTTCTGGTACCGGTTCTTGTGTGGTATACCGGAGGAGCCGAGATGCTTGGTGGAGTTCTTGTGGGGGTTACGGTTTCCGGAATTATGCTGGCCCTCTTTATGGCAAACTCCGGAGGAGCCTGGGATAACGCTAAAAAGCATATCGAAGGTGGCGCCTACGGGGGAAAGGGCTCAGATGCCCATAAAGCTGCTGTTATTGGTGACACCGTGGGTGATCCCTTCAAGGATACTGCGGGACCTGCCATGGATATCCTCATAAAACTGATGAGTGTTGTAGCCCTTGTTCTTGCCGGAGGGGGAGCGGGAGCAATTTAGCCCTGGTATAGGGTGCTTTACAGGAACGTCCGGGCGGTTTTCCAAGTTAGGAGAGCCGCCTTTTCTATGACCTCACCTTATAAAGGGGGTGAGCTGGAGAGGAGATGAAAGAGAGAAAAGGTTTTTTTTACGGATGGGTAATTCTTCCTGCAGCTATTTTGGGTACTCTAGCGAGTATCCCCGGGCAGACTGTGGGAGTATCGGTCTTTACCGATTTCCTTCTTGAAGTCCATTCAGTTTCCAGAAATGGAATCAGCCTTGCATACCTGGTGGGAACTGTTGGATCGGCCCTTCTCTTATCTTGGGCTGGCAGGCTCTATGACCGCTTCGGAGCCCGGAGGATGGGTGTGCCGGTCGCTCTCAGCCTCTCCCTTACCCTTCTTCTTCTCTCTTTTAGCGATCACATCGCCACTTTGCTTTCCAGCTTCTTTCTTTTTTCAGCAGGGTCGGCTTCATTTATTGTTCTGGTACTATGCTTTTTTATGGTCCGCTTTTTTGGTCAGGGGAACCTTACCATGATAAGCCGAAATATGGTGATGAAGTGGTTTGACCGCAGAAGGGGCTTGGCCAACGCCTTCCTGGGTGTGGCTATTTCCCTCGGTTTTTCCGCAGCCCCCGGCCTTATCGATTCGCTTATTAGATCTGCCGGCTGGCGGGAGAGCTGGCGCTTAATGGCCCTTGCGCTGCTTGGGATGGCTCTTCTTATCTTGCTTCTCTATCGGGATAAACCTTCTGATGTGGGACAGTTTCCCGATGGAAACTTAATAAAAAAAAGCAGCATCCCTGGAAATGATGAGGAAAAAAAGGATAGTGAAGGTGGGGGAAAGGATAGAAAGCGCTTCTTCCCTCGGCTTCCGATAATTGCTTCCCTCCCTGCAGAGGATTTTACCTTGAAAGAGGCAAGGCGAACTCCGGTCTTCTGGCTGGTTGCCCTCTCTATTTCCATGGCGTCCCTGCTGGTCACTGCAGCTACCTTCCATGTGGTCAGCATCTTTGAAGAGGCGGGGATATCCAGGGCGAAGGCGGTAATTCTCTTTCTGCCCGGTTCTATTGTAGCAGTGGTGTTTCAGTTTATTGGCAGCAGTATCAGCGATTACATAAAAGAGCGATGGCTGGCCATTGCCCAGATGATTGGGGGCTTACTGCTCGCTGCAACCGTAATTGTCAGTGGTGATTTCTGGATGCAGCTACTTTTTGTTATCGGAATTGGTTTGTGTCAGGGGATGATGGGGATCAACTCCGCAATTATCTGGCCGAGACTCTTTGGCCTTTCCCACCTGGGTGCGATTGGCGGCTTTGCCATTGCTCTCGGGGTTGCTGGCAGTGCAATTGGTCCTTTTGCCTTCAGTCTCTCCCTGGATATCTTCGGATCCTACCGGGGAGGGGGAATAGTATTTGTGGCGATTGAGCTTGGGCTTATACTTTTTGCCGTTATAAAAAAAGATTTCCATCCCTATAAAAATAGAGAAAGCAGAGGGTGATGCATTGTTTGAACCGGTAGCTGAGCTCAGGTCTCAAGTCACAG
>CAYMWV010000149.1:0-2940 GCA_964394395.1 uncultured Sediminispirochaeta sp.
CACTGAATCGAGGCTGTCCAAACCACCATATATGGTGCTATTGCATTTTCCCCAAGACCATATGTAGCGTGTATGATACGCAAAATAGGTTGCGGGACAATTGAGGTCCACGAAGTGCGCCGGTTCCGTCGGGCAGAAGATGATGTCCAGATAGTTCAGATGATTGTCAGTATGGAAAATAGGGCTGACAGACAGCGACAGATTGAATTAATTCCACCCTTATGCCGGTGTCGGGCTGTCCTGCGCATACCAGGGGCCCGGAGGAGCTGTCAATTATCTTAACCCCAATGGAAGGTTGGAGTGGATAGACCCGGAGATGAGCAGAAGGAGAGTTGATTTTCGCCCCCATACAAGACTTTGGGCCTACATTCATTTCCAGAATATCCGGGAGGGGCTGACAAACCTGGAAACATTAAGCTTTTGTTATACCGATTCCATTTCCGATTCCCGTACAGAAAAAAGCCTGGTGTTGAGTCAGCTGCCCATTCATCCCCAACGGTGGGTACTGGAGTGATTGTAAAAGCAAAGCACCGCCTCTGGCGGGGAGCTGTCAATTCGGCATGTGTTGTTGGAAGAAGATTTTTATGCCGCCTTCCCGTTGGAGATTGATACCAGGCCGATGTTCCCCCGGAAAACATTCTGGCCATGGTCCAGGCATGTACTCATTTTAACGGAGTGTGAAGTACCGGATGCTCCACAAGGTTGTCAGTATCAGCATTGTCGACTTCCGGATGTTTGACAACGCAATCCCCATCCACAGCTCATCGCCCGGGTTACCGGGTTTTCTGTGGAGGAGGTTGAACGTATCCTCCTTTCTGGGGATCCTCCTGATGACCGGGAGATCGACTGATACTCCCAAAAAGCTGGGGACCTTGCGGGGCGAACCTATTGAATGATTCTCTTGCGTGGGGGGCCCTGGCCCCGCAAGGGACCCGTAGGGCGCCGGAGGCGGTCCCGCAGTGCCGCCGGCAAGGCGGAAAAGCGGGACCGGAGCGGCCCGGCGGCGCATTCGCCCCGGAGGGGCGACCAGCCGACGGAAGCTGGCCGCGGAGCCCGGAGAGGCCCGGCCCCGGCTGAAAAGCCGGGGTGCGGCCCAAGCCCGGCAGTAAGGTTGCTTTGGCTCCCGGAAAGGGAATGAACCGGAAAGGGAGTGAAAAGGAAGAGCGGGACCTTTCCCAACTGAAATGAATGGATTACACTTGACCTATGGTAACCAGGGAGATGATACGGAAGGTTCCCAAGGTGGAACTACATAGTCACCTCGACGGGGGCTTGCGGCCGGAGACGATCGTGGAGCTGGCGGAGAGGCAGGGAGTGAGGCTGCCGGAGAAGGAGCCCGGGAAGATAGCACAGTGGCTGCGCCGGGGGGCGAACCGGAAAAATCTGGCTCTCTACCTGGAGAGTTTTGGTGTGACTGTTTCGGTGATGCAGCGGGAAGAGGCTCTGGAGCGGATTGCCTTCGAGGCGATGGAGGATGCGGCGGCGGAGCGGGTGCTTTACCTGGAGACCCGTTTTGCACCGGTGCTGCATCTACAGGAGGGGCTCAATCTGGAGGCGGTTGTTGAATCGGTTCTCAAGGGGCTGGAGCGGGGCCGGAGGGCCACGGGCTGTGAGTACGGGCTGATTCTCTGCGCCATGCGGGATCAGGACGCTTCGGTGAGTCTGGAGATAGCGGAGCTTGCGGTAGCTTTTCGGGATCGGGGTGTAGTTGGTTTCGATATTGCTGGAGATGAGAATGGTCATCCGCCGAAGAAGCATCTGGAGGCGTTTCAGTATATCCGAAACCGCAACTTCAATATCACCATCCATGCAGGAGAAGCTTTTGGCCTGGAATCGATCTGGCAGGCGATCCAGACCTGCGGGGCTCACCGGATTGGCCACGCTACAAGGCTTGTGGAGGATATAATGGTGCAGGGGAACCGGATCGAGAAGATGGGCTCCCTTTCCCACTTTATTCGGGACAAGCGGATTCCCATGGAGGTGTGTCTCTCCAGCAACATCCAGACCGGAGCGGCGGAGAGTTTCGATGCTCACCCCTTTTCCCTCTATTACCGGAATGGTTTCCGGGTCTTTCTCAACACCGATAACCGCCTCATGAGCGATACCACCATGAGCGATGAGATGGAGATTGCGGTGAAGCACTACCAGCTGGATCTGAAGGATCTGGAGCGGCTTACCCTGAACGCCATGAAGAGCGCCTTTGCCCACTACGATGAGCGGATCAGGATCATCTACGATCTTATCAAGCCCGGCTACGCCAAGGTTGCGGATGAGTCGGGCTACGGGGAGCACTAGGGTTTCCCGGGAGCTGAACTTACCTTCTGTATGGATTTACCTCTTCCACATCGAGTCGGATCCGGATGGTGCTCCGGTAGCCGCCGGCTGAGAGGCTGGTGATGGGGGCATCAACGATGACGCAGCGTCCCCGGGTAGAGCGGGGTTTGTTCCGTTCTATACTTCTCAGGTGGTTCCGGAAGGCCTCCTTGATGGCCAGCCGGTGGGCTTCCATCCTGCCCCGGTAGCCCAGGTTCAGGGGGGCGATGGCGCTGGCTGATGCTGCATTGTGGACAGCGCTGCTCCAGGCCTGTCGGCGCCGGAGCTGGTCCGGGCTCAGGTCGTAGCGGATCCGGGCGTAGAGCTTATCTTCGATCCTCCAGGTGGCCTGGACGTTGAGGCCAGGGTCTCCCCAGGGGATTTGAGCTACCGGATTGGCTGAGAAATATTCGGCCACCTGCCGCTCCCTGTCCAGGGGGGTGTAATCAAGGCTGAAACCGTAGATCATCCCGGAGAAGAGGAAGATTGCTTCCTCCAGAAGCCGCCGGACTGCCTCTTTTTTGGGAAGGGGGGCGGCCTGCATGGGGAAAATTTCTCCTTCGAAAGCCGGTTTTGGTACCGCAGAGTCTTCTTGGTCCGGGGTTTCCTGGCCCGGGGCTTCCTGGT
>CAYMWV010000149.1:3040-5967 GCA_964394395.1 uncultured Sediminispirochaeta sp.
TACAGGCAGGGCCTTTGGGGTCATAAAGGCCTTTGGAAATATAGGGGTCAGAGATCGCCCCCAGAGCTGCCCTTCTCCTTAATGCCACCGCGGTCCGCCACCGCTTTTGCGGAACACATCGATGGGGTTAATGCCTGTCCGGATAAGAAAATAGAGAAAAGCAAAACCGAAACCGGCCAGGTGGGTCATGTGTGCCACCCCTGAACGAGCTGAAAAAACTTGACTGAAGAGCTCAATTGCAGTGTAGCCGATTACCAGAATCGGCGCCCGGACGGGAAAAATCCCCATAATGTAAATATTGGCATGGGGAAAATAGACCGCAAAGGCCAAAAGCACCGCAAACACCGCCCCGGAGGCGCCCAGCAAAACCACTCCGTACATCCCGGTGAGCATGTAGATGATAAAGGAGAAGATCCCCGCCAGGGTGCCGGAGATGAAATAGAAGAGGAGGAACTCGCTGCTGCCTATCCGCTTCTCCACCTGGGTGCCGAAGAAAAAGAGTCCCAGCATATTGAACAGGATGTGGCTGATATTGGCGTGGGTAAACATGTAGGTGAAAAATTGCCAGATAAAGCCCCGTCCAACAACCAGGCCCGGAATCATGGCGGTGAAGTAGCGGCTCTGGGGGGCCACCGAGTTGAACATGAATACCAGGAGGTTGGCAACAATAATGATAAAGGCGGCGTTATAGTAACTGTACCGGAAGGGTTTCCGGATGATCGATCTATTCTGCATCTTATCCATCCTTTCGGGATATTTTTCCAAATACTTGAGGCGCTATCGCTGACGGCCCGCCATCATTTACGGCCCGCTATCACTGACGGCCAAGGTGAGAAACCTTAGCTAAAAGGTATTGCTAAAAACGGAGCGGGTCAACTCCGGGAGAAGCTTTGTTTTGGGCTTGGGAGCAGAAATAATTGTCACCTATCGCGGGACGGGCTGAATTCATTCCGACTCTGGAATACAAGAAATTTGCTCCCGAGCCATAGAGCCATAGAGCCTTAGAGTCAGAGTGGGGAATTCATATCATCCACCTTTCCAGAGCCCTCCATTTTCGTTACCATAGCCTACGGAGGAATGGATGAAAACCTATTTAGAATGTTTCAGCTGCTTTTTAAACCACGGCCTTGATATCTCCCGAAGGGTTGGGCTTGATGAGCCGGGGCAGCGGGATGTGCTGAACCGGATTGCCGGGATGATCCCCACTTTCGATCTTGAAACCAAACCTCCGACAATGAGTCTTGAAATAAACCGGATGATCCGGGAACTCACCGGGGTGGAAGACCCCTTTTTTGAGGAGAAGCGGCGCAGTAATGATCTTGCAATGGCAGCAGCCGACCAGGTGCGTCGGTCGATCTCCCAGGCCGAGGACCGGCTGAAGCGGGCGGTGGAGTATGCCATTGCCGGGAATATTATCGATCTGGGGGCGAAGAAGGATCTTGATATTGATGCGGAGATGGAGGCCCTGGTGGCGGGGGAGGAGGAGCAGATCGAACGGGAGCGTCCCGAGGCCTTCCGTCTGGCCCGGTTCCGGCAGGAGCTGGAAGGCGCATCCACCCTCCTTTATATCACCGATAACGCTGGAGAGATTGTCTTTGATATGCTCTTTATCGAGGTGCTGCAGGAACTGTTTCCTGGGCTGTCAATTACAGTGGCGGTTCGGGATCGACCTGTTATCAATGATGCTACCCTTGAGGATGCCCGGGATGTGGGTCTGGATCGGCTGGTACCGGTAATTTCCAGCGGGTCAGCGGCTCCGGGGACCCCCCTGGAACTGTGCAGCCCGGATTTTCTGGAGCGCTTTGAGAGCGCTGATATGGTGATAGCCAAAGGTCAGGGCAACTACGAAACCTTGAGCGACGCTCCCCGGCCGGTCTACCTTCTCTTTAAGGTGAAGTGTCCTGTGGTGGCCCGCAGCAGCGGCGGAGAGCTGGGTGATGTGATGTTGATGCTTGGGGGAGACCAAGAAAGTGACTGACAGGGTAAAGCTTACGGTTGACTTGTAAGCATCTTTGCAGCCGAATCTGCTCGCCGCCCGCCTACTTGTATTCTCGCTTCCACTATTACCCGCTTGCCAGTATTTACCAAAAAAAAGGCGGCTTTTCAAGCCGCCCGGATTTGATACGATACGCCCATCCTCTTCTTGCAAGCTCCCTTACAAGCGCATCCCGAAAAACCAGGTAGGATAGATCTTTGCTGTATCCCCTCCCTCGTTGTAGGTAAAACTCCAGGGAGCTGCAGTCATGAGTTCCTGTGCATAGGGTGTGTAGCCGGGAAAGTGGAAGGCGAGATCCACCCCGCCGAAGAAGCCGCTCCGGATCCGTTTGCCATTGTGGTAGCCGAAACCGCTGCCCAGAGTAAAGCGTACCGAGGGGATGGGTACTGCCTGTTCTGCCAAAAGGTGATTGGCGGTAAAGAGGGCAGCGGCGTTCTCCTCGAAGCTGCCCCGACCGGAACTTACCCATTTTGCGTAGATATCCGTATCCAGGTAAAAGATGCCCAGGGGGATCTCCACACCCATGCCGATTCCTGCGGCGACCATGGAATGGGGGTCGGCGGGATTGATTGCAGCGGTGAAGAAGGTGTAGTAGTTGGTCCCCAGTTGAAAGCCCAGATTAAGGATACTGTTCTGATCGTACCAGGCGGAGAGGTGGTGAAGTCCGTTCCCGGCAATGTTCACAAGACCAATGGGTACGCCTTCCATCTCCTCGCTGATATTTACCACTCCGATCTGTATTCCGGTGATTTTCCCTGCCACATTTACCACCCCTGCCTGCATCCCATCGACCTCTTCCGCACTGTTGAAGACTCCGGCAAACTGCATCCCGCTGAAAACGCCTCCTTCCACAATATTGAAGACCCCTGCGAACTGGGGCCCGTCCATACCCCCTTCAACAATATTGAATACTCCACCGAACTGGGGGCCG
>CAYMWV010000149.1:6067-8560 GCA_964394395.1 uncultured Sediminispirochaeta sp.
GGGCCGTCCATCGATCCTTCCACGGTGTTGAATACCCCGCCGAACTGGGCCCCTTCGAAATTCCCTTCCACAATATTGAAAATTCCGCCCATCTGAACCCCTTCCATGGAGCCTTCGGTGATGGTCCCGATCGCTCCCAACTGGATTCCTTCCATATCTCCGGTTCGAACCGACATCAGATTGAGATCGACCCCTTGGTAGAGCTTCTTTTCGGCTTCCCCCGGGCTCACTTGATCCTCCCGGGCTGCCTGGTCTCCCCGGGCAATGTTACGTTCCCGGTACATCCCCCGGAAGTCACTACCGCCGAGGGCGGTGCTGTTTCCCGGTCCCAGGAAGATGGTGGTTCCTTTCAGGCTACGTCCATCGTCCAGGGTGAGGGTGTATTGCCCCGGAGGCAGGGTGATGGTAACCGGTTTTCCCCGATTTTTGCTCATCTCCAGAACAAGCTTCCCTCGTTCGTCCCGGATGGAGAGTCTCCCCGACAAGGTTCCGTCCATGGTGATCCGCTCAACTCCCTCCCGAAGATCGGTCAGCACCAGGTCCCCTGTTCCGGTAAGATTGATATCGTAAGAGGGGTGCTGGGGGCCCGCCAGGGTCCTTTCGGTCCTTGCCAGGGTCTCTTCACTGGCGAAGGCGTATGCTTCGTTGAGACTTACTTTATGATCCTGGCTTGCATCAGCCGCTCCACTTAAGGCTGCGATCAGGTAGTGGGTAAAAAAGCTAGCGCCTATTTCGTCTGATTCCTGGGCTGCTTCATTCTCACTCGAGGAGGTGAGGAAGGCGTGGCCGCTGGCCTTTGTGGAGTCGTCAAAGAGGAAGGGGCTGCGCCGGACTCCTCCCTTGAGGCGGGTGAAGGCCCCGGAACTGCAGGAGTCGAGGATGGCGATGTGAACATCAGCATCCACCTCTTTGAGGCGTTCCTTTAAATCGAGGTACTCAAGCCGCTCCTCCCCCAAGAGCAGTCCCTTCTCATCGGAATGTCCACTGTAGTAGAAGATAAACTCATCTCTCCTGGCGGCGGTTTTATTTGCCGAAAGGGCAGCAGCGATTTTCTTGATGCTCCGTTTGATCTCTTCTTTACTGGGGTTGCCTAAAAGGATGGTGTTTTCCGGTTCAAGTCCCCCGGTACGCTGAATGACTGAAGCGAGATCTCTGGCATCGCTCTCGGCGTAGCGTAAGAGCACCCGGCTCTTACCCCCGTCATTGGCTCCAATAAAGAGTCCGTACCGTTTCAGGATCGGTTCACCGGCATGGGTGCATAGAGCGGCCATGAGAAAGAGTGCCGCAGAAAGGAGTACTGTTTTACGTTTCATTTGATCTCCTCCTTGAGAATGGTAAAACTGGTCAGGTCAAACCGGCGGGGAAGATCAAGTTCGCCAGTTTTTATGTTTTCGGGCTTCTTCGCAGCCAGATCCCGGGCTGCAGAGAGTATGGTATCCGGGGAGAACGCTTCCCGGGAGGTGACAAAAAAGAATCGCTCAAACTCAGGAGCGCTGTCCAACTGGTAGGCGTAGGGAAGCAGCACGCTTCCCGACTCCAGTTGCGGGCTCTCGTCAACCTTGTCTGGATAATGGAGGGTAACGGTGCCCCTTCCGTCGATAGAAATGATCGTCCCGTAAGGAGCGCCGGCACCGTTATATTCCAGTTGCAGAAGGTCGAACTCCCTGGCAAAAGAGCCTTCATTGAGTAGCGCAGCCTCTCCCCTTTCAGCCCGGTAGACCCGAAGAGCAGGTTCCATCCCTTTGATGCGCTCCAAGCCTGGAGGAAGCTCTCCCCCCACAGAGGGGCTGAAGAGTTGAACTCCTGCTATAATTGCAAAGAGTGCGGCAGCTGCCAGGGGAAGAAGCTGCGCCTTTTTAGCAAACAGGAGAAACCGGGAGGCGCCCTTCGGTGAAGGTTCTCTTCCTATCCGGGCTTCTTCTCCTTCCCTACCCTGTTTTCTCTCCGGGGTTCTTGTACTCTCCTGGTTGCCCCCCGTTTCTCCTGGCAAATCATCAGCTTTTGAGATGATCCTTGCTGACATCAGCTCCGCCGGATAGCGGTCCAGAACTTCCCGATCCTCCCTCTCCAGATCCGAGAGAAGTTCTTGTATCATTTCGGCGTCCATCGCTTCCAGGCCCCTTTGCCTTGACTCAGTATGCAGCTGTTCCAGGAAAAACTGTTCCCGGCCGCTCAAGTTTTCTCGATTCATCTTTACTCCTCCATCCTTACAAGACCCTTTTCCTGCAATTTGCGAAGCCGTTTTCGTACCCCCGATATGGACATTCCCACCTGCTCTGCGGTCTCTGCCAGGGTAAAGCCATCAACATGGTGAAGCCATGCAATGGTTCTGGTTGATTCAGCCTCTTCATCAAAAAGCCGGTCCAAAAAGTGTCGGGTGAGAAACTGCTGCTCCGGTTCTTTTGGATCCTGGAACAGTTCCAGATTCTCACCCCAGGCAAAATCCCGCTTTCGCTTCAGGCTCCTGATGCTATTGAGACAGACGTTGGTGGC
>CAYMWV010000150.1:0-8500 GCA_964394395.1 uncultured Sediminispirochaeta sp.
GGTTTTTTATACCTTCCATCACTTCAGCGGTGAACCGGCACTGCTCCGCCTTTCCCGCTATCTTAGCTGAACGAGGGGGATCTTTCTCAGCATCAAGCAATCTCCTCTGGAACTAACTCTTTTAGAACAATCTCTGTGGGGGTAAAAACAAGCTTCCCCTCTGGTGCTGCCTCTCCCTGGCAGATTCTATGAAGGATCTTTACCGCTTCGGCCCCCTGAGCGTAAGGATCCTGGCTTACAAGAGCATCAATAATGGAACTTTTAAGATATTTCAGAAGCTCTTCACTTCGGTCATACCCGATCAAGACCGGCTTTTCTCCCCCTGCAAAGGTGAGTTTCTCCAGGGCCCGGGCTGCTCCGATGCAGGCACTTCCGGTGGCGCAGAAAATGGCTGCCAGCGGGGACCCCAGGACCGTTTTATGACCTGAGAGGGAGCTCATTTTGCTTTGAACAATCGCTTCCGCCTGCTCTTCATCATCCAGGCACTCCTCGGTTGGCAATATGGATCGTCCCGGGTCATGGGATTGCATGTAATCGAGAAAGCCTCTAATGCGTTCAACATGGCCGAATAAATTCTGCTTTCCGGTAATCGGGAGCACTGCTCCTTTCCCGAATCTGACCATCTTAGCCAGGAGTTCACCGGCAATCCTTCCGCTGTGGTAGAGGTCTTGTCCTACAAAACAGTCCCGGCTCGAATCGGGAAGGTCGCTGTTAACCGTCACCACCCGGTGGGGGCTCTCCTTACTATCCTGAGACTTCCACAAATCGACAGCCCTTTTGGGTTCATCCATCGACCGGGGAAGGAGGATAAGGGCTTCTATCTCTTCAGGGAGCTTTTGGATAATCTCCTTCTCTTGTGTCCCCCCTTGTCTCCCCCCCTCACGACCTGTTTGAAACAACTCAAGCTCTATGACCGGATCCTGGAGGTTTTTTGCTGCATCGACTGCTCCCTGCAAAACGGGCTGAAAGAAATAGTCCGGTTGGGAGGGGAGAATAATAGCCGCCTTTATCCGCTTTCGGAGGGAGAGGAGGGAGCTTACTTTACCTGCCCCATAGCCCAGTTCTCTCGCTTTTTCAATAACTTCCCTTCTGGTCGTTTCATTGATCCGCCCCCGGTTATGGATTGCCCGATCCACCGTCCCCCGGCTTATTCCGAGACTTTCCGCTATCATTTCCAGAGTGACCCGGCCGCTTTCATCTTTCATACTGAAGTCAAGCATAGGCGGGGCTGGGAGACTTGTCAATCAGCCTTTCTTTCCTTACCTTGTAGGGAACTGAAGAACACTAATGGAGGATTCATATGGCATACAGCAGAAGCGAAGCGCTCCACAATAGCGCAGTGCGGGAACGGAGCATTCTCCGGAATGTCTATCTCTGGATGACCGCCGGGCTTGCACTTACCGGTATTGTCGCCAGAACGGTAGCTTCTTCCCAAACCATGGTTCAGGCCCTGGTGGGTAATCCCATGCTCTTTTTCGGCCTCATTATCGGTGAGCTGGTTCTGGTCTTCTTCCTCTCTGCAAGAATCAACAAGATGAGCGCTTCGACGGCGACCTTTGCATTTGCCGGCTACGCCCTCTTGAACGGGGTTACCCTCAGTCTGGTATTCCTCGCCTATACGGGGCAGACCATCGCACTTGCCTTTTTTACCACCGCTGCAACCTTTGGGGGGATGAGTCTGTGGGGGCTTTTTACCAAACGGGATTTGTCCGGAATGGGCCACTACCTGATCATGGGGGTATGGGGGATACTGATTGCTTCACTGATTAACATGTTTCTCCAGTCAAGTGGTCTTTATTACATCATCAGCTACATCGGTGTTGCTGTTTTTATGGGTTTGACCGCTTACGATACCCAGCTGATCAAGCGGTGGAACGCCGCCTACGGCAGCTCAATCGATGAAGAGCAGTACATCAAACTATCCATCATTGGAGCTCTCAAGCTCTATCTTGATTTTGTGAATATGTTTCTCTTTATTCTCCGCATCTTTGGCGGCCGGGATTAACCGAGCGCTTCCCGGCTCCCCTGAGGGACCCCGGGTTTTCCAGCAGTTAGTGTGTTGATCATGTTTTGACGGTAAGGAGCTAATAGAACACAGCAGATGGAACACTTGCTTTTTACCGTCGAGACGGTGCTGCCTATCTTTCTGATTATCCTCCTGGGAATGTTTCTGGAGAGGAAAAAGATTATCGATGACCGTTTCGTCTCAACATCCAACTATATTGTCTTTCATATTGCCCTGCCTGCCCTCATTTTTTCCAAAATAGCTGCTACCGATTTCTTCTCCCTCTTTTTCTGGCAGGAGATTGGGGTAATGGCTGCTTCGGTTCTCCTGCTGTTTGGTCTGAGTTGGATTATATCCGGTTTTATCTCCTTCAGCAGGGAGAGCAGGGCCTCTTTTGTAGCCTGTTCCATCCACGGCAATGTGGCGATTTTGGGGCTGGCAGTACTGGGCTCGGTTTTTGGGGATGCAGGGATGGCTAAAGGGGCGATTATCCTCTCTTTCATAATGCCCCTTTACAATGTCCTCACCGTTACCTCCCTCTCCATCCTGGCAGGTCGGGATGGAGCCTTATCCCCTTTCACGATTGTAAAGCGGATTGCGAGGAACCCCCTCATTCTTGCGGCACTGTTTGCTCTTCCCTTTAGCCTGAGCAGCTATTCGGTACCTGGAACGGTGCTGCGTACCATTAATGTACTCTCTGCAATGACTCTGCCGGTGGCACTTATTGGTATTGGCGCAAGCCTCTCCTTTGCTACCATCCGAAACAGTTGGAAATACGCCCTTCTTTCCGGGGGAATGAAGATCCTTCTATCCCCTCTGCTGGTCCTTGGGCTATCTCTCTTTTTCGGATTTTCCCGCTTCTCTACCGGGGTGATGGTTCTCTTCGCCGGAGCTCCCACTGCAGTTGCCGCTTTTATTATGAGCAGCTCCATGGGGGCTGATGGGAAACTGGCGGCATCGATCATCACCATTGATACCCTGGCCTCTCTCTTCACCATGGGAGGCGCTATCCTGGCCTTCCGCTACCTTGGATGGATTTAACGTATGGCCGATTGTCTAACCGGGGAACTTACTGCCAGGGGCCTTGACCACCTTCGCAGTAAGCTCCGCATGTTCAAGACGCACAAGGTCAGGTATCTTCCCGGCAGCGGCCATCTGCCGTCCTTGGAAAATGAGAACACCCAATATACCGGTAATAGAGGCAATCTCCTCCGCCACTTCCTGAATTGAGAGAGAGCCCCCCACTTTGTTTGCCCCCATGGTGGCAGCTGCGTCCGCCAGAGCTCCCGATGCGGAGAATACGCTTACCAGTTCCGCCTTTCCCAGGCTGATCGAGTGACCCATGGTAGAGCTGGAGGAGCAGATTGCCAGTGGAGCTTCTTCAGGAAGGATGTGAAGGGCCAGGGAGTTGAAGGGGGAGTTTTCGGCTTTTCCAGTATAAAGGCCAACGCTTGTCGGGACGTTGGGGATGAGAAAAAGATCACCTCCATTATTTATGATAGCTTCCGGCGCCCCACAGTTGAGGGCAGCTTCAGCCGCCTTTTGGGCAAAGGTTCCTGCTACGGCGGCCATCGGGCCGGTACCGGTAAGAATACTCGCTTCATGCATGGCAATTGCTGTATCAGGGGGATTGCCGGGTAGATTGGGAAGGGGAGAAAAGGAGGAGGCGAAGAGTGGCACCTGGCGAATATATTCTTCAAGCCTGTTTCGCAACCGTTTTATTGTCCTGACAGCGGCGGGGAAGGCTGGGCTGTTAATCCTGTAATGGGCATCGTGAAAAGAAAAGAGGCGGAACTCCCTTGGCTTTCTCTCTTCTTCCTCTTTTTTACTGCCGCCGATAGCCATGAAGCAAACTCTTTCTGCCTAGAAAACGGAGAAACAGGCGCCGTAGGGGCAGTTTCTGATACATGCAAGACATTCAATGCATTTGGAGGACTCAAAGGTGATTCTCCGGCTTGTGGGAACAGTGATGTGGAGCGCTCCGGTGGGGCAGTGGGAGAGACAATTCCCGCACTGGGTACACTGCTCTTCGTTCCATCGTACTCCCTTCTCCGCTTCATCAACCACAACATTCTGCAGCTTTATGTATTCGACCCCCTGCTCCAGTTGTTCCGGCAGTCCGGAAATTTCGAGGACCATGAAGCCCTCTTCCTGGTCGGTAATCTTGGCTCTGAAAATATTTATAATGAGATCGAAATCCTTGACCAGATGGTAAACCAGAGGTTTTTCAGAGACTTGACTCGAAAAATTGAGAAGGTATTTCTTGGTAATCCGTTCGCTCTCCCTTCCTGCCATCTCTTACCTCCCCTGTTCCCGTACTTCCAGCGGTTTCATCCCCTGTTCTCTTGGCAGAAGCTGCATCGGCTCGCTGAGCAGGAAAGCCCCCCTGGCTATTTCACCCTTCAGCTCTTCTGCAATTTCCAGTGCCAGGGGGTAACTGGAGAGGGAGGATACCTCCACACTTTTCCCAAGAATCTCTACCTTGCCGCTTTTTAGCTCTTCGTAGTTGACACTGGCCAACACCTTTCCCGTCTTTTGCGGATAGTCATGGGAGTAATCGATAACTTCTGCCGGGATATCCCTGTCCCTGACTGTGGTTTTTAGAAGCATCTCTTCATCCAGGATGGGGATCGGGATACCCACCCCGAGGGAGAGGGAGACACCGTAGCCTCTCAGGCTCAAGCCCCGGACGTAGCGTCCCTTCATCTCTTTCATGTTCCCTGTCAATCCCAGGGTTCCAGCTCCTCCGGTGGGAACACCCCCGGCGGTCCGTTCTATTGAGGGGGCGTGTTGAGTTCCTTCAGCGTATACGTGGCCCCGTGCTCCTGCAAGCCACACCGAAGTCCCGATACCGATGGTACGGTAGAGAGGATCATTTAAAAGAGGAGAGAGCTGTCCGGCGCTGGAGTAGGTGAGATTTTTCATCCCCGGTTTCAGTTCTCCCAGGTAGGTGTATATGGTTTTATCGGAAACGTTGGTAGCCACGTTGTAGTTCTGATAACAGTTCCGGGGATTCACCATAATTGCCTGATTGAGGTCATTGATGGTGAAGTGGGTCCTGATCTCCTTCCTGGGGTATTCGTCGGTGCCGTATGAGAGGGCGAAGAGCTGGCAGCTCTCTCCCTTTACCAACTTCTCTATTACATGAGCTCCGCCGAACCGGAACTCTCCGGGATAGTAGGCGTTGGCCGGGTCGTTGTGCATCAGCTGGGTGGCCCCCAGGTAGGCATCCACCGCCGCTAAACCGCTGTAAGCAGCTACATCATCTATCCACGCCTCGGTGATCCGCATTTTGGGGCTTGGATGCCCAAAGTTCAGAAAGGCTCCGGAGCTGCACATGGGGCCGAAAGTGGCGGTGGTAACCACATCAATCTCCTTCGCCGCCGCCGTAAGACCCTTTTTGTCCACATAATCGATCACTTCATCCGCAGTAAGGACCACCGCCTTGCCAGATGCAATCTTCTCTTGAATTTCCCCGTAACTCTTCATGGGGCAATCCTAAATGAATCTTTTTATCTCGACAAGCAGGGCCAAGAGGTGGTGGGGCTAAGAAGGGGGAGAGAAAAGTGAGAAAAGCGGTTGAATTTCACGATAAAAAACATACAATAGAGGTAATATAGATTGGCTTAACCACTCTTCCGGGAGGACGATTTTGAAAACAAAAGCAGATTTTCCTGATATCAATTCGAGAAATCCTGATGGTCTGGGTCCGGATGGGAATCCCTATAAAATCCTGATTGTTGATGACTCCATGTTTGTAAAAAAACAGCTAAGCCAGATCCTCGGCAGTGAAGGGTACGATGTGGTGGATACCGCCGGTCATGGTGCAGAGGCGGTGGAGAAGTACAAGGAGTACTATCCAGGGATAGATCTGGTCACTATGGATATCACCATGCCGGGGATGGATGGAGTTACTGCCCTGGAGAAGATTATTGAATTTGATAAAGAGGCAAAGATTGTGATGATTTCAGCCCTGGGAAAACAGGATTTGGTTAAAAAGTCCTTTATGCTGGGTGCAAAAAACTATATCATCAAACCCCTGGAAAGAAAAAAGGTGTTAGAACGGCTTAAGAATGCTCTGGAAGGGTGATCCTTCCTTGCTTAAGTGCGTCGCTTAGTCCCGTAAAATCCGCTCGTTCTGCTTCGAAAAGGAAGTGTCGCTCTCCTATGGTTCCGGGATGGTGGCTGTCGCTGTCCCGTATCCATGGAGCCGGGCCCGTCTCCTTTTTCGGCGGCATTGAGATGCGTTCCAGGGCGTCGTAGTTCATATCGGGGATAAAACCAAGCTGGCTGGTGAGACTGAAGGAGGGCCTATCTATATGGGCAGGGATGAAGAGGCCTCCCCATCGCTTAACCTCTATCTGCAGCTGATCAAGGCTGATATCTGCTGCCTGCATCAGAGAGATCTCCACTTCCCCTTCGATAAAATCAGCGGTATCAACAAAAACCTGATCTCCCAGAAGATCCGGGGAGTTTGGTATGGCTGGAAGAAGGGATTCGATATATCTTCCAAACTCCGCCCCCGTTTCCGCCTCAGGGAAAAGGCACAATACATGTACCTCCTCCAGGCTTGTCACTTCCAGGCCAAAAATCGCCCCGATCCCCGCCTTCCGGCTAAGCCGGGAAAAGCTCAGCAGGTTGCGCCCGCAGTTGTGGTCGGTTAGGGCGATAAGATCCATCTCTTTCTCCACCGCCTCTCTTACAATAGTCCGGGGGCTCATTTCCAGGCTTCCGCAGGGGCTGAGGCAGGAGTGGATGTGAATATCTCCGCAGTAGCGCATCACCGAAGCTCTAAAAGCCCGGCAATTTTCCAGCTGGCGGTAAACTGGTTATCTCCGGTGGAAAAGATCGATATCCCCTCATTTTTTGCTGCTTCGACCATATCCTCCGGCGCTTTCCTTCCGTTGCAGAGGATGATAGCAGGGATCCCCACTAGGCTTGCAACGGCTACACAGTTTTTGTGTCCCTGAATTGTTATCAGTACCGAACTCTCCTGGGCGTTACCCATTACATCACTCAGAAGATCCGAGGTGTAGCCGTTCTCAATGAGAGGATTGCTATCATCAAGATGGATCACCGGGTAAGCCAGCTTATTTGCAATATCTTCCGTTTTCATTATTTCTCCTCCTCCTCTTTTTTCTTGGTATGAATTTCTACCTTCACCCAGGTTCCCCGATCGCTCCCTTCTGTTTGAGAGGTGATCTCGAAGTGATCTGAAACCCTTCGGGTATTGGGAAGCCCCATCCCGGCACCGAAGCCGAGGGAGCGGATCCACTCATCTGCGGTGCTCCACCCCTCTTCCAGGGCGCTCTTTACATCGGGTATTCCCGGCCCTGTATCCCGGCTTGTAATGCGAACCAGGTCGGGTTCTATCTCGAAGCTGATACTGCCCCCATCGCTATGAACAACCAGGTTCATCTCCAGTTCATAGGCAGCAATCGCCACTCTTCGCACCAGCTTGGGGTCGCTTCCCCGCTTTTTGAGACATTTTTTCAGCTCCGTAGAGGCGTGTCCCGCATTCTCGAAGTCGTAACGGATCACCCGAAACTCCATCTCCTGTCGCTCCTGCTTGGGGCTTTCCCTGGAGACCTCCACCCGTTCGATCTTCTCGATTTCCTTGTTGATCTCAAGCAGCAGCCGGGTGGTGATGTCCCGGCTGGTGACGATCCCTGATAGCTGGTGCTCCTTGTTCAGCACCGGGAAGCGGTGGTAGGGGTATTTATCAAAATAGGTGATGGCAAAACTGACCGGCATATCCTCCTCAAGAACGATCAGTTTCCGGCTCATATGCTCCCGGGCGGGTTCATCAATGTATCCCCCCTCAAGGGCGTGTATAATATCGTCCATACTTACAATACCGAGAAGCTTTTTCTCCTCCACAATGGGGATACCGGTTATCCCCCCCCTCTTCATGCTCTGCTGAAGCTGCCGCAAACTCCTCTCCGGGCCGGCACTGATTACGTTCTGACACATCACATGCTTCACCTTCAGGCGATAAATCAACTCCAGGATAACGGTGGGTGAATCATAGGTGTTAATCGGGATTCGCTGCATAGGTCCAGTATAGCGGATTGATAATCTTTTACCAATCGAATATCCTCAATCTTATGGAAGAAACGAAAGAGCAGTGCGAAGTTTCCACTTTTGCCAGGCTGGATATCCGGGTGGGTACGGTGGTAGAAGCGGCTCCTTCTCTCCGGGCACATCGGTCTGCCTACCGGCTCCGTATCGATTTTGGGCCTCTAGGGGTTTTAAGCTCCAGCGCCCAAATTACCGATCTCTACTCTCCGGAGGAGCTGCTGGGAAGACAGCTGATCTGTGTGGTAAACTTCCCGGCCCGGCAGGTTGCAACTGTTCGCTCCGAGTGCCTGGTGCTGGGTGCTACGGAGGAGGGGAAGGGGGTAGTACTCCTTCACCCCGAACGGTTTGTACCCCCCGGTACCGCTGTTTCGTGAAGGGCCTTTGTGTACAAGGCCCGCCGGGTACAAGGCCCGC
>CAYMWV010000151.1:0-8490 GCA_964394395.1 uncultured Sediminispirochaeta sp.
GGAAGAAAGCAGGGTTCGGTAGCCATTGAATTCTCTATTGTGGATTCCCTGAATGCGAATGGTGATGAAGCGCAACTTTTGGTTGCCGATGATGGTATCGGGTTTCCCGAGGGCTTTGACCCTCAGCTTTCCGATTCGTTTGGTATGGTGGTAATCATGACTCTGGTATCGCAGCTGGGTGGAAGTATCAATTTTCTTACATCGGGAATGGATGATATCTACTGCGGCGCTGGTGTTGAAATCACATTCCCGGTGGAAAAAGAGTAATAAGGAGAGGTAGATGGCTCGAGCTGCTTTTTTTGATATAGACGGGACCCTGCATAGAACCAGTCTGCTTATTGAGCATTTTAAAAAGCTGGTGAAATACGAAGTAATTGATCCGAGAAGCTGGCACTACAGCGTAAAATATACCTACAATCAGTGGAGAAAGCGGGAGCGGGATTATGAAGATTACATGCTGGAACTGATTGATATCTATGTTGACGCTCTCCGGGGTCGAAAAAAGGATGATCTGGAGTTTATCAGCCGGCAGGTTATCGATTTAAATGGTGAAATTGTTTACAAGTATACCCGGGATCGGATCGCCTACCATAAAGATGCGGGAGATAAGGTATTCTTCATCTCCGGCAGCCCCCTCTTTCTGGTATCAAAGATGGCGGAAAAGTACGGGGCCGACGATTATCGGGGTGCAGATTATTTGATAGATGGGGAAGGCCGCTTCACCGGAGAAGTACTTCCCATGTGGGATGCGGTGAGCAAGGAGCGGGAACTGCGCAGTCTGGTAAAGGATTACGACATCAATACCGAAGAGAGCTGGGCCTACGGCGATACCCGGGGTGATATCACCATGCTTTCCCTGGTAGGTAATCCGGTGGCAATAAATCCCACCCTCGAGCTGGTTCAGTACCTCAAGAGCCATCCGGAGATCGGATCAAGAGCCCGGATCATCCTGGAGCGAAAAGATGTCATTTACCAGCTTGATTCATCGGTCTCTCTAATCGAAGATTGAGCCTCCGCCAACCAAACTCTCTGTTGCCCAGGGGCCATCTTGGCCCAGGCGGCCAGGATCAGTCAGCTTCGAAGAGGACAAAATCTATTGGGCTTCCGGAGATGTGGGGGAGGTAGGGACCTTCGGCAGGATTGATTGTGCTGGTGTTAAAGATATCTTTATAGCTTAAAACAATATCTCTGGAATGGGTGTACAGTTCTTGAACTGTGATAAAACCATCACTATTACTATCCCCTTCCGATACTGCATCTAAAAGGCCATAGGTGAAAAGGCCTCCCGTTGATGAAAGCTCATAGCTGTATTCATCTGAACCGGAAGCAGAGATTACTATGGTATCGGAAGAAACCCCACCTGCATCGGGAGAAGAGAGATAGGAATCTAACACTGTTGAAAATGATGGAGGATAAAGAGATTTTCCATCCCAATTTTTTGGATAGGCGTCTACAGAAAAGGTCTCGCCTACAAGCCCTCCCGAATGACAGGAGTCAGCAATTACTATCTTTTTATTTGAAGGTATGTTTTTCATATAATTGGCAAAAGTTTTTACCCCAACCCCGTTTTGCCAGGTTTGATCCACCAGTATGATATATTCATCATTGTTATCCTGCCAGCCATGGCCAGAATAGTAGAAAAGAAAGAGGGTATCGGAATTAATACTGTTCATTACGGCGGAACCAGAAGAGAAATCCACTTCGAGCTGCGTCGAGTTTGCAGCTTTGATTTCTGACCAGGTGAAACTATCTTCAAGTCCGATTACAGCTGGTATCTCTGTAGGAGAATTACCAGTACCGTCATCAATTCTCAGGAAAACAGTAAATCCTTTTTTCTTCAGCAACACTGCCATTTTGGCCGCATCATCATTTGTAAAAATCAAATTGGGGCCAGAAGGCCCATCATCCTCAGGATTTTCATCATCATAAATTGCCGCCCCATACACCAGCGCAACCCGCCGGGGGAAATTAATATCCAGGCTGCACGTTGTCAGAAACATAATAAGCATAAGCATAAGTAGAGGGGGGGCTGCCATTTTCACAGCTTGCCTCCTCCAAAGGGATCTTTTTTCTCTCTGGGGGTAGTTAAGGGAAAGTGAATGGTGAAGGAAGCTCCATTTGCGTTTTCTATTGCTACACTCCCGCCAATTTGATCGATCAATGTTTTTACCAGGGTCAGACCCAGGGATGTGCTGCTTGTATTGATCAAATCCGGATCAATTCCCGGACCTCGGTCTTTTACCGTGAGAACTGCCCTTTTATCTTCACCCCCAGTATAACCCTTTTCGAGGAGAATCTCCACGTAACAGTTGCCGTCATCGTTGATTGCATATTTCGCAGCGTTTGTCAGAAGTTCAACAACGATAAGTCCCAGAGGAACCGATATATCGATACTAGCGAATATTTGCTCGTCCATTTCGCTGGAGAAGATGCATCTATGAGCAGCGCGCATATTCTGTTCCACCAGAATAGCTAAGTCTTCAAGATATCCGGCGAGCTCGATCTGCTGTAAGCTATCGCTTCTATAGAGATGCTCATGCACCAGGGCCATACTCTGGATCCGCTGCATGCTTTTGGTTCTCAGTTGGAGAAAGACGGGATCATCAGTTTCGCCATGCTGTAGGCTTATCAAACTGCCGATTATTTGAAGGTTGTTTTTAACCCGATGGTGTATCTCCCGAAGCAGCAGCTCCTTCTCTTTCAGCGACTGGCTCAAATCCCGGTTTAGATCCTGTAACTGCCGGGTCTGTTTATGCACTTCCTTTTTGAGCTTCCGGTTGAAGAGAAAGAGCATCAAGGTAACAGAGATGATAAGGGCCAGAATGAGGAGGAAGGTAATCAGGATCCGCTTCTGGATGACTGTCAGGCTCTCTTCCCGGTCATAGAGCAGTGCATCCACATCTACCATCTTCTCCAGCATCCCGAGCTCATGGTAGGTCGTAATAATATTCTCCCACCGCCTCCTGTTTGAGTGCCCCACCTCTACAATATTTTCAGCCATCAGTTTGCCGATCATTTCAGCTTCATATTCAAGATGTTCTTTCGGGCCGCTGAAACCGTAACGCTCAATGATAAGATCGACTATCTCATCTTTATGAGAGAGGGCGTAATTCCACCCCCGAAGGGTTGCTTCCAGAAAGTTATGCACCAGCTCAGGGGAGGAGAGAAGAAGCTTTTCACTGGTAAAGAGGGTATCTCCATAGAAATCGATACCGTAACTCTCCGGTTTCAGGAGCTTGTAATCCACCCCGGAGGCTTCAAGAGAAAAAACTTCTGCTGTCAGGTAGACACTCATTGCATCTATCTTCCCATCGATCAGGTCATTAACATCCCAGCTGTGTTCTACTATATCAATCTGATCAAGGGTGATCCCCTCCGATCTTAGCATGGCGATGATGGCAGTCTCTCCATCAGGGGAGAACATCACCTTTTTTCCTGAGAGAGCGTGGGGATTGCTTATCCCGGATTCACTGCGGATAGTCAGCACCTGGGGGCTGTGCTGAAAGAATGGAGCAAGAATGATGATTCCTTTTCCCTGGGAGCTCTGAACAATAAGATCAGTAGTGTATACCCCGAATTCCGCCTTACCGGATAGTACCATCTCGATAAAATTGGTTTCCGGGCTCCCCTCAAACAGCTCCACATCCATGCCCAATTCCTGGTAATACCCCTGCTCAATGGCGGCATAAAAGCCGGCAAACTGAAACTGATGAACCCATTTCAGCTGAACCCGTACCGGCCGCAGTTGACCGGTTTGTCCATTCACGAGGGAGGGAAAGAGCATTAACGAAGCGATTGCAAAAAGAGAAGAGGCAATCTGCAGGATGCAATTCTTCAGGCTTAATCTGTACATGTACCTCTCCATCACAGGATAACCTGTTTCAGCTAAAACAGAAAGATGTTCCACCGCAAAGAGAGCCCCAATCCAAAATCGATCTCCATATCCCTTCTGAAGAAGATATCAAGAGGAAGGCCCAGATCAAGCCGGTCCCTGTTGTTGTTAAGGAGAGAAAGGCCGGCAAAGGGCATAAAAGAGATGTCGGGATAGAAAAAATAGATGGGAGTATCCGGGTACCTTGAGTAATTTGCCCCCATGGAGATATCAAAACCGGGGCTTATGGGTTTAAACCGAAGCAGGGTAATCCTGGGGAATATGGTACTGGCACCGATATGTATGCGAAAGCTGGTAAACCCCCGGTAGATAAGAAGATCATCTCCCGGACTTGTTGCTGCGGAACTGAGCAGCAGCAAGCCAAAGTGGGGTGCCACAGAGAATCCTGAAAGGATACTTCTTCTCCCAAATCCGAGATCGAAGGATGCTGCGAGTCGTCCACTCCCTTTAAGGGAATAGGGCTCCATTTTCATCAATCCGATTGACCCCTTCACTTGACCTGAAAGAATAAGAGAAAACGGATCGGATCCTCCAGGGGAGGAGCCGGGGACGGAAGACCGTTCAGCGGTAGAAAGGGTGGGTGATATGACAAAAAGCAGCAAACATGCTATAGTTTTTACGAAGTTCATTGTTTAGAGAATGCTAGGAAAAACGAGTAATATCAAGATGCGATATAGATTATTTATTCCCGCAGCGTTTCTTATGCTGCTGATAAGCTTTTCTGCCTGCAAGAGCAGGGAAGAAGCGCCCTTTTCCATTGATCTTCCGCCAAACTCCGTTCTCGCTGATAGATCCAGGTACGCCCTGATTGTCTCAAGCCATCTCAGGCTTAGAGAGACGCCGGATGTCAGTGGACGGGTCAAGGAGACTCTCTGGAAGGCAGCGGTGATGGAGGTTATTGCGAAAGCTTCTCCACGAGTAATTGTGGAGAACCAGGAAGGGGAGTGGTACAAGGTCTCCTATGATGGTCTTCAAGGTTACGTATTCGGTGCCTACCTCAAATTTTTTAATTCCCGCAAGGCGGCCGAAGATGCGGCCTTGGAGCTCCAATGAGCCTTCCAGAGATTGGCCCCTTTTTCGCAAAGATAAGCCCCTTTCTACTCCCCCCATTCATTGGGGCGATTATCGGTTACGTAACAAACCGGATTGCCATAAGCATGCTTTTTCGACCCTACCGGGAAAAACGTCTATTTGGTATCCGCATTCCTTTCACTCCGGGGATAATTCCGAGGCAGCGATTTAAGCTCTCTGCAAGCATCGGGACCATGGTGAGCAGGCATTTGCTCACAAAAGAGGCGGTAGAGAAGCAGTTACGAGCCCCGGAGTTTCATGAACGAATTTTCACATATGTTGATAAAGGTATCGAATCCTTCCTTTCCACTCCCGTAGAACAGCAGCTTAAGGCTCTGAAACTGCTGAACATCAGGGGAAAAGATGAAGAACAAAAAGCCCAGCCCCTTGTGGCTCCCTTTTTCCAAGGCGTGAGCAGGGCTTTTCTCGACTATTACTGGAACAGGCCGTTTCATGAGCTCTTTCCCGAAGGATTCCTTACCAACTCCCTTCTTTCCCTGGCTGAACGCATCTCCAGAGAGGATAAGAAGCTGGGAGAGATCCTGACCCATAAAGGTATAGATCATCTGGCCACTATTCTGGAGAGCCGGTATAAAGACATTGTCAAGGGAATCGATGGCTTTCTCCAGAAACCGTTAATAAAGAAGCAGCTGGAACTAAGGGGGCGCCTCTTTCTTGATGATGTTCTTTCCCGATTAAACAGCATGCAGCGATTTATGCTGATGGCAGGGCAATATGAT
Organism: uncultured Sediminispirochaeta sp.; assembly: GCA_964394395.1. Classification (GTDB taxonomy): domain Bacteria; phylum Spirochaetota; class Spirochaetia; order DSM-16054; family Sediminispirochaetaceae; genus Sediminispirochaeta. The sequence continues at coordinate 5,704 of CAYMWV010000151.1, forward strand.
AGAGCCTTGGTAGAAAAGATGCCTTCCATCGTAGAAGATGCCCGAATACAGCTCTACCGAGGGCTTCAGGATGAGGCAATCCGGAAAAAGGTGGTCCAATGGTTCAAAGTGGTACTCCACAGAGTGAGAAAAGAGCGGGTTTCTGCCCTCTTTCAGAAGGTGAGCGGTGGAGGAATTGCTCCTGAGGGCGGTTTTACCAACTTTTTACAAGAGCTTGGCAGCAGTTTTGCGGGGATTCCTCTCTCCCGTATCGCATCCTGGTTTGGTTTTAAAGATCCCCAGGATGCCTCTACCACGCTAAGTCAACTGCTCTTTGAAAGAGGGAAAAGGAGTAGGAAGGGTGGAGTCATTTCCAGCCTTCTAACTACTGCGCCAAAGGAGCTTATTATTCTCACTGAGGAGAGCAGGAGAGAGCTAACTGGGGGAATAACAGATGCTGTCCTCCTGCTTCTTGATAAGAATATCGATCCCATCCTGGAGAATGTGGATGTACACACCCTTGTAGTTAACCGGATTGATGAACTGGAGGTGGAGCGGGTAGAAGAGCTGCTCCTGGTGGTTATAAAGACCCATCTGAAATATATCAACCTCTTTGGCGCCCTCCTGGGCGCTATGATCGGAGCTTTGCAGATATTTCTCTAGAGGTTTTATCTTTCTTTCATCTCTCCTTTGTGCTACTATAACGGTATGGAGAAAAGGGTAATTGAACAGGGTGGAACTACCTTCTTTGAGCCGGAAACGCTTTTAGAACATGCAAAAGATGTGGTGCGGCGTAATTCTGCACTTCCATCCTATGCTGCTTTCTATTTAAGGGAGTTGTTAAAAAACAACGGCCTGGAAGATGCGGATGATCGATATGTTGACCAGATCCGCCGCTTAATTGAGGAGATAGATAAGAGTGATCTTTCTGTAGATGAACAGATTGATGATATGAATAAGCTTGTCCGGCAGCGGGATGAGGCACTGGAGCTGCAGAAGGCGGGCCGGGAGATCACTTTCCGAAAAGAGATCGAGGAGTTTTACCTTCCCAAACAATTGATTGATGCCATCCTGGAAAATGGGGAGATCCCCTCTTCCAGTCAGGAACAGATTATCGGGATCGGTTTTATTGATATTGCGGATTACACCTACCTCAGCAAATTCCTCAGCCCCAAGGAGAACCAGATGGTTCTCAACGGACTCTACGCTGCCTTCAATTCGGTGCTGAAACGTCATGGGGGCTTTCTCAACAAAATTGAAGGTGACTCCGTCATGTTTCATTTTGGCGGGATCATTGATCCGGCGGTACGGGAACTTAACCATGATGAGACAGAAATGCATATTGCCAAGGAGCTTTTCTACACCTGTGTCGAGATGCAGCGGGTAGCTTTCCTCTTTAACCAGGCTAACGATCGATTTCTATTTGACGCTGATGATGAAACCCGACGATCGGTGAAGCAAGCCTTCGATATTATTGGAGCCCTTCGTACCAGTCACGATTTAAGTCAGGCAATTAACGCCTTCTTTCAGATCCGGATCCGGATCGGGGCAAATATCGGCGAAGTTACCATAGGTAACTTTGGCCCCGAAGGGGCCCGCCAATGGGATGTAATTGGCGAACCGGTTATCAAGGCCAAGAGGATGGAGGCTACCGCTCCCATCGGTGGTTTTCGTATCAGCGAAGACCTTTACACTATTCTCAATAAGACCGGGATAGCAGATGACTACTACCGGAGGTTCAAGAGAGAGGCGGAAGCACTCTTTGGAGCTTTCAGGGATATAACCCGGGAAGAGCTTTTCCAGGAGAGTATGGTAAAGCTCAAGGACAAGCGGAACGCAGAGTTTAACACCTACAGTATACAGGTTAACCCGGGATTGCCCGAGGCGCTTAAAAATCAGGTAAGCTTGCTTCTGCAAAAAGGAGACGAGGGGGCTGACCGCATTGTGGGAATGCTCCAATATTACCGGGGCAACCGCTTTGTCATTAATGGACTGGATGACCTGTTTGCAAAAAAGGGTATCAAATTGCGGTTTGAGGAGATTATCTCCTACATGATGCCCGTTAAATATGAGCAGCTCATAAAAAAGCATGATGGAGACCGGGAAGCGGCACAGAAAGAATTGGTGGATGGAAAGTCCCTCTTTCAGGTTTTTGAAATCCTCGGAACCCTGCAGGATATTGTTAAAGAGGATGATATACCGGAAAAGCCCCACATCCCCTTTGAAGGATATCGGGATTACATGAAAAAGATAAAAGAGTGGATGGAGCTTGAAAGCTCTTTCAGGGAGAAGCGAACCTACCAGAGAAGCCACTTTTTTCATTACGTCTATCCCATGGTTTTCATCAGTATCAGAACAAGTATTCTTGAATATGAGGTGAAGCAGAAAGAGGAGGCAGCTCAGGAAGCAAGGCAGAAAGCTGCCGACACTGTTGAAGAGCTTGATGAACTCGAGGAGCTTGTGGAACTTGATTCACCTGAGGGACTTGAGCCAGTCGAAGAGCTTGAGCTGGTCGAAGAGCTTGAATCGGTCGAAGAGCTTGAGCCGGTCGAAGAGCTTGAATCAGCTGAAACTGAGCGAGCAGTTGATGAGCCTGCGGTTCTTGAAGAGCCAAGTGAAATCGAGGAACTTGAAGGGGAACTTGAAGAAGTGGAGTAGATTAAAACCCTGGAGCCGGGGCCTCGTTCCCCTGGAGATGATTTCTCTAACAGGAATTCTCAATGTGGCAAAATAACAATTGAAAACTTGATTGCAAAAGCAAACCACCGCCTCTGGCGGTGGTCCGCCAGTTAACAAACTGGCGACGAT
>CAYMWV010000152.1:0-8437 GCA_964394395.1 uncultured Sediminispirochaeta sp.
CCAGGGAAGCCACCAGGGGGATGTTCTTATCCACCCCGTCGAGGAAGGCCCCCGCATCCTGCCCTGCAAGATGGCTGTCCATAACAGCCGCCACCTCGTATCTGCGGGTAAAGCGCACCAGTCCGTGGGCACTCTTCCCATAGGTGGTATCAAAGGCACCTTCACAGTAGACCAGAGCAACTCCATCCTTGTTCATCCTATCTCCTTCCTGTCAGAACCACCACGTACCGGTCTCCAGGCAGGGGTGTTTTTTTATGGTACATCAAGAGAGCCAGCAAACCCGCCGTAGAGGCGGGAAGTACGGAAAGTCCCTCATGGGTTCTTATAAAGTTAGCGTAATAACTCATTTTCCTGTCTCCGGAATTATCCCCCCAGCCATTACTCTGGCGAATCGCCATCAGGGCCATGGACCCGTCGATGGAATGCCAGTTGATCAGCGGTTCGTTCACCAGGGATTCCCTGAGGGAGGCCGGGTCCAGGTCTTCGCAGCTCTCCAGCCCCTTCTGATAGGAGACGATAATGGGATTCTGATTTGTGCTGGAGCCGGCTATGATCCGGGGAATCCGGGAGGTCTTGCCCCGCCGGTAGAGGTTGAGGAAACCCCGGTAGATTCCCGCCAGGGTGGTACCGTTGGACACCGGGACAGCCACCGCCGCAGGAGCATCCCGCAGTTCGTCATAGATTTCGTAGGCAATTTCCTGATATGCCCGAAGCTGCAGGTCCGTGTTCAGCCCCCCGGGGTTGGCATCGTAGAGATCCTCATCCTTTGCCTCCCTACTGGACCTGATCACCGCCTCCTCGTAGCTCGATCCGTAGCGGATTATCCGGGCACCCCATCGCACCATCTCCTTTTCCCGGGGGGAGTGGTAGGTATCGGGGATGAAAACCCGGCACTGGATCCCCGCCAGAGCTGCTGCAAAGGAGACTGCCACGCCGTAATTACCGCAGGTGGCAAAAGTGATGGTATCATAACCCCGGCGCAGGGCATCGAGCACCTGGGCGAAGGCGATCCGGTCCTTCTGGGTTCCCGAAGGGTTCCCCCCCTCGAATTTCAGATAGATCTGCCGAAGCCCCACCTCCCGCTCTATGTTCCGGGCCCGGGTCAGCATGGTATCCCCCACCTCGGAGGCGATGATATCCTCAAAAGCGTCGAGTCTCTCGCTGATATCAAGGTCAGGATTGGAAGCAGCTTCCTTCAGTTCGGCAATATCCTTCACCACCGAAGGAAGCTGGCCGATGGCGTTGTCGATCAGGTTAAAGGTCTTATCGGGCAGATCATTCATTGGCTTATTATAGGGAAGAAATTTCACATTGTGCAATGGAGCCGGGGAGGATTGAACACCCTTGACTATGAAGCTTTCCCGGTATCTCAAGCTTTTGTTCCTTTACCAGGAACGGAAGAGAGCCTGATCTCCCACTCCAGGGCAGCTGCTAACTTGTGCGAAAGGAACAGCTATTCACATCTTCCTTTCCCGATTTTCGGTATTCAGGTTATCAGCGGAACATTTTCCTGTTTCGGAGGTCTGTCAGAGCGCCGGAAGCCCCGGCGGCTTACAATAACTCATAATATCTGGAAGGACTTAAAACAAGAGGCTTCTTGATTTTTATTTCGTCAAAATCCTTATCTCCGGTTAAAAGAATATCCGCATCCGAGAGAATGGCAGATGCTAAAATGGGTAGATCGTTAATATCCCGTATGTCAGGGAACTCTGACGGCTGAAGCTTTTCCGGCGTGGAAAAGTATTCACAATCAATGTCCTCATAAAACGTATCAAGTGCATAAACTTTGTTTGGAAATTTCCTCTCAAAAACCTTATAACTCTCCTTAATCGTATAGGTACATATAACCGGCACGTGACATTCCAATATATGCTTAAACACGGAAGCTGTTTTACTTTTTGGAAATATGATTGCGGAGATGATAATGTTGGTGTCAACCAGGATTCTCAAAATGATTATCTCTCGTTTCGAAGGGCCTTTATATAGGCAATTACATCCTTTTCGCTTTTAAAGTTGGTGTTTGCAGCATCATCCCTCACCTCCTCCTGAATCCGATCCAGTGCAACCTGTGAGGCATTTTCAAAATAGATTTTCCCTTTTTCCTCTACAAAAAAAACTTTATCCCCATTGAACAGCCTTAGTTTTTCGCGAATTTCTTTAGGGATAGTGATCTGCCCTTTGGAAGTAATCTTCGCCAACACCATATACTCCTCCTTACTTTCCTTACTTAATAGTAATTATAAGGCCGCCAATGGTCAACACCCTCTCTAAAGCCCTCGAGGTGTCAGCTGCTTTACTATAGCAGCTGACTAATATCCCGTTTTGCCTGGGCTTTCCGCTCGAACGGCTTATCTATCGGTTTATTGAGTCCTCTGAAAAAAGGGGCTCAGCGGCGACATATGAAATTCTAAGTCTTTATATTATAGTAACTTAAAAATACTATTTTTCCGTATTTCGACCTTTTTTCAGAGGACTCTTTATTGTTATTTTCTTATCTTCAAGTCGAGATATTTTTCAAATGCTTCAAAGTCTTTATCATTATGTATCAACGAAAATCCATTTTCTATACAAAAAGTAGCTATTATCACATCTATTGTTTTTCTCACTGTTACTCCCCTTTTTCTTAAATACCTATAATTATCTGCTGCTTTTATGGATACTTCTTTTCCTGCGAAATCTCTATATTCCAGTCTTTCTATTAGTGTTCTCGCTATTTTATAATCGTTATTATTTCGAAATCCTTGCAATAATTCGGCGATTATTAAATCTCCAATAATTACCCTTTCTATTCCTAAATCTTTATCTAATCTATCCGTATGAGGTGCAATTTTTCCATTAAAATAGTCTATCCAGGCTGAAGTATCTACAACAATCATTTATCAGTTCTCATTCCATCAAGATCGCCTTCCCATCTCAATTTTCCTCTTAAAGATCTTATCGAATTTTGTTGTTTGTATTTTATTAATATTTTTAATGCCTCTTCGACCGTTTCTTTCTTTGTTGTGCATCCAGATAATTCAATAGCTTCATTCATTAAACTATCATCTATCACTATATTTGTACGCATCTCAACACCTCCAATGTGCATATCTTACTATTATTATACACACAAAAGCATTGTTTCTCAAGATTATGCTTGATGTAATTTCCCCATATAAAGACTGAACAGGAAAGATGGAAACAGCGCTCATCAAGCAAACCTTTTTCGGTATTCCATTCGGGATTGCTATGGTATAAAATAGAGAAGCACCAATAGATCAAACAAGGAATGACAGGTGAAACTGGAAACATATTTTGAAAAGTTCAGAAACAATATCATCGGGAAGGATGCCACCATGAAGTTGGCCTCGGGAGAGGTTCTGCCTCTCATCTATGCCGACTGGGTGGCCAGCGGCCGGATGTACGGCCCCCTGGAAGATTTCATGCGAAATGAGGTGGGACCGTTGGTTGCCAATACCCATACCGAGACCACCTACTCAGGGACCGTTATGACCAGAACCTATCATGAGGCCCGGGAGGTGATTAAAAACCATCTAGGCGCCGGACCTGGGGACTCCCTGTTTCTCACAGGCTTCGGGATGACCGCTGCGATCAATAAACTTCAGCGGATCATGGGACTTCGGCTGCCCGAAGGCTGTTCTGCGGAATGCCGGAATGAGAAAAGGCCCCTGGTGATCGTGACCCATATGGAGCATCATTCCAACCAGATTACCTGGGAGGAATGCGCCTGCGACGTAAGCATCCTCCCCAGAGAGGATGTTTCGGGAATGCCCGATCTCCATTATCTTGAAAAAATCCTTGAGGAAAACAGCCACCGTCCCCTTCTTATCGGGGCTTTTTCCGCCTGCAGTAACGTTACCGGAATCATCACCCCTTATCACCGGATGGCTGGAATGATGCATCGGGCAGGGGGTATCTGTTTTATTGACTTTGCCGCATCGGCCCCCTATGTGGAGATCAAAATGCATCCGGAGAATCCGGAGGAGTACCTGGACGGAATCTATTTTTCTCCCCATAAGTTTCTGGGGGGCCCCGGAGCTTCGGGAGTGCTGGTGCTGAACAATAAACTCTATCATCGCTCTGTTCCCGATCAGCCCGGGGGGGGAACCGTGAAATGGACCACCCCCTTCGGCAGCCACAGTTATCTGGACGAGATTGAGCTTCGGGAGGACGGAGGCACCCCCGGTTTTCTCCAGGCCATCCGGACCGCTGCGGCGATCCGTCTGAAAGAGGAAATGGGAACTGAAAACATCCTGGCCAGGGAAGAGGAAGAGATGGAGATCCTTCTGGGAGAGCTGAAGAAAGAACCGAGGATTTTCCTGCTGGAAGCACAAAATCTGGATCGCCTGGGAATCATATCCATCTACGCCCCCGGGGTCCATCACAATCTAATGGTAAAACTTCTCAACGATCTTTACGGGATTCAGACCAGGGGAGGCTGCAGCTGCGCGGGAACCTACGGGCACATTCTCTTCTCCATCAATCAGGAGACCTCCGGTCACATTACCGAAATGATCGATCAGGGAGATCTGACCGAGAAGCCGGGATGGGTACGGATCTCCCTCCATCCCACCCTCACCGACGAGGAGGTCCGGTTCATCGGAAAGGCTGTCTGCGAAGTGATCGCCAACTGCGACCGCCTGAAAGAGGAGTATCGTTTCGATCCCCATACCGGTGAGTTCACCAGAAAGGAGGGAGAGCCCAAACTTCCCTCACTCATGAGCCGGTTCAAAGCTGTCTGAAGCCCGTAACTTCTAAAAGAACAGAAGGTAGCCCAGGAAAACAGGGATTATCAAGATAAGGTTAACGTTACAAGCATTTACCATTGCAGCGGATAACGGAAAAGGTCTGGAAGAAGGCTTTAAAAAAAGTGGATAATTTGTTAGATTAAAAACATGGCGATTATATCGATGCTTTATGGAATTATCGTATCACTCTATTTTTTTTGATATCCGAAGACATAATATCCCCCATATTCATGTTAAATATCAAGATGATGAAGCAGTTATTTCAATTCCAGATGGGGAATTAATGGGGGTAATTCACCCCGTCCCGCAACATTAATCCCACTGAATCGAAGCTGTCTAAACCACTATATGTAGCGTACATAATGCTCAGGAAAGGTTGCGGGACAGCCTCAATTTGAAACTATCTAGTAAAGGCAATGAAATCTATAAAATTGACCCCCTTAAATAGGAGCATATATGAATCCGAGAGTAAAAGGCGTAACACCTTCCTCTGATTATAGTCTTTTGATACCTTTTATAAATAATGAAAAGAGAATATTTGATGTGAAACCTTATTTGGACAAAGGTGTCTTTAAAGAACTGAAAAACCCAACACTTTTTAATACAGTCAGGCCGTTTAATGGAAGCATTCAATGGATCCACGAGCAGGACTTTTGTCCCGATACGCTCTATGCAGAGGGCGTCCCTGTTTAATCATATCTCCCACATTCACACTGAAGGTTGTTGAGTCCAGATGCGCAAACTGAGGATCGATTACCTGTTCCGCTATTACCTGTGACGCCACTGAGAAAAACAGCTCGGTGATTCCGGGTTCATTTATTATTGTGTTTCGGGGATATGTCAGAGCGCCGGAAGCCCCGGCGGCTTACAATAACTCATAATATCTGGAAGGACTTAAAACAAGAGGCTTCTTGATTTTTATTTCGTCAAAATCCTTATCTCCGGTTAAAAGAATATCCGCATCCGAGAGAATGGCAGATGCTAAAATGGGTAGATCGTTAATATCCCGTATGTCAGGGAACTCTGACGGCTGAAGCTTTTCCGGCGTGGAAAAGTATTCACAATCAATGTCCTCATAAAACGTATCAAGTGCATAAACTTTGTTTGGAAATTTCCTCTCAAAAACCTTATAACTCTCCTTAATCGTATAGGTACATATAACCGGCACGTGACATTCCAATATATGCTTAAACACGGAAGCTGTTTTACTTTTTGGAAATATGATTGCGGAGATGATAATGTTGGTGTCAACCAGGATTCTCAAAATGATTATCTCTCGTTTCGAAGGGCCTTTATATAGGCAATTTCAGCTGCTTTACTATAGCAGCTGACTAATATCTCGTTTTGTCTGGAGTACTCTTGTTATTGTAACCGTCCTGACCTCTTCATCGACCCGGTATATGTGGTACGGGAAGAGGGGACGTGCTGAGAGAGCTTGACGGGTTGATCAGCTTGAATATCCCAACTATCAATACAACCTTTCATCGATCATGGCTTTTTTCAGGAGAGTCATCATACCCTGGATCAAGAAAGCAATAAAGATTCCATTTCTTCAAGGGGCGTCATCAGAAAGTCAGTAACCGGTATGGTCTTAAGATTTGTGATTTCTTTTGCCTTTTCCCCTTTATGAACCAGCCAGCCGTTATGATAGTTCCGTATCTGTTTTAATTCTTCAATTCTAACCTGATTGGTCCATTTTACTTCTATTGGAACCATCCTGTTATGTATTACCACAGCAATATCAACCTCCCCCTTGTTCCCCTTTATGTAGTAGACCGGAAATCTTCGGGAAAGGTAGTCGATACAAATCCCCTCAATCAGGGGCGCAGCAAAATTATTATCCTCCAATAACTCCACAGTTTTGCGGATTCCAACCGGCTTGCTCAGTGCGGTGTGTATGCAGTTATAAATAAACGGATCCCGCATATAGAGTTTTTTGTTTTTTTTGGGTGCTGCCTTCAGCTTGTCTTCCCGGATTGCGGAAATGATGTGAAGAACATGCATCTCTTCCAGTATTGACATATAATCTGAAACGGTTTTGTGATGTTCTATTGAAAGATGTTTTACAAGGCTGTTCCATGATACCTGACTTCCGTAGCTTGCGTATATGCCTTCAAAGATTTCGTATAGGTAATGTTCACTTTTATTATGTTTCAATACATCACCGGAGATCCAGTGCAGATAGGTCAATATTGTCCCTTTCGCTATTGTGCCGCTGCTTTCAAAATCATTGATCGCCGGAAGATATCCCCCATGCAGAAGATAATTCTGTAACAGCATATCAGGATTATCAGAATCAGACTTCAATGTGCAGTATTCCAGAAACGAAAGAGGATGATAGGTAAAATCAACTTTACCGGCAGCCCCGCGTCGACCCGCAAATCTCTTCATCGCCGTTCGGATAATGTAATTATCACTGCCGGTCAAAATTACAACACAATTTTCAAGAAGACCCGCGTCGTAGAGGTATTTTATTGATTGATCCCAGTCTCTGATATAATTGATTTCATCCAGAAAAAGGTAGAACAGTGATTTCCGGTCATCCGGCAGAATTTGTTGAATCAGTCTGCGGAGAGAATGATGGGTATCTATGATTTCTCCGGTTATGAAATATATCCGCTGTGGATTTACCGCACATTTTTTCAGCAGATAGGCGATAAACTGCTTCAGAAAAGTGGTCTTTCCTGTCTGCCGTCCACCCGTTAAAAGATAGATCCCCGGCATGGTGAATACCGACTCCTCTATCATCGAGCTTTTATACACATAAGGATACTGCTTGAGTTTTCTTAATTGAGGATCCCTGGAATAAAAATCTTCAGGTGCTTCCCTGAAAAGATTATGGATATCAAGTTCTTCAAACATAACAATACAATTGTATCATGTAATTATATTTGGTCAATGGGCGTTGACCAATTTTGGTCAGGCATTATTGACCAAAATACACCCCAGCAATTCGCCAACTATTCAGCCTTATCGATTCAGGAAGGTATCCCCTATCAGACCCTGGCTGCAAGTATTCTGCATAAATATGTAATTGTCCCGCAACCTATCATGAGTGTCAAACACGCTACATATAGCGTTGAAAAGAGTACGATAGCACCACATATAGCGGTTTAGACAGCCTCGATTCAGTGGGATTAATGTTGCGGGACGGGCTGAATTCGGCACCTGGGGAAGGCTTAAACAGGTACAGAAGGCTTAGGCAGGTACAGAGTGTCGCTGCTGCATCTTTTGCATCCATATGTGCCTGTTTTGTAATGAAATTGACTCACCCTCCTCAAGGTACGGTTGATACAGCAGGACCGGTATTTCCTGCCGGATCTTGAAAAGATTGAACTCAGTGATGAGCAGATGGCTTCGTTTGAAGTTGAACACATTCCTCCTGCAGTGCTGCTTTTTCCGAGCGGATATCTGACCATAGAAAAGAGTTTTCAGAGAATGGGAGCTATGAACTACCTGCTCAGAGCCTCACTATTGGGTCGAGATTATTTTCGGGCTTCCTCTACCAGCGTTGCATTGGCGGTAAAAAATGTCCGGTACCCTATAGACGTCATAAGAAAAACAGTAATCGTTACCGCTCCAAGAATCCCCATCATAATTCCAATCTGGTATCGGATTGCCAAGACCGGAGAGCTTCCTGCCAGGATTTGTCCGGTCATCATTCCGGGAAGAAATACAATGCCCATACC
>CAYMWV010000153.1:0-8424 GCA_964394395.1 uncultured Sediminispirochaeta sp.
AAATGGCCGTAGTATCTGTAAGATTGAATGACGAAGAAGAGAAAATCTTAGAATATCTCGCTGAATATTTCCACGAAGATAAATCTACACTTATAAAGAAATCGATGTATGAGCTGTATGAAGATATTCAGGATATTCGGTTTATAGAAAACTATATCAGCAAAGCAGAGAAGAGCGACAAAAAGTTTATCACAGGTGATGAGCTTCTGGATTGACGTCTTTTAGGAAAATAACGGATAACGGTGGATATGCAGCTCCGGCATTGCGCCGGCCGATTTAATTCCCCGGTTCCATTTCTACTAAAATCACGACTCGTCAATCGTCCCCACGATCGGGGGCACTCTCTTACAGTTATGATAACTGGCTCTCGTACAAAGAAATCGGCCTCTTAAACGAAAAAACTGCAGTTTTATGCCTATTTATTCTTGACGGATCTATCTTTAGTTATTAGTATAAGTGTTGAGAATGGATTAAGTAGAGAAAACTGATTTTTGAGCCCCGTCCTTCTCAAAATACCTTTGTTTAACAAGGAGCACTCTATGAATAAAATCTTTTCTCTAACTGCAACCGTCCTGGTTGCCCTCGTCATTCTGCTCGCCGGCTGTACCGGGCCCATGACCCCCGGCGCCTACGACGTTACAACCATCGATTCGATCGGCTCGCTCGTCCAGAACATGCCCGAGCTTCGCGCCAACCTCCCCGCGAGTCTCAGCACGGACACCGGAACCAACGACTCGACCCGATCGATCAGCCGCGCCATGGGTGACGTGGTGACGGTCGAGGCTTCGAACCTCGAGTCGGTTCGGTCGTCCGGGTGGGCCGAGCTTCAGCGGCAGACGGGGGTTGAGCCCAATACGAAGGCGGTTCTCGAGGTCGTGAAGCTCACGATTCCCAATGACGTGCAGGACGGCGACATTGTGACCGCCGGTCTGATCGATCTAGCCGACGTTATACCGGGCGCACAGTCCAAGATAGTCGATTTTGGGAAGTACCGCGTAACCGGCTCGTCCACCTCTGCGAGCCTCGAGTGGTTTTTCACGATGGATCAGGGCTATTCTGAGCCGCTTCTTGTCGACTACTACCTGGTGTTGGTCGTATCGTACGACGGGTCAGACTATCGCGTCGAACTCACCGGCAACATGGCGACCGAGGAATGGGGTACTAGTGCTATCTACGCTAGCTTCGACTCCGGTAGCAGCGAGTCCGTTCTTGCCCAGTCGGTCGGGGGATACTCGGGTGTTGCTCACGCGGCCCCCAACTCCGACGGCTCGTTTTCCGTCTTGATGAAGTCGGGCACCGGTTCGAGCGTCGCATGGGGCAACGACACGATGGGAGGTATCCTCTCCAAGTACGCGTACGAAACGTCGGTCTACGCGTACGGCGAGTTCTACGGTGCGGACGGCGCGCTCATCTCGCGATCCTGGGGTGACAACGACCTGAGTCGGATCTGGTTCCCGCCCGAAGAGGAGCGGTTCAACCTTCAGACACTCGAGGCTACCGCACCGAGCGAGTTCTGGATCAAGGACACGAGCGGCGACGGCGCCTGGGACTCGTACTCGACCGACGGTACGACATGGCCGACCCTGACCGGCTACGACCCCAACTCCCACTGGTCGATCGTCTGGGTCGAAAGCGACGGTGTGCTCACCGAGGGTGACACCGAGTACTACTGGACCGACTGGGACAATGCGAAGAGCGCGACGCGCATGACAGCCGGCTACCAGGTTCCGGCTGCCGAGACCTTCCTCGGCGAACCGCTCTTCATGAGCTACATGTACCCGTTGAAGCGTCTGCTTCCTCTCGCGGACACGCACGCTGACTACAACGTCGCCCGCGAAGAGGGCGAGACGCAGACGGGGTCGTGGACCGACTGGGAAGGTGAAACGCACGAGGAGTCGTGGACGAGCTACCAGTACTTCCTCGATCACCAGAGCGCGGGAACGCAGGGTGACCTGGACGAGAACGACTTGCATCTTCCGGAGGTGAACTTCGAGGAGATGTACTACTACGACGCGGACTCCGGCCGGTACGCGATGGTTGAGGCGCCCATGGTCCGCGTGGACGGTGAGCTGCCGGCCTATTACACATTCAGCGATCAATCGATCGTGGACAGTGTGACGGCGGAGATCATGAGCATCTACGATAACGAGCTTGCGGACATGTCGCTTGCCGACTATGAGGCGTTTCTCGTTGATCTTTCCGGTGATCCGCGCTTCGATGAACTGAAGTAGGACTCGGCGTACGGGGCCGGCGCAACGCGCCGGCCTCCAACGCACAATCGGTTCCCGGATGGAACACATCTGTCATCACCCCCTACCACCGGGAGTTTCAGCGCGTTAGCGAGGAGGTCCTCGGTCTCTATGGCGAGCATCTTGTTGTCCCAGACCTCGCATACGAGATTCCGTGAGACGTTACGCTGGTATAATGATGATATGCGGGTGTGGAAATACGGATCCGACGGCAGTATAGATACCACTTTTAATCAGCCTGACGGATATGCTTCCTATGATAATGGCGAAGAGGAAAGGGGAAGGCACATTCTTGTCGATAGTAACGGGAATGTACTTGTATCCGGATTGACCTCTACTTCCACGAGCGACAGCAGGCTCAAGCTCTGGAGGATAATAAATTGACGGAATCGAAATCATACAACCGAACTACAATAATCAAGCAACTCCTATATAGTCTGTATAGTATTGTATTTTGTGGGGCGTTAGGGTTCTTTTTCATTTCCTGCAGCATGGAACCGGTATTAGACAGCTATCTTGTGTCCGGTAGATATTCGGGGACGGTTTCCCGCAGCTTTACGGACCCTCAGGCCAAGGCTGGGGGTGTGGTGTATGACGAGCTGTGGGTTGTACCCCTCTATTCGGACGGCTTCGGTTTTATCGAGTCAGAATATTTCTTCAAGTATATGCATGAACCGGTGAAGATAACCGACAACAGTGATTTTTCCGTGACCGTAGGAGGTTGGCCTATCGATCGAAGCTTTCATACGGCTGTGCTGGCCTTGGTCGATTCCGGCTCCGACGGCGTCGATCCTGAGTCGATCAAGATCGTAGGAATTCCCGACAGCTCGGATCTGAATTATTTGAGAGGATTGAATCCGGAAGCCATGGATCAGAATCTCGACTTAGGAAATGTGTCGACGGCGGATTAAAGTCTCGATGTAGCTCCTTCTACAACTGACCTGAACTCGGCATCGAGCTCGTTCTCAGTGGACCTTGGAGTTCTCCAGCAATTATCCGTTACAGAAAAAGCGTTGCAGGTTGTCGCAAATTCTTTAAGAAACTACCTCCTCAACAACAAACAGGCCGTTACGGATATGTGGATCCGCCAACAGGTAGATCCGGGAATTACTATTTCGGATTTTACATCGGCTGATAATTATATTGATTCGAATCTCTATGAGTTCCCGACTACCTTCAACGTAGAATTTCGTTCGACAGCCACAGATGTATCTGCCGGAGTGAAGACTCTGATTGATCCTCTTGGTAATGAATACGAAGTCGAGGCGTTTACCGGTTCCAATGGAAGCTATTATCCTGTTTTGCATACCTTTTCATCGGACGATTTCAAGAGCAAGGGCGATTGGATTATCAAGGACGGAGATGAGATTCTCGTAATAGCCGATCCATCCGCGCCAAGCGATTTCATCGAGGGTGGTAATGTCCCCGTGGGTTATATACCGGAGTTCAGGCTCGATATTGCCGCAGATAATACGATCAATGGTGTCCATATTCGATGGCTGCTCCAGCATCCCGACGGTACTGTAACCGAGGCAAACCAGCAGGCAGTTTCATTGGGGCTGGTTGGTGTGTTTATTCAATTCAATGGCGGAGGATTTTTTCCCGACCCGACTCCTCACGGAAGTGAGGGTGGTACCATCCCGATTGAGCCGGGAGATGATTACATAGAATGGCCTGTCACCACGGCGGTCGAAAATTTATCATTGTTGGAGTTCAAGTGGTCGACTTACGCGGTTATGTATAATCTGTATATTGATTAAGTCCCGTGATGATCTCGTAACTCTTAATCCCGGCACCTCCTATTCTCACCGCTTCCAGCCGACGACCACCTCCCGGTGCCGAGGTCCGGCACTCTCTCCGGTCCGGACCGGCGAATCACCTGAAAGCATATTCTATGCCCTGGTGTATTGGCCGAGAAAACCGATTACTCATTGATTTCCGATGAAGAAATTGCTATGGTGTAACACAGATTGAATACACGGTCCGGGAAGCGTCCGGGGTGTTGTTTTCACTCCTATATTTCGGGAAATGAGGGAGTTAAACACCTGGTGTTCAGTGAAATATCAGGAGAAAAATTGTGTCTTCATACCATGTGAACCATTTACAACAACTCGAATCGGAGGCGATTTTCGTCATACGCGAGGCGGCGGCGCAGTTCGAAAGGCCGGTAATGCTCTTTTCGGGCGGAAAAGACTCGATCTGTATGTCCTATCTCGCCCTGAAGGCTTTTTATCCCGGGAAGATACCGTTTCCCCTCATGCATATCGATACGGGACATAATTTCCCCGAAACCCTGGAGTACCGCGACCGGTTTATGAAAAAACTGGGAGCCAATCTCATTGTCCGTACGGTCCAGGAATCTATCGATGCCGGGAGGGTGCAGGAAGAGACCGGTCCGAATTCGAGCAGGAATTCACTGCAAACGGTAACATTATTGGATGCCCTGCGGGAGTTCAAGTTCGACGCCGCTTTGGGCGGCGCCCGGAGGGACGAGGAGAAGGCCCGGGCAAAGGAGCGGTTTTTCTCTTTTCGTAACGAGTTCGGCGCATGGGACCCGAAAAACCAGCGACCCGAGCTTTGGAGCCTCTACAATGCCCAGAAGAATCCGGGGGAGCACTTCAGGGTTTTTCCGCTCAGTAATTGGACCGAACTCGATGTTTGGCAGTACATCCTCTCCGAAAAAATCGATATACCGTCCCTCTACCTTTCTCACGAACGGGAGATCGTCCGGAGAGACGGAGTTATCCTTGCAAAATCGGAATATCTTTCTCTTTTTCCGGGGGAGAAATGGGAAAATGCACGGGTCCGGTTTCGTACTATCGGCGACATGACATGCACCGGCGCGGTGGAGTCGATTGCTAAGTCTATGGAGGACATCGTGCGGGAAATAGCCGGCACAAGGACCACCGAGCGGGGAGGCCGTGCCGACGACAAGCGCTCGGAAGCAGCAATGGAAGACCGAAAGATTCAGGGGTATTTTTAATGACGCCGTATACGACGGATACACAGAAAACGGACACCGAAAAGGCGACGAGAACCTACCTCGAGCGGGAAATACTCCGCTTTACCACCGCAGGCAGCGTCGACGACGGAAAGAGCACCCTTGTCGGGCGCTTGCTTTTCGACAGCAAGCTGATTTTCCAGGACCAGCTCGACGCCTTGGAACAGACCCGCCGGCTGAGGGGAGAAAAAGAGGTAAACCTGGCCTACCTCCTAGACGGACTCAGGGCGGAGCGGGAACAGGGGATAACCATCGACGTCGCCTACCGTTACTTCTCAACACCTAAGCGGAAGTTCATCATCGCCGACACCCCGGGGCACGAGCAGTACACCCGCAACATGGTAACCGGGGCCTCTACGGCAAACTTGGCGGTCATCCTCGTGGACGCCCGAAACGGCATGGTGGTTCAGTCGAAGCGGCACATGTTTATCGCCTCGCTCCTCGGTATTCCCCATTTGCTCGTCGCGGTCAACAAAATGGACCTTCTAGGGTATTCCGAAGAGCGGTACAATGAGATTGTCCGGGACTTCTTGGAGTTTTCCCAAAAACTCAATGTTCACGACATTGTGTTTATTCCCATCTCCGCTCTTAAGGGCGACAACGTGGTAAACCATGGAAAAAATATGCCCTGGTACGATGGGCCGAGCGTGCTCTCCCATCTGGAAACGGTGACTATCGCCTCCGACCGGAACCTGGTGGATTTTCGTTTCCCGGTACAGTACGTAAGCCGGCCCCATCAGGATTTCCGCGGTTTCTCGGGAAAGGTCGTTTCGGGTACTATTCGGCGGGGCGAGGATATCTGCGTTCTACCGTCGAAAAAGCAATCGAAGGTGAAGGAACTCATCACCTATGATGCCGAATTGGACGAGGCGTTCGAGTCCCAGTCTATCACCATCACCTTGGAAGACGAGATCGACGTGAGCAGGGGCGATATGCTCGTGCGGCCCAACAATCTGCCGGATATTTCCAACACAATCGAGGCCACCCTCTGCTGGATGGATGATAGTAAACCGCTCAATAAATCGACACACTATATTCTCCAGCACACCACCAAGCCCGTCAAAGCGTACGTTACGAACCTGTTTTATAGGATCGACGTCAACACCCTGCATCGCGAACAGGCGAAGATACTCTCGCTGAACGAAATCGGGCGGGTGGAGATAAAAACAGCACAGTCCATATTCTTCGACGAATACAACAAGAACCGGGCGACCGGCGGATTCATCCTCATCGACCCGGTGACACACTTGACGGTAGCCGCCGGAATGGTGCGAAACATAACTACGGTCGAGCTCGAGGGCGAATACGCCGAGGATATCGGAACCGCGGTCAAATCGAAGAACATCGTGTGGGAGTCGGGAGAGATAGCCCGGAAAGACCGGGAGGGCCGGAACGATCATAAGGCCCTCTGTATATGGTTTACCGGCTTTTCGGGATCGGGGAAATCGACTATAGCCAAGGCCCTTGAAACACGGCTCTTTAACGAAGGGGTCCAGGTATTCCGCTTAGACGGGGACAACGTGCGTCACGGACTGTGCGCGGACCTCGGGTTCAGCGCCGAAGACCGGAGGAAGAATATTAGGCGGGTTGGACAGGCGGCAAAGCTGATGTACGACTCCGGCCAGGTAATCCTCTGCAGCTTTATATCCCCCTACCGGGAAGACAGGGCGTATGTGCGCGGACTCTTTCCTGAAGACTCCTTTGTCGAAGTTTTTGTGAAGTGCGACATAGACGAGTGCATCCGCAGAGATCCTAAGGGGCTGTACAAGAAGGCGCTGTCGGGGGAGATTAGCGACTTTACGGGAATATCCGCTCCCTACGAGGACCCTGAGCGGGCCGATTTCGTAATCGAAACCGATGCCCAGAGCGAGAAAGTCTCGGTAGATACAATATTCGAGAAGGTAAAAGAATTGATCAGATGAATAGCGCAGCGTGAACCGCATGCAGCATCACCGGCGCCGCGGGTTAGTAAATTATCAAAATTTTCTTGAAAAATTGTGATAGTATGATATACTTCAACTTGTTCATAAAATGAACATCGATAATATCGGTTTTCATTGAAGTGGTGTGATTTTTTCTACAACTTCCTGCTTTGCGCGGATAGCATGTTTCGGCTGCATCCGGAAAAATAGGCAGGAAATTATGCGGCACCCGACCGGAAGTTCGGTTTGATATATCACCGAACCGTGCGCTAGCTGTAACCAAAACCATTATCGCATGAAAATTCCATATAATCAATACCTCAAAGGAAACATCGATAGACGTCTTACCGGATAAAGAAATAGAAGTCCTCGAAACTATTCATCATGCCGATGAAAACGACAAAAGAGTTGTGCAGCGTGACATAGCAAACATCGTCGGAATGAGCATCGGCATGACGAATACCATCGTAAAACGGCTGGCAAAAAAGGGACTTCTTACCGTCCGCAGGATAAACAGCAGAAATATACGCTACGCCTTAAGTCCCAAAGGAATGCGGGTGCTGTCGGACAAGAGCTACAGCTACTTCAAGCGGACCCTTAAAATAGTGGCGCGCTACAAGGAGCAGATCGGTAATGCAGTTAACGCGGCGGCGGAGACGGGTTATGATACCGTCATCCTTGTAGGAGAGAGCGAATTGGATTTCATCGTCGAGCATTTCTGCTCTACCTACGGCCTCGGGTTCCGCAGGGTGAAGGGGGGCAGTGAAGCGGCCGAGGATGCAGCATGCGCGTCGGAGGTCCTAGGCCCCGGCGAATATCCGGTGTTTTCCGAGAATGTAGATCCGGAAAACGGCTGGAATACGGTTGCTTTCTATTTGCGGACGATTATATGGTAGGGCACATTAAAAAAAAGTAAGAGGTGCATACGAAATGAGTCAGGAAATTTGTATTATCGGAACGGGCTATGTAGGCTTGGTAATCGCCGTCGGGCTTGCGGATTTCGGAAACAGGGTGACCGGGGTAGATATTGATCCGGAAAAGGTAAGGATGCTCAACAAAGCAAAATCCCCCAACTATGAACCCGGTATTGAAGAGTATCTCAAGCGGAACCTGGAAAGCGGACGACTGGCATTCAGCACCGACGCAGCCCGAGGGGTTTCCGGCGCTCTGGTGGTCTACCTGGCGGTGGGCACCCCTTCCGGCGATTCGGGAGAAGCGGACCTTTCTTATTTGTTTAATGCCGTCGACACCA